>CAZNRT010000024.1:18719-26023 GCA_964575445.1 uncultured Proteiniphilum sp. | reverse complement strand
AATCATTAAATTCTTGATTGACGAAAGAAATACCGGCAAAAGGAGTGATTGATTGGGAAACTTTTTGTACTTTCATTGCTGTGTAAGTATTTATGCAGCACCAATATAGGTGAAATATTACACATGGCAAAGCTACTGATAAGATATTTCAAATCAGTGCTTTGCCTTTATATTAAATCTAGAAGCTTGCGGAATTAAGGATATCAGGTAATTATTATTTGAGTTCTAACTATTTTCCTGGAAACAGAAAGGGTGTCTTTTCACTTCAGCAAGCCATATCGAAAAAGATAAATGATTTTTCTTTTAATACCAATGCTTATTATTCACGATTCAAGCCCCGCTCGTATATGTTGTCCATCAACACCAATTCGGGCAATATGATGGCTAATGCTGATATGTATTTTCCAAAGTGGGTGAATGTGACTTTTGGTGTAGGATATCAGCATCAGTATGAGCACTCGAATAGTTATCAGCAAAATGTTTCGACTGAATCGATGGTTGAGATGAATGCTAATCGTGTGCGTGGATCTATGTCATGGAGTAGTCGCAAGATTGGGCATTCGGCAAATCTATCGGGCGAGTATGGGTATTCTACAAATTCTATTTCGGATAATAGCTCCGACCAGTATAGACTAAACCTATCTTATTCAATCAAGTGGATTAATTTGATGGCTCAATATCAGCGAGGTAGTTATTATCTTTCTGAGCAAGTAACGTCATCTCTTGGTAATCAGCCTTACGAAAGATTTATATCATCTGTGTCTGTAAATCAGCAACTATTTGACAACAAGCTATCTATAATGGCAAATGCTGGATTGAACAAGGATTATTATTCTGACTTTTCTCCATCTACCTATATTAATGTCAGGTACAACATGTCGAAATTGTTTTCTATGTTTATTAATTCAAATTGGTATAGCTATAAGTTTAAGGACATGCCTTTGGTAAGTGCATATAGTAATGAGTTGGGATTTACAATTCACCTGCATGGCAATAGAGCCAGCACGGCAAAGAAGAGCAGGGTGAAAGCCTTTGTATATCATGACCGCAACTCCAACGGTGTGTATGACAAAGGCGATGAACCAGCCAAGGGCTATCCTGTTTCAATAAATAAAAGACCATTTATTACTAACGAAAAGGGCGAGGTCACTTATCGTAAAGTTCCGTTTGGGAAATATTCTGTTGGTCATATTTCAGAAAAAGGATGGTTTGGTGATGCAGATACGCTCCGTGTGGATAAGTTTAAATCATTGATACAAATTCCATTACAACAGGCGGGGGTAGTGTCGGGCAGGATAACATATAAGTTTGATTTGCGCACTTCGATGGATATTGAGCCCAAAATAGAGGGGATTATATTTCAAATTACAAGCACAGATGGGGTTGTGAAGCACAGAGTATCCACTAATGATGATGCCACGTTTACTGCATTCTTGCCTACGGGTGAATATAGGATTGAGCTTATAATCTCGTCGTTGCCCGCAAATACTGCCTGCGAAAACTCATCACAATTAGTAACTGTTACACCAGGCAAAATTGCTAAAATAGAACCCTTTGTGATAGATGTTAAACAAAAGAGGGTGAATATCAAACGATTTGGCGAGTAGCAACATAAAGAGTATTTTTGCTGTTTGAATGATCAATCGCATTAAATACACAATTAAATAATTATTCAAATGAAGAAGATTCTATTATCTCTCATTCTTGTTGTTAGCTCTATGCTTGTATTAGTGGCACAAGAAAAAGAAAAACAATTTATCAAGGAAAACTTAGACTTTGCAAAAATTCAGGTTGAGAACATGCTAAAGGTGCCTTTCTCGAAAACTCAAATGCCACAATCACTTAATAAAAACGGTGATCTAATTAGATTTGATATCAGAAGCTGGACCGCTGGCTTCTTTCCTGGTACATTGTGGTATTTATCAGAATTTTCGGGCGACAAAGCTCTTGGTGATTCGGCAAGAGCATGGACTAACAAAATGGAGTCGGTGAAAACCTTTACTGACAATCATGATATTGGTTTCATGATGTATTGTCCTTTTGGCAATGCATATCGCATCAATCCAGCAGAGGCGGATAAGGATGTATTGATTGAGTCGGCTCGTTCGTTAAGCACTCGTTTCAACCCTATTACCAAAACAATTAAATCTTGGAACAGTTGGCGTTCGTGGAATGGAGATGAGGTCTTTCAATATCCTGTTATCATTGATAATATGATGAACCTCGAACTTCTGTTCTTTGCTACGCAAAAAAGCGGTGACGATTCGTTTCAAAAGATAGCTATATCTCATGCCGAAAAAACTATGGAAAACCAGATTAGAGCTGATGGAAGCCATTTTCATGTCACATTTTATGATACCAAAACGGGCAATTTCATAAAAGGCGAAACATCGCAAGGCTACTCCGATAATTCCACTTGGTCTCGCGGTCAGGCATGGGCAATATATGGTTTCACAATGGTTTATCGTGAAACAAAAGATACACGTTTCTTGGAAACAGCAATCAAAACCGCTGATTTCTATCTTGATCATGATAATTTGCCTTCAGATAAGATTGCTTGGTGGGACTTTAATGCTTATCAACTTGGCTACACTCCTGGGATAAGGTCTAATGCAAGAAACTTGACTATTAACTATCGAGATGCTTCAGCAGCTGCTATCACTGCATCAGCATTGTTTGAGCTTAGTACTTGTGTGGAAGGACAGCGTTCCGAAAAATATTATAATGCAGCTGTAGATATCCTGCATGCTTTGGGTAGCGACAGATATAGAGCAAAGGCTGGCGAGAATGGCAATTTTATCCTAAAGCATAGCGTTGGTGCTATCCCTCACAACAATGAGATTGATGTTCCACTCGTGTATGCCGATTACTATTTTGTGGAGGCATTGGTGAGGTACAACGCATTGATAGATGGTGGAGTGATACCTTTTTCGAAATGAACTATTTTCCTCCAAAAAGTATGCACTAAATAAAATACAAGCCCGAAGCTGCAATATTTCATAAATATTGTACTACTTTTGTATGAGTAGTAGGTCGGTTTGTCGCTATTCGCTGTATGGCGGAGGGAGGAAAGTCCGGGCAACGAAGAGCACCACATTTCTTAATGGGAAGCTGTTTGTGAAAGCAGAGTAACGTAACAGAGAATAACCGCCATACTATCCTTTTTATAAAGGGAGTGTGGTAAGGGTGAAAAGGTGAGGTAAGAGCTCACCGGGCGATACAGTGATGTATTGTGCCGTACGTCTTGTGGGTTGTAAGGCCATGTATATCGGCTATATGTAGGGTTGCTCGCCCGATGCCGAGGGGTAGGCTGCTAAAGATTGATGGCGACATCATATCGTAGATAAATGACAAACATCTTTATTTAATAAAGATACAGAACCCGGCTTATAGACCTACTACTTTTTTTTTATATCTATTTGTTATGGCATTAAAAAGAAAAAAGTCTCAACGTTTTAATGATGAAGATAGGGAATATCTTAGCTTTATTAAGAGAATAAATCTCAAAATAAAGGAATGGATTCATTTCCTAACATACGACATATGGCGTTTGAACCCTGAAAACCTCTCTGGTAAGAAAAACATATTCCACAATATTCTAAAAATAATAATGCTCACTGTGCGCGGTGTGCAAGAGCAGGACTTGAGTGCCAGCTCTCGGTCGCTAACATATCGCACCATTCTATCAATCGTGCCAATGTTGGCGGTGATATTTGCTATTGCTCGGGGCTTTGGTTTTGAGAAGATAGTGGAGAGTCAAATCTTTGATTTCTTTAATAGTAATGATTTTGAAATAACGGCTCCAATATCTGCTAATCCATTGAGCTCGGATACATTATCAATTCAAAGTTCTCAATTGGCATTGAATATGCCAAATACGCTTGAGAGTTCTATTCAAAACTCTCATCAGATGTCTTCTGATTCATTGATGCACGAGACTACAAAGTTCACAATAGAAACTCTTGTCTCGTTTGTAAATAATTCGCTTGAACATTCCAAAGGTGGTGTATTTGCAGGAATCGGAGTTGTTTTACTCCTATATACAATAGTATTACTATTCACCGATATAGAAAATAGCTTTAATAGGATTTGGGGAATCAAGAAAGGCAGACCTATACAGCGGCGTGTGATAGATTACTTTGCACTCATGCTTTTGTTGCCAATTTTTGTTGTTATTAATTATAGCCTTACCGCCATTATTCAAGCATCTACAGACTCATTAGATCGCTTCACACATATAATAACTCCCGTAATGGGGCAGGTAATAAATATTTTGCCTTTTATTGTCATGATTGTATCGATGACTCTTCTTTATAAGTTTATGCCAAATATTAAAGTCAAATTTTTTAGTGCATTAATAGGAGGTATAGTTGGAGGTATCGCATTACAGATTTTCCAGATGATATATTTAGAAGGTCAGTTGTGGATTTCTAAATACAATGCTATTTATGGAGCATTTGCGGCACTACCATTATTGCTTTTGTGGACTCAAGTATCGTGGTTTATAGTTCTCATCGGTTCCGAAATATCATTTGCTACTCAGAATGTTCAGCAGTTCTCTTTTGATAGAGAGACAAAAAATATCACAAGACGTTATCGAGACTTCTTCACTATACTTATTGCCTCTGTTATTGTAAAGAGATTTGCCGAAAACAGATCGCCGCTCTCTGCGGCAAGTATATCTCTAAAATGTCAAATCCCGATTAAGTTGACAAATGATATTATTGATGAACTTATAAAGATGGAGATGATCTTGCCTACTCCTATGGCTGATGATGATCGAGTAATGGCTTATCAACCAGCTTATGATATCAATCAAATGTCGGTGGCGAGACTATTAGAATTGATAGATAATGATGGCACTGAAGATTTTCATGTTGATGCAGAGAGTGATTTTGCTCCACATTGGAATATTTTATTGGAAACAAGAATGTGCGCATACGAAAGAGCGAAAAACGTGATGCTGAAAGATTTATAAGCAACTATAGGCAGATAGATAGCTAATCCACTAATAGCTTCTGACTAACTCCAGATCTTCAGATGTATAACTCCTTGCAATCGCACTCAAAGCCCTTGAATCTTCGCCACACAATGTGTCTAACAAATCCCAAAAGGCTTCGCTATGATTTAGCTCTATAGTGTGTGCAAGTTCGTGAAGTATCACATAATCAATTAGTTTTTGAGGCAAAAGCATTAAGTAGTACGATAGATTGATATTCTTTTTATGTGAGCAACTTCCCCATCTGCCTCTACTCTTGCTTATTTTTACCTGACTAACAGAGAGGCTGTGTCTTTTGGCAAGTTCTTTTGTTCTCGGTATTAGTATTCTTAGAGCTTCTCTATATGCTATATAGTTAATCATGTGTAGTAATTGCATCTGACTTTCATAAGACTCAATATCAATAGTAGGTGAAACTAAAATTACTGCTTCATCTCTCTTCATTGAATAATAAAACGATTGTATTGTATTTGATACCTCAATGCGAATAGGCAAAGATGCAGTTTTTATTATCATCCCATCTTCAACCAATCTATGGTTTTTCTCTTTCTCAATTATGAAATTCCTCAATTGCGGACGCATATCGTCTATTATTTCGGGGATATTCTTCATATTAAATCCCACTGGAACGGTAATAACAATATGGTCCTTATTATATCTTCCTATGATGTTTTTTGCTCTTGCATTATATCGAGTGACGATAAGTCCTAATTCCTTGTCGTGAAATATATTTTCCAATTTGTGGTTTATTTGATTTTGTATAATTATAAAGTGCAAAAGAACTAATTAAATTTTGAAATATCTATTTTGATGATACTTTATTCATACGAATAATATAAATACCTTTGTGTCTTAATTATAAAATAATGATTCCCAATATAAGTATGCAAAAAATAGAACTATTGTCGCCTGCCAAAAATTTAGAAGTTGGCATAGCTGCTATCAATCATGGTGCAGACGCTGTATATATAGGTGCTCCATTATTTAGTGCGAGATCAGCTGCTGGCAATAGCATTCAGGATATAGAGCAGTTGGCAAAGTATGC
Organism: uncultured Proteiniphilum sp.; assembly: GCA_964575445.1. Lineage (GTDB taxonomy): Bacteria > Bacteroidota > Bacteroidia > Bacteroidales > Dysgonomonadaceae > Petrimonas. The sequence goes on along the minus strand of CAZNRT010000024.1, from coordinate 19,979 downwards.
ACACCAATATCGTAGCAAAGTGTTGGTGGCACTCAATACAATTCTTACAGATGCACAACTACCTGTGGCACAGAAGTTAATCAAGCAGATATATGAAGCTGGAGCCGATGCTTTGATTGTTCAGGATATGGGAGTGTTACAGCTTGATATACCACCTATTGCGCTACATGCAAGCACCCAAGCAGATAATAGAACGGTGGAAAAGGTGAGGTTTTTGCAAGATGTTGGATTCTCAAGAGTTGTTTTGGCACGCGAACTTACATTGAAACAGATCAAACGAATAAAGCAGAATACCAATGTAGAGTTAGAGGTTTTTGTTCATGGTGCTCTATGTGTAAGTTATAGTGGTCAGTGTTATATAAGTCATGCGATGACAGGAAGAAGTGCTAATCGTGGTGAATGCTCTCAATATTGCCGCCTGCCATATACTCTCACAGACTCAAGAGGGACAGAATTGGTAAAGAATAAACACTTGTTATCGTTAAAAGATTTAGATATGTCAGAGCATTTAGAGGAGCTGATAGATGCAGGTGTCTCCACCCTAAAGATTGAAGGAAGATTGAAAGATATCAATTATGTGAAGAACATAACCTCAATGTATAGACAAAAGCTTGATGTTATTTTGGAGAGTCGTACAGATGTGAAGCGATCATCATTGGGTGAGACAAAGATATTTTTTACACCTGATCCCGAAAAGTCTTTTAGACGTAATGCTACTGATTATTTTATTGGAGGGCGAAAGTGGAATGTGAAACCAGAAGATAGAGATGAAAACTTTGGATTATCTATGCTTGACACCCCAAAATCATTGGGCGAAAAGATTGGTCGTTTAGTGAGTGCTAATCGCAACTATGTTGATATTGCCTCAGAGATTGAAATCAACAATGGGGATGGACTTTGCTTCGTTAATAATGAAGGAGTATTGTCAGGCTTCAGAACAAATAGAGCGGAAAGGCTCAACAATGTGCGAGTGAGAGTGTATCCCGCTGAAATAGTGGATATAGCAAAGAATGCAGTAATATATCGCAATCAAGACCATGAGTTTGACAAAGTATTATCAGGCAAAACGTCTGAACGAAAAATATTATTAAACATACTCTTCTCAGAAGATGAAACAGGATTTAGTATTCAAATAAAAGATGAGGAGGGAGTGATAGTAGAACAAAGTTTCCCATCAGAAAAGCAACCAGCCAAAAATAGTGAGATTGCCAATCGGAATATAACTAATCAGCTATCAAAATTGGGCAACACAATTTATGA
>CAZNRT010000024.1:0-18619 GCA_964575445.1 uncultured Proteiniphilum sp. | reverse complement strand
TTGCCAATCGGAATATAACTAATCAGCTATCAAAATTGGGCAACACAATTTATGATGCGGGTAGGGTAGAGATCTCAACTAAGAGCGATTGGTTTATTCCAGCTGGACAGCTGAACGAGTGGCGTCGCAATATGATTGAAATGCTCGATGCAAAACGAGAAAAAGAATACCAGAGACCACAAAGAAGAGAGCAATCATCCAATCCTCAATTTCCTGATACCAAACTCTCTTACTTAGGCAATGTAATAAACGAGAAGGCTGAGGCTTTTTATAAACAATTTGGTGTGGAGGAGATTGTGCCAGGATTTGAGGCAAAGGCAGACCCCAATGTGCCATTGATGTATTGCAAATATTGCATCAAGCATGCTATGGGATGGTGCCCACGAGAAGGACATGAAGCTCATTTTGTGGAGCCACTTTTTATCCAGCACAAAGATGAGAGATTCAGACTCGAATTTGATTGTAAAAAGTGTGAGATGTTGGTTGTGAAAGGTTGACATAGCTCTGTGTAAATAATAAAATATATGATATTTGATACTATTATGTATGTATTTGTGATATAACTGCTTTTTAATATAACAAATTGTGATAATATTAAGGCTTTTGATATCTTTGTGTCCTTAATGTAACATTACATTTCTATCTCAAACATATTTATATTACAACAAAAACATTCTGAAATGAATAAATTTAAAATTAAGACACTTAATGGAATATCAGAAAGTGGATTAGAGCGTTTTGGAGACAATTACGAGATTAGTGAACAAATAACCAACCCTGATGCAATTGTAGTGCGTAGTGCTTCTCTACACGATATGGAGTTTTCAGATGACCTTCATAGTATAGCACGGGCTGGAGCGGGAGTCAACAATATACCAATAGATAAATGTACTGAGCGAGGTATTGTAGTTTTCAATACTCCAGGTGCTAATGCTAATGCTGTGAAAGAACTGGCTGTTGCTGCTTTGCTTTTGTCATCGCGCAAAATAATAGATGGTGTTAATTGGGTGCGTACACTCGAGGGTGATAATATCTCAAAAGATGTGGAGAAGGGTAAATCTCAATTTGTAGGTCCCGAAATCAGAAACAAACGACTTGGAGTAATCGGTCTTGGTGCAATTGGCGTCATGGTTGCTAATGCGGCTGTCAATATGGAGATGAAAGTATATGGTTATGACCCTTATATATCAGTGGAACATGCTTGGGGCTTGTCTCGCTCGGTGAAGAAGGCAGACGACTTAGATAAAATGTTTAGCAAATGTGACTATATAACATTGCATATACCTCTAACTGACCAGACTAAAGGAATGCTTGGCAAAGAGGTGTTTGATAAGATGAAACCAGGAATGCGAATTCTTAATCTTTCTCGTGGTGGATTGGTCAATGATGATGATTTAATAAAAGCGATAGATGATGGTATAGTATGTACCTATGTGACCGACTTTCCAGATGCAAAGCTAATTAATGTACCTGGTGTAATCCCTGTGCCACATCTTGGGGCTTCTACTCCCGAAAGTGAGGATAATTGTGCAGTGATGGCAGTGATGCAAACAAAGGATTTTCTTGAAAATGGAAATATCAAGAACTCTGTCAACTTCCCTTCATGCGACTTGGGTATAAGAATGGCAAAGCATAGATTGACAATTGCTCATCGGAATATTCCAAAAATGTTGGGTCAGATATCGGCTGTGCTTTCTGAGCAGGGCACCAATATTGCTAATATGATTAATAGAAGCAGGGGCGAATATGCCTACACTATGGTGGATCTTGAAGCCGAAATTACTGATGAGAACGTAAAGCGTATCAATAATATTGATGGGGTAATAAGAGTGAGAGTACTTTGATATTGGCTGTTACAATAGGTTTGAAACTATGATGAAAGAGACTTCAGGATATTTTAATTCGGCTCAAAATAAGCAACTATTCTATAGATTATTCCAGCCCAATACTGATGAAATAATAGGCACATTATTGATACTGCATGGCATGCAGGAGCATAGTGGTAGATATATTGATTTTGCCAAATATCTTTGTAATCAAGGATATATCGTTATGTGCTATGATCACTTAGGACATGGCAAAACGGTGAATAATCAAGAGGAATTAGGATTCTTCAAATTGGGCAATCCAGCGCAACAACTTATAGATGATGCTGAAGAAATATTCAAAAAATTTGAACTTCTGTTTCCTGACTATCCACATTATATATTAGGCCATTCTATGGGCTCTTTTATTTTACGATTATTGCTCCAACGAATAGGCGACAGGGTGGATGGAGCAATAATTGTGGGTACTGGAGATAAAAATCCAATAGGAGGTATTGCCAAGGGGCTTCTTTGTGTTATGAATATGCTAATGCCAAAGAGAAGGAGCAAATTGGTTAATATGGCATTTGAAAAGATGAACAATAGTAAGTTCAAAGACGAACCAGATGCTAGTAGCACCTCTTGGCTTAGTGTTAGCAAGTCAAATAGAGAGGCTTTTAGTGCTGACATTCTTAATGGGGTGCCATTTTCTAATAATGGATTTTATGCTCTACTCACATTAAATATCAATGCCACAAAGGCTGGTTGGTACAGACCTATTAATAACTCTTTGCCATTATTATTTGTAAGTGGAGGTGATGACCCTATTGGTAACTTTGGTAAGGGGGTTCAAAACATCACAAGAATACTTAGTAAGGAAGGTTTTGCGGATGTATCTCTTAAACTATATGATGGTATGCGACACGAAATTATGAATGAAGATATCAAAAAACAGGTGTATCACGATATTCTGACATGGTTGAGTGAACATATCCACACATCCCACATCTAATTTCAGATCAGAGCTTATGCTGTCTATCAAAAATAGAGACACAAGTTTCAGCTTAGAAAATACCACTTTCACCACCTATTATTTAGATGGTGAAAAACAAAAACGAGAAATATCATTGATAGACGATTTTATGAACGTTTTTGATGAGGTATTTAATATTGAAGTTAAAGAACTTCCCAACTTAAAGCATAAGCTTAGCGCAATGCTAAGCTAACACTAATTGTCATTTTTTTTTGGCAACCAACTGTTTGTCAATTCCCTATTATCATCAATCCATTTTTGAGCACCAGTAACTTCACTTCCAGCATTCTCAATTATCTGCATTAGCGAACCAATTTGATCCGTAGTAAAGCTTACATTGCTAAAAAACTCAGCAACGAAGGGATGATCTTCACTAAACCCTTTTCTTCCAATAGTTTTGATTTGTTCGGCATCACCAAACACACCTTTTGGGTCTTCAAGCATCTTCAAGTCAAAGCGTGAGAACATCCAGTGAGGAGTCCACCCCGTCACTACTACCCATTTTTCTCCATCAATAGCCTTCTTGAGTGAAGCAGCCATTGCCGCCTCACTTGCGGTTAGCAATTTATAATCCATGTCATATTCAGCCAATGCTTTATCGGCAGCTTTCATAATGCCTGCACCTGCATCTATGCCCACTATTTCACCTTTAAACTGGTCTTTATATTCATTTAGTTCATCAATAGAGTTTATAGATACATATGATGGCACCACAAGCCCTATACGAGCATCATCAAAGTTGTCTCCCAATATTTCAAGCGACGCCGAATATTGTTCCATATAATCTTTGTGTGTTACGGGCAACCAAACATCCATAAAGACATCAGCATTGCCTCTTGATAGTGAAGCGAATATAGGAGCTACATCGGCATTCTTCAAATCTACCTCATATCCATTCTCTTCCAATAGTATTTTTGCAACATTAGTCATTGCAATACCCTCAGCCCAATTCACATAAATTAGATTGATCTTGTTTTCGTTTTTAGTGCTATTACAAGCCATCAATAATATTGCAGCCAATAGCAGTAATGTAATTCTCTTTAAGTGTTTCATATTCTATATTTGTTTTATTATTATTTCTTTTTCTTTGTCATTCCTTGAGTGATTCTATCTAATATAATAGCAAGAATCACCACTGCTATACCCCCTTCAAATCCTAATCCAATTTGCATCTGGGTAATACCCTTCAGAACTACTTCTCCCAATCCACCTGCTGCAATCATTGCAGCAATCACCACCATAGAAAGTGATAGCATTATCGTTTGATTAACGCCTGTAAGAATAGTGGGCAAAGCCAATGGCAGCTGCACCTTTAGTAATAGCTGATGCTTGGTAGCACCAAATGATTGAGTTGCCTCTACAATATCCTTGGGGACTTGACGAATGCCGAGGCTTGTGAGTCTCACCACGGGTGGCATGGCAAAAATCACAGTTGCAAATGCACCTGGCACAGATCCCAAACCAAAGAATAGCACTGCCGGTATCAGATACACAAATGCTGGCATAGTTTGCATAAGGTCGAGAATTGGGCGAAGTGCCTTTTCCGCACGATCGCTATTGCCTGCCCATATTCCTAACGGAATGCCAACTATAAGTGCTATAAATGTGGAAGAGAGAACAAGGGCTAAAGTATCCATTGTCTCTTTCCAATATCCCATAAAGTAAATAAGCAGTAGTCCTGAGATTACAAATGCGGTCATTCCTTTTCCCGATTTGAACCATGCTAATATCGCTATAAGCGCAATTGTGATATAAAAAGGAACACCAAACAAGATAGTTTGGAAGCCCTCAATAAATCCACCTAGTCCAGAGTTTAGAAAATCAAAAAGGCCACTGAAATTATCCGTGAGCCAATTGATAACTATTTCTATATATTTTCCTATATTTATCATTATGCTTGTGAGTTTTGAATTATTTCGTTTATTTCAGTTCTTCCCATGCCTGTCATCTCAATTATCAACCAATGAAGGGGTAGAAGCCCAACAACTTTGTGAGCCTCATCAACGATAGTTATGGGTGAGTTTGTTTTGGTTAGAAGAGGTAATAATTCTTCTATAACAGTATCAGGACTTACTGAAAGATTGTCGGTGCGGATAGCAGTTTCGATGCTTGTCTCATTATTCTGTCTCAACTTTATTAAATCTTTTAACCGTACTTCGCCTATTAGTTTTCTGTCATTATCTACTACTGGTAGGCTTGTGAGATTTCTCTGACGCATATTTCTCATGACTACTGCTGGACCCTCTTTGGGGAAGCGAGCCAGAACTGGATTCTTGAGCATTATTGACGAAACAGATACAATCTTGCTTCTGTCCACACTCTCCACAAAATCTTCTACATACTCGTTGGCAGGATTGGTAAGAATCTCCTCAGGAGTACCCACTTGCACCACCTCACCATCACGCATTATTGCTATCCTGTCTCCCAGCTTGATGGCTTCGCTCAAGTCGTGAGTAATAAATACGATAGTTTTCTTCATTTTTTGTTGAAGCACTATCAATTCATCCTGCATTTGCACTCTAATGAGAGGGTCTAATGCAGAGAATGCCTCGTCCATCAATAATATCTCAGGATTGTTGGCAAGAGCACGAGCAAGTCCAACACGCTGCTGCATACCTCCCGATAATTCGCTCACCATCATATCTTCATATCCTTCCAATCCAACAAGGTTCATGCTGTCGATAGCTTTTTTTCTTCTTTCTTCTTTTGCTACACCTTGAAGTTCAAGTCCAAAAGAAATATTGTCGGCTACAGTGCGATGAGGGAGTAGCCCAAAGTGCTGGAAAACCATTGCAAGCTCCTTGCGACGAATTTCCATCAGCTCTTTCTCGTTTGCCTTCACTATGTCTCTACCATTGATTAGCACCTCACCACTTGTGGGTTTCACCAATTTATTTAGACATCTCAAAAGGGAGGATTTTCCACTTCCAGAAAGCCCCATTATTACAAATATTTCACCCTCATTAATCGAGAGATTAGCATCTTGCACCGCTATTGTGCAGCCAGTTGTTTTTAATATTTCAGCTTTGCTTTTGCCTTGCTGCAATCGACGAAAAGCTCTTTCTTTTTCTCTTCCAAAAATAAGGAACAGATTGTTTATTTCTATTTTACTCATAAGTTTAATATTTCAGTCTTTCTTTCTTTTGATTTGATTAAAAATAATAGCCAACATTTAGATTAAGTCGTGCGTGCCATGATTCTGAATCTCCACCTTGGGCAAACGAATCATTCCAGTTTCCACCAAGCCATGCATGGTTTTTGCCCATTGCATAATCTAAGTATGCGTAGATCGGACCCATTGCAAACATTGCCCCCGCAACGTTCTGGTAGCTATCATTCATTCCATTTGCTCGTTTGTGCATCATCCCAAAGTCATTATAGAAAGTTACTGCATCAATAATACCTCTGTCAATAGGAATCTTGTAGGCAATTCCTATGGTATAGGTATCGGCTTTTGTAGCCACATTATATGATGAGCCATAAGCCCCCATTTCTATTGAATTATTGTCGCCTTCTTCGTTATTTGGCGACATATTATATGTAGTATATTGCGCTTTAAGATTTAAGTTTCTGATATTCATAATATAGTGTAGTGCAAATGCGGCTCTACTACCCATCTTTTCGGTATCAATATTATATATTCCACCAATTTGTCCTGATGCTCCCATTTCAATATTTAACACATCATCACCCCATTTTCGGGCTATTCTTATATTGCCTTGGTTCATCTCTTTGTTGCGCCCCACTATATCATAGCTATAGCGTGATGATGAAAGTCCATCGGCAGAGTGAAAGGCAAGAATATCAGAGTTCTTGTAGAATGCTGTAGCAAAGCTCCATTTGTCATTATCGAATGTGTATTTGATACCCATATCGGCATCATCTTCCATTCCTAAATAGTAGTTGATGCCAAAAAACCAGTTGTTGGAATTGTAGGGCAGCACGCCAAATGGAATAGTGTTGAGCCCCACTTGCAATTGATGCTTCTCATCAAACTGGTATCCAATCCATCCATGTTTCAGCATCGCACCTCCTGACGAGGGTGCATAGAAGCGATATTCGGCATCCAAAATTAGATTTTTGTAACTGCCATTTGCATTGAGCCTAAACACATCGTAGCCAAACTGACCGCCCGTATTTTTGCTCTCTTGTAGCCAATCAGAATAGTTGTAATTGAAGCGCAAGGCTCCACCCAAATTTATATTAGGCTTGTCTTGGGCATAGGTTAATGACGATGATAAGAATAATAATAAGATAAGTGTTTTGACACTGTCTTTAAAGTGCATAATAATTTAATTTATTTTTGTTTCTGCAATTATTTACAGAATGATTAAAGACAAGTAATAAAAGGGCAAAAAAAATGTAGAATTGTAGATGCCTACTTGCAAAAAGATTGACAAAACAGGAGTAAAAATGACGTTTTGTCAAATGGTAATTGGGCAAAGGTAGCAATAATAACAGTTCCACCAAATTATTTTATCAAATATTATCAATTAACAGCTTAACTGTTTAATTGATTAACCGATTCACCGATTAAACAATTCACCGATTCACCGATTAAACAATTTCTGATTATCTTTGCATCTATGAGCGACACATACAACACAATAGAGCAAATGGCAGAGGGGTATATAACCGAAAAGAAGAGTAAGTTTATATCGCTGATTTTCCCTGTGCAAAATACTGATCAGGTAAAGGATATATTAGATGAGTACAGAAAAAAGTATTATGATGCTCGCCATGTTTGCTGGGCATATATGCTTGGGCAATATCGTGACGAACATAGATATAACGATGATGGAGAGCCGTCGGGCACAGCGGGCAGACCGATAATGGGTCAGATAAATTCGCATGAGCTAACGGATGTGCTTGTCTTGGTGATTAGATATTTTGGTGGCACATTGCTTGGCACAGGTGGATTGATAAAAGCATACAAGGAGGCAGCCGAAGATGCAATAAACAATGCTGAGATATTAGAAAAGACTATTGATGAAACCATGACAATACATTTTGAGTATCCGCTTTTAAATGATGTGATGCGTATTCTTAAGCAGTATGATGAGGTGAGCTGGGATCAAGATTTCAAGGAGAGCTGCACAATGCATCTGCGTATTCGCAAGTCACATTTTCAAAGACTACATGATAGCCTCTCGCCAATATATGGAGTGGAGATCAAGGTTTTGGATTCTTAAAATGAATCTTAGTTGTTAATAATTGACAGCAGTGCCCAACTGCAATTTGATAATGGCTAATATGTGGTAAATTAATAACATAATTTGAAAAAGTTGTTTTTACTTCCACAAAATCACTACTTTTGCACTCTCAAAAAGAAGTTAAACCTCTGAAATAGGAGATAAATTAATAGTGGAATGGCAAAAAATTTGGTGATAGTGGAGTCGCCCGCAAAAGCAAAAACAATAGAAAAGTTTTTGGGAAACGACTTTAAAGTAATGTCGAGTTATGGACATATACGTGATCTTAAGAAGAAAGATTTTAGTATAGATATCGAAAACAATTTCGAGCCTATATATGAAATACCCGACGATAAGAAAAAGGTGGTGTCTGAGCTCAAAACTGCATCAAACAAAGCTGAGACAGTTTGGTTGGCTTCGGATGAGGACCGTGAAGGGGAGGCAATATCTTGGCATCTATATCACGCATTGGATCTTGAGGGCAAGGATACTAAGCGAATAGTCTTTCACGAAATCACTAAAACAGCCATTCAAGAGGCAGTAAAAAATCCACGAAGTATTGATAATAATTTGGTAGATGCGCAGCAGGCACGTCGTGTTCTTGACCGTATTGTGGGTTTTGAACTATCGCCCGTATTGTGGCGAAAGATTAAGCCTTCGCTATCTGCTGGTCGTGTGCAATCGGTGTCGGTGAGACTGATTGTGGAAAGAGAGCGCGAAATACAAGCTTTTGAAAGCGAGGCTGCATATCGCATCATTGCAATCTTCAAAAAAGAAGAGGATGGGCAAGTATATGAGATAAAAGCAGAATACAATAAAAGACTAAAGACTAAAGAGGAGGCTTTGGAACTGTTAGAAAAGTTCAAATCGTCTAACTTCACAGTGGAGGATGTAACAACCAAGCCTGCCAAGAAGTCGCCCGCTCCACCATTTACCACATCCACTCTCCAACAAGAGGCTTCACGAAAATTGGGTTTCTCAGTAGCACAAACTATGCGTGTAGCTCAGAGCCTTTACGAATCGGGACGTATTACATATATGAGAACCGACTCGGTAAACCTTTCGGGCTTAGCTATTAATACTGCTAAAGCAGAAATCATTGAGCAATATGGAGAGAAATATTGGCAAATGAGACAGTACTCTACCAAATCAAAGGGTGCACAAGAGGCTCACGAGGCAATACGTCCAACATTTATGAACGAGCATGAGGCTGGCTCTTCTCAGCAAGAGAAACGCTTATATAGCTTGATTTGGAAACGAACCATTGCATCACAAATGGCTAACGCCGAGCTTGAGCGCACTACGGCAACTATCGGTATATCCAACGCTCAAGGCAAATTTGTGGCTACGGGCGAGGTTATCAAGTTTGACGGTTTTTTGCGAGTTTACTTAGAAGGAACCGATGATGAGGATACAGAGTCTGACGAAGGTCTATTGCCCCCAATGAAAGCTAATGACCTATTGGATATGCAAAATATCACTGCTACTGAGCGATTCACACAGCGACCTGCACGATATACTGAGGCATCATTGGTGCGCAAGATGGAAGAGCTGGGTATTGGGCGTCCATCCACATATGCCCCCACTATCTCTACTATCCAAAACAGAGAGTATGTGGAGAAGCGCACTGTTGATGGCACCAATCGCACATATAATATACTTACTCTCGAAAAAGGGAAGATAAGTGATAAGAACAAAACAGAGGTAGTAGGTTTGGACAAAAACAAGCTCGTGCCCACAGATATAGGTACGGTGGTAAATGATTTCTTAGTGGAATATTTCCCAAATGTGATTGACTATCATTTCACCGCTGATGTGGAGAAAGAATTTGACCATATCGCAATGGGCGAGAAGCAATGGAATAATATTATTAAAGAGTTTTACAGCGTGTTTCACCCCATAGTGGAAGAAACAATGGAGATGCGCATGGAGCACAAAGTGGGCGAAAGAGTGCTCGGTGATGACCCTAAAACTGGCAGACAGGTATCGGTAAAGATTGGAAGATATGGACCATTAGCCCAAATTGGGGTGCCCGATGAGGAGGAGAAACCACTTTTTGCTGCCCTTCAAAAAAATCAATCAATCGAAACTATTTCTCTTGAAGAGGCTCTCAAACTGTTTGAGTTGCCACGCAATCTTGGTCCCTTTCGAGACAAAGATATGACAGTAGCCATTGGTAGATTTGGTCCTTATATTCGTCACAATAATAAGTTTGTGTCGTTGCCCAAAGAGTATGACCCAATGGAAGTAACTGCCGAAGAGGCAATAGCCCTGATTGAAGAAAAGGAGCGTAAGGATCTTGAAAAGATTATCAAAACCTTTGATGAAGAACCAGACCTGCAAGTGCTGAATGGTAGATATGGTCCGTATATCGCATTTGAAAAGAAGAATTACAAGATTCCGAAAACACAAGCTCCAGCGGAATTAACGCTTGAGATGTGTAAGCAGATTATTGAAGAGGCGAGCAAGGATGATGGTAAAAAAACCACTAAGAAGGCTGCTCCCAAAAAGACAACCGAAAAGAAGACCACTGCTAAAAAGACCACTGCAAAGAAAACAACTACTAAGAAGCCAGCTGCAAAGAAATAATACAAATGCATTAATCTGAAAAAAGCCAATAGTAAGTGACTATTGGCTTTTTTTCTGTTTGTTAATGACTAAGCACGAATTTCAATTTATTGTCATCGTCGTTGTCGTTGTCAACTGTTGACTGCAAGTCAGCATTGCCGATTTCCTTGTCAGCCTCATCCGTGGAAAGAAAGTTATTAGCATTTGCTTTTACTGTGGCGACATTTTCATTAGAATTAGTCTTGGGTTTTTTCTTTCTGCGCATTTTGAGTGCAGTATGAAAATCTCCGAGATTTTTCTTTAGCGCAAGCCATAGCTCCATGTACTGGTCTTCACCAAACCATTCAATATTTGTTTGTAACGTCGAAATAAAGTTGCATAGTGCCCCATATGCTTCATCTATTAGCTCAAGCTTCTCCTTGTGTGGTATGTTTTTTGCCACAAACAGAAGATCATTTTCCGTTTTGAGAGCCTCGTATTTGCTGTTCGAGTCAATTATAGCATCAAAATCAAATCTCAAATTAAGATAATCAATAGCTTCGTCATATTTTTCATTATTGTGGAGATCTTCAATAATGATGTTGAAATACCTCGTTAGTCTATTGCGCGAACAGCGAGATATATTGGGTGCCACTCCTAAAATCCAATCAAGTAAGACCCTTGCGTGATTAGCCATCTCATTATCATAAGATCTTCCCCTTGCCTTCACTATTTGCAAAATTATAGAGAGGCTATTCTTGCGCATATTGTCTTGCTCTGATATTTGTTTTGTCAAGTCTTGTCTGCGCATATAAAGTCTTAATTTTTGCATTTGCGCTTGTTGTTTCTTCAATTTGTCGAACGCCATCTTCAAACGGGCATCATCCCCTAATTGTTGTGTGGATTCTGCTATTGTGGCATTAACCGAAAAAATTAGTTGAGGAAACTCGGCTAAGTCTAAAGATTTAGCCCAACTTATAGGTATTTTGAATTTGCTTCTTTTTTTCATATTTATAAATGTTGATATAAAAAGATGAAACTAAAAAAATGTGCGAGGAACCACACTTAGCTCCATATACAAAGATACCAAAAATATCTAAATACCATATGAGTTGAATTGATTTTATAATAAAACCCTATCGAAACAGCTTTACTTGGATCGTTTTGCAACTTGAAAACTATCGAAACAACTTTACTTGGATCGTTTTGCAACCAGAAAACTATCGAAACAACTTTACTTGGATCGATTTGCACACTGCAAATCGATCCAAACAACTTTGATTGGATCGTTTTGCAACCTGAAAACCATTGAAACAACTTTACTTGGATCGATTTGCACACTGCAAATCTATCCAAACAACTTTGATTGGATCGATTTGCAACCTGAAAACTATCGAAACAACTTTACTTGGATCGATTTGCACACTGCAAATCGATCCAAACAACTTTGATTGGATCGTTTTGCAACCTGAAAACCATTGAAACAACTTTACTTGGATCGATTTGCACACTGCAAATCTATCCAAACAACTTTGATTGGATCGATTTGCAACCTGAAAACTATCGAAACAACTTCACTTGGATCGATTTGCACACTGCAAATCGATCCAAATAACTTTGTTTAGATTTGAAAAACCTCTGTAACTATTATGTATATCAGTTGTTTATCTGTTTTGAGCACCATCAATGCGGTGCAAGGAGGTGCGCATCTTGTTTATTTTTGCACTTTTCATTGCTCTATTACATTATAAATATATAGATTTGCAAAGTAAGATAATTATCAATGCTTTAAATCAACTTCTAATGATGAACGGAGAGCCTAAACCTATAAAAATTGACTTAGTTTATACTTTGGCGGTTAATTATGGAGTGCAACAAAATAGAATTCCAATTATAAGGAAATTGTATCTTGAAAATCTATCAGATGAGAACCTACACAACTTAAAAATTGAGATAAAAGGTGAGCCTCACTTTGTGAATAGTTGGGAGGGTGCAGTAGCTGTTTTGCCCAAAAATCAAATAATAGAGGTAGAAGTTAATGGATTCAAGCTAATTGGTAAATTCCTATCAGAGCTAACAGAAAAACTTGCAGGAGACTTAATTGTTTCGGTTTCAATGAATGATGCAATATTGTTAACTGAGAGTTACAATGTTGATATATTAGCATACGACCAATGGAATGGAGTAGGGATGTTGCCCGAAATGCTTGCGGCATTTGTTACACCCAATCACCCTGAAATATCAAATATACTGCAATTAGCTTCCGAAATTCTGGGTAAATGGACTGGTAACCCCTCTTTTGATGCTTACCAAAGTAAAAATCCCGACAGAGTAAAGAAGCAAATGGGCGCAATATTTGAGGCTATAGCCAACTTAGATATAATTTATTGTTCGCCACCAGCAAGCTTCGAGAATCAGGGTCAACGAATACGTATGTGTGATACGATATTTTCGCAAAAGCTTGGCACATGTGTGGATATGGCTATTCTGTATGCAAGTTGTATGGAGGCAATTGGTCTCAATCCTTTATTAATTATACTTGAAGAGCATGCCTTTGTGGGAGGATGGCTTATTGATGACACCTTTGTGAATAGTGTAAATGATGATATTTCATTATTGAAAAAGCGTATAGCATATGGTATCAATGAAATAGTGCTGATAGAATCAACTTGCATGAATGCAGGGAATATTCAATCATTTGACGAGGCTATCATATCAGCTAATAATCATTTGGCGAAAGAGGAAAAGTTTGTTTTATTCATAGATGTGCGTAGAGCAAGACACAGTGGAATCAAGCCACTACCACAGCGAATAAAAACCTCGGATGGGTGGGAGATCATTGATAATGAAGATAAAACTGTTAGAAATAGTTCTGCTCCTGATGCAATTAAGAATAATGAAGAACTTGAGTTGAGCGAGGCTCCCCAATTTTCTAAACAAAAGCTATGGGAAAGAAAGTTGCTTGATTTGAGCCTTCGCAATAATCTCTTGAATCTTCGCCTAACCCAAAGCACTATTCAACTAATGGCTGTCAATCTGTACGAATTTGAAGATGCCCTCGCCGATGGAAATGAATTTCAGGTGCTGGCAAAGCCCGAAGAGTGGACAAATCAAGACAAAGCCTCAAGCATTCATCAGCCAATCAATATATCAAACCCCGCTTTCAATCTCCTACAGTTTGACCTATCTCAAAAAAGGCTACGAACATATCTTACTGAAACAGAGCTGAAGTTATCTCTGACTAAGCTATATCGTACATCTCGACTATCTCTTGAAGAGAGTGGAGCCAACACCCTTTATTTAGCTTTAGGGTTTTTGAAATGGTTTGAAACGCCGAAGAGCGAGCTTCCACGATATGCACCTATATTGCTATTGCCAGTAGAGATTATTAGAAAGTCTTCTCAAAAGGGATACATAATTAGGAGTAGGGAAGAGGATCCCTTGATGAATATAACGTTATTGGAAATGCTGAAACAGGACTTTGGTATCACAATCAATAGTTTTGAAGAGCTTCCGCGTGACGAAAGTGGAGTTGATGTGGTGAAGATATTCAACACAATTCGCAGAACGGTAATGTCTCAAAATAGATGGGATGTGGAGGAGCATGCTTTCCTTGGCATATTTTCGTTTAGCAAGTTTATTATGTGGAATGACATTCATAATAATTCTGATAAGTTAATTGAAAATAAGGTTGTGAAAAGTTTAGTTTCGGGAAAGCTTGAATGGACTCCAGACGAAATAGTTGCCGAAACCAATCTTGACGAAAAATATTACCCTTCAGATATAGCCTTACCAATCAGTGCCGACTCTACTCAATTGGAGGCAATATGTGCTGCCACTCAAGGTGAGAGCTTTGTGCTGCATGGACCCCCTGGCACGGGCAAGTCTCAAACAATTACAAACATTATTGCCAATGCCCTATATCAAGGTAAAAAGGTTTTGTTTGTAGCCGAAAAGATGGCTGCCTTGAATGTTGTGCAAAATAGATTGGCTAAGATTGGTCTCGATCCATTTTGTCTTGAGCTACATTCAAATAAGTCCAAAAAGTCAACTATATTAGATCAGTTAAGAAAGACCACGGAGGTTGTCAGAAAAACCTCGCCTTTGGAGTTTGCAACAGAGGCTGAGCGATTGCACAATCAAAGAGTGGAGCTCAATGGGTATGTTCAGGCATTGCACAAGAAGCATCACTTTGGGCTCTCACTCTACGACTCATTTACTGGATATGCAGAGATAGGTGAGGCTAAAGACAACATTGTGTTTGGTGAAAGCTTTATCAAGGAGCTAAGCAAAGAAAAAATAGTGGAGTTTTCAGACCATGTAGAGTATCTTCAAAATGCGGGCACATTATGCGGACATCCACACAACCATCCGTTAAGCCTAATAGCTACAAAAGAGTATAGTCCGCAAAAAAGAGACTCGGCACATGAGCTAATAAAAAGATATGCAGATGTTTTAGATCAAAAGAGTAAAGCTATAACTCAACTTTCCACATTTTTGCAGATTGATAAAAAGGATTTTGACAAGAAGAGAATGGATGAGTTAGAGATGCTTTGTTATCAAATTAAGAGTTTGCCCGACTCTCCAGCAGCGCTATTTAATATTGATAACCCTGAGCAGCTATACCCCAAGATAGTTGAGATTTCAAAGCATGGAGAGAAAAGAGATGCATATAGAGACGAGTTGCTGAGCCTATTTTCAAAAGATATTCTGAGCATAGATGCTGAATTAAATCTCTCAAACTGGAATGTTGCCTCTCAAAAATGGTTTTTGCCCAAGCTGATGGGACAAAATAAGGTATTGAAACCGCTTGAAGCTATACATAAAAATGGAAAGATAGATAGAGACAGGGTTGTAGGTTATCTTGAAACATTAATCAATTATCAAAAAGAGCAAGAGGTCATAGACGAGAATGCTACAATGCTATCCGATAAGCTTGATTTGTTGTGGAACAATGGCAATTGCGATTGGCAAGTTGTAGCGCAAATTAGCGATATAAGCCTACATATTAATAGATTGATTATTGCCCTCACTGAAGATATAGCGAAAACAAAAGAGATAAGGACTAATTTAGCCAATAGCTTGTCATATGGCAGCAAAGCCTTTTTTGATACCAAGGGGAAGATAATTGCTACCTTTATTGACATTGTAGAAGAGCAGAAAAAAAATGAGCAAAAATTATCGGAATTGTTAGATATCGATTTTGAATGGGAAGACAGTAGTTTGACCAATTGTACACAATTTTGGATTAATAATGCAAAAGGATGGCAAGACAACATAAACTCTCTTCGCGACTGGGTTAGCTGGAACAGAACTAAATATGAATTGATTGAAGCAAATCTTTCTCCCATGGTGAAGGCGTACACCGATGGAGAGCTTGAAAATCATGAGGTGCTAACCTCCTTCAAGAAGTCGCTATTCAAACTTCTTTCAGAATATATCATTGCAAATGATGAAAGATTATCTACATTCAATGGCAAGTTATTTGAAGGTAAGATTGATAAGTTTATAGAACAAAGTGCATATTTTGAGGAGCTTACAAAAGCTGAGCTATTTGCAAAATTAGCCTCCAATATGCCATCATTTATAAGAGAAACATCGGTTAGCTCTGAAGTTGGAGTTTTGCAGCGTGCCATTAGAACTAATGGAAGAGGCATATCTATCAGAAAGCTATTTGATTCAATACCCAATCTTTTGCCTAAGATGTGTCCTTGTATGTTGATGAGCCCAATATCTGTAGCCCAATATTTTGAGGTAGATAAATCAAAGTTCGACCTAATTATATTTGACGAAGCATCACAAATGCCCACAAGTGAAGCTATTGGTGCTATTGCGAGAGGGCAAAATATTATTGTAGTGGGCGACCCCAAACAGATGCCCCCAACTAACTTCTTCTCCAGCAATCATTTTGATGAAGAAAATGCTGACAAGGAAGATTTAGAGAGCATATTAGATGATTGTCTTGCTCTGCCAATGCCTTCACGACATCTATTGTGGCATTATAGAAGCAAACATGAAAGCTTGATAGCATTTAGCAATTCAAATTATTATGAAAATAAGCTATTAACATTTCCATCTCCAGATGATCTTGACACTAAGGTGACCAATGTATTTGTTCCTGGATACTATGATAGGGGCAAAACAAGGCAAAATAAATTTGAGGCTGAGGCTATAATTGAGGAGGTTATCAAGCGATTGTCAGATCCTGAACTATCTAAGCGCAGTCTTGGTATTGTAACATTTAGCTCTGCACAGCAAACCATAATAGAGGATCTTTTAAACGAAGCGTTTGGCACATATCCAGAGTTGGAGAATATTGCTATAGAATCATTTGAGCCCATATTTGTGAAAAACTTAGAGAATGTACAAGGAGATGAGCGCGATGTTATTTTGTTCTCGATGGGCTATGGACCCGACGAGCAAGGTAAAGTGTTTTTAAACTTTGGTCCTTTGAATAGAGAGGGCGGTTGGCGAAGATTGAATGTAGCAATATCAAGAGCCAGATACGAAATGAAGGTGTTTTCCACTCTTCGTTCTGAACAAATAGATATATCCAGAACCACATCAGAAGGTGTGGCTGGCATCAAAGCCTTTTTAGAATATACTGAAAAGGGCAAGATGGTTTTACCTAATAGAGCTACATTAAAAGAG
The DNA here is from genome assembly GCA_964575445.1 of uncultured Proteiniphilum sp. Classification (GTDB taxonomy): domain Bacteria; phylum Bacteroidota; class Bacteroidia; order Bacteroidales; family Dysgonomonadaceae; genus Petrimonas. Next base: position 1,391 of record CAZNRT010000024.1, on the reverse strand, counting down.
GAGAAGCCTAAGCATTTTGAACAACTAATTGCAGCCCAAATAGAAAAGATGGGATACTCGGTTGAAACAAACATTGGATGTTCGGGCTACAAAATAGATATTGGTGTGGTTGATCCTGACAAGCCCTCTGAATATATTATGGGAATACTTACGGATGGTAAGACGTACAACGATGCCAAAACAGCCAAAGACAGAGAGATCGTTCAGATAAGTGTGCTAAAAATGTTGGGTTGGAATATCCACAAATTATGGTCAACCGATTGGTGGGACAATCCTCAAAAGGTTATTCAAGGTGTGGCAGATGCTATTGAAAAATATAAAGCTCAGAAGAAAGATCAGAACTCTGTCAAAGAAACTGTTGGAGAGGGTGTCTCAAGCAAAAAAGTGCTGGCTGGCTATAGCAATTATGTGATAACTCAAAAGGAGATAAAAGAATCAAATAGATCAGACAATTCGGTTAATTATCAAATTTGTGCATTGAAGTATTATTCAGAGTGTAGCGCAGATCAGTTTCTCAAATTAGAGAACCAATACAAAATTATGAGCCAAATAAAGGAAGTGATGGAAAAGGAGGCTCCTATTAGTCAAAACCTATTATCAAGACGTATTATTAATGCATGGGGCATTTCAAAATTGGGCATTAGAGTAAAGAATCAATTAGATTCGGTATATGCTCAGATGAATCTTAAGAGTACAACACAAAGTGATGATGCTATATTTTATTGGAATTTCAATCAGGACCCCGAAAAATATAATATGTTTAGGACTCCTCGTAATGAGGTAGAAAAAAGAAATATAGAGGATATTCCAAAAGAGGAGATTAATGCAGCTATTATAGATGTGCTTACCTCTCAATTAAGTTTGCCAGAAAGGGATTTGATAAAAGAGGTAGCTAAAGCTTTTGGATACCCAAATATGGGTGCAAAGATAGATAAATATATAAATTTTGGAGTCAAACATGTTTTTGATGAGGGTCTGATTGAAATTAAGAATGGACGAGTAGATCTCAGCAATAATCAAGAGTGATTATTTACTGCTTGAACACTATTCGAACGCTATTCGAACAGTATTCAAACAGCTGATTATATCGCTATATGATTGCTTGACATTTTAAGAAATAAGATTATCTTTACAACAAAATATTAAAAAAACACTTTGGAGGTATTATTGGAGTGGCGAAATATGATGAATGCTCCTTCCATATTTAAGGTGCATAACAATGGATGATAAGGAGAATATGTAGAATTAAACTTCAGTTTTATATTTATATTTTGAAATTTGCTAATGCAATAATGCAATATTTAGGCATTTAAAGAGATTGTTTATGTTTTAAAAAATCATATTTGCGCTCTTTGAAATATTAAAAGTAAGCATTACCTTTGCGGTCGCTA
>CAZNRT010000023.1:0-27524 GCA_964575445.1 uncultured Proteiniphilum sp. | reverse complement strand
AGGTCACATTTTGGTATGTTTTGAAGTGTGACGTCTCTTCTGAAGTTATTTTTGGGGTGTTATTAAGTGGGACGACTCTTCTGAAGTTATATTTTGGTATGTTAGGAAGTGGGACGACTCTTTCGGGTTTTCTATTCTGTAGTTTTTATTATGAGACGTCTCTTCCACAATCTAAAAACAGTAGTTGCAGAGGGGTGGCGTGTATTATATAGTCTGGTTTTGGTATTAATAGTTTGTGGACTAACAGAATGAGGACATGTTTTACTATGTTTCAAATGATGACGTGTGTTTCATAAATCAATTATTGCTTTTGCAGCGTAGAGTAGATGATTTGTTTAAACAATATACCCGCTTATAGTTTAATATATTAATGCAACTACCCCTTGAATTGTTATTAACAATTCAAGGGGTAGTCAAATTTGTGAAAGTTTTTTATTATACAGCGGTTACTGCTTTTATTTTAGTTTGCCAATATCAAGTTTATCAATCATCTTCCAAGTATCATCAATTCCGATATTGTTTGACTCAACATTTACAATGAATCTATCATCCATTACTGCCTGAATGTTACATGTGTTTTCTTCCTTATAAATGGTTTGGAGAGCTTTGCTTCCTTTCCTTTCAATAATCTTTTCAACCTTAGTGTCCGACTCCGATTCATAGTTGTTCATAAATCCAGTGACGAAGCTTTGTGATGCATAAATCATAGAACCTGTTTCGCCGGCACCATCAATAATGGTGATGTGAAAATACTTTTCTCCATTTTCTTCCTGAAATGTAAGTTCGCCAATATTTCCCATTGAGGTTGAAAATTGAAATGAAGTTCGCTTAATGCCATTAAGTTCTTCGGGCATCCAAGCTTTGAATTTGTCATTGCTAAATGGTTCTTTGGTTTTGAGTTCCTCCATTTTGGAGTTTACATCTTCAGATTCTTTTTCCACCTTGCTTAGGTTCTTAATCATATTGGTAGCATTCTTGGCTTGTTCTTTAGCCTCTTTCATCTTATTGCCACAACTACTGCTGAACACAGCTATTGCTGCTAAAATAAAAATTGTAGTTAAGAGTTTGATTGTCTTTCTCATAATTATAAGTTATTAAAATTACCTTGTCTTTATGACTTTGTCAGATTTCTCAAAAGCGGTACATTCCATTGTCGAATTTGCATTATTCCTTGTCTTGTCGGTCACTTCAGCATACATTAGCATGCCGTCTTTAGCATTTCCAGAAGCTGTTTTCATCTGTTTAGGTAGCTTCGCATGCCTGCTATTAAACATATTGGCAAATGATGCCTCAGTGTTTTCAGCCAAATATACAGTCATCTTGTATTCATCGTTTTCGATTAGTCTGCCAATACAATTATATCCCAAAAAGGTCTTGTTGGGTAGGTTGCTTATTTTATAGTTATCGGCTTTGTATTCTTCGGGCTGAATGTCTTTGTCATCAATTTTCAATTCGGTAGCTATTGCTTTATCTCCAATAAATGTAATCAGAGCTTTGTTTTCGTCATCAAAAATCATTGTCATATCATTGGCTAAGTTGAATTTAGCACCCATGTAGGGTTTTGACTTGCTTAGATAATAATCTATTGGTAGTTCTCCTTCGGTAGTACTAATTTTGAGACTATATATGTAGTCAAAACTATATGAAGCGGGCAGCGTCTCAATATCCTTAATGCTACCAATGGGACCCATTAGTTCTCCCCAGCTTTCGCCTAATGCTTTGTTTATACTACCAGCTATCTGATCTGAGACTTTTTCTGATACGCTCTCAGCAACTTTGTTAGCAGTTTTATCAATGATTGCCTCTTTGCTTCTTTCGATAACCTGATTCTTAAGGTTCTTAAGAAATTGAGCTTCTACACTAAATGATAGTGCACAAAGCATTGTTGTTAAAATAAGCACTCTTGTCTTTTTCATATTTGTAAATTATTAAAATGTTCAGTTGTTTGAGTTGTAAATATGGGTGCTCTTGGAGAATAAATATATAGAAGGTAATTTAGCGAGTGTCACAAACCATGTTTTTAGATACATTTACGACTTCCTTTCTCTTCAACACAAGCGAGATGTTTTGGCACTTTGTTATTTGATAACGTGTTATGTTGAATATTTGTTCGTGATGATGCTGGATTTTAATTAAAATGAAAGTTGAGTATTGATAGTGCTAATGTATTACCCAAGCAATAAAAAAGAGGGTATCGCATCACGATACCCTCTTAGTATATATTATGTAGAGCTAAAGAATATTATTCCGTTTCAGCACCCACAGTTTTGTTATCTGTTGCAGCTTGTGTAACAGGACCATATTTTTTATTTAAATAGTTGGTAACATCTTTAGTAATGTCATACTTCTTGTTTGCCATTAGTATATTTGATGTGCCTCTATTGCTTATGATAAGCTGGTAATTGTGGGATTTGTTGAACTCCTTTATCTGAACTTTTATAGTATCTTCCATTTCAAAGTTAAGCTTCTCTTGTTCCATAGCAAATTCATGAGACAATCTTTCTGCCATTTCCTGATACTCTTGTTGCATTTTAAGGATTCGTTGTTGTTCTTGCTCTGCTCTTTCTTGACTTAAGAAGGCATTGTTCTGAACCTTGCGCTGAAATTCTCTTGCTGCGGTTTCAAACTGACGTTCTTTTTGAACAAGGCTTGCTCTTGAGTTTTCTTCTTTTCTCATTAGAGCCTCGTTCAAGTCTTTTGCAAAATTGTAATTTATAAGCAATGAATCGATGTTTACGTATGCTATTGGTAACGTAAGTGATGAATCATTATTCATTGAATCAAAAATTTTACCATTCGAACTGTTTTTGCCAGACCCTGAAGTGAAGTGCAATATGTACAGAATGATTACGGCTACAGCCAAGACCCCGCCAATATAATAGGCACTATTATTCTTATTCTCCATTTCTAAGTAATTTGTGTTAGCTTGTTTAGTTATAGTTTATCTGTTAATAATTTTTCGACCACGCTTTCTTTTCTAAAAGCCTCTTTGTCTTGAGATGTAGCGCAGCTAATGCCTCTGTCTTTCATAGGTTGGCTATCGCTAATATGAAGGCTTGGGAATTTCCCTTTCTTGGTAAAGAAAGTTTTTATACCCATCAAAAGTATTCCAATCATTAGGACTACAATGCTTACAAGTATTGTTTTAATCATAATTATCTCCTGTTTTAGTTCTGCAAAGATAATGTAAAAATAAGTATATGAAATGATTTTGATTATTAAAGATGCGAAAATTCTGTTTGCAATGGGTTTTTTATTACTTTTACAATGTATATAATGTGTCCATATATAACATATGTATCACTTTAGTGGATATTTATACATAATAACTTTTAAAATAAAAAACTATGATTATTAGAGACCTTGAGCCCCAAATTGTGTGGAAATACTTTTATGACATTACTCAAATCCCCCGTCCATCCAAAAAGGAAGAGCGCATATTAGCGTACTTGCTCGATTTTGCCAAGCACAGAGGATTGGAAACAAAACAGGATACTGCTGGGAATATTCTGATTACTAAGCCAGCTACCAAAGGCAGAGAGAATGCGCCTACTGTGATTTTGCAGTCGCACGTGGATATGGTGTGCGAAAAGAATAGTGATATAGAACATGATTTCGATAATGATCCAATAGAGACTATAATAGACGGCGATTGGGTGAAAACTAAAGGCACCACTCTTGGAGCTGATAATGGAATTGGGATGGCGGGTGCTTTAGCTGTTCTTGCATCTGATAATATTTCTCACGGAAAGATTGAGGCACTTTTCACGGTAGATGAAGAGACTGGACTTACGGGGGCTAATATGTTAGCGTCTGACATGTTGTCAGGCAATATACTTCTCAATTTGGATACAGATGAAGAGGGCGACCTTTACATTGGGTGCGCTGGTGGAAAGGGTACAAAAGCATATTTCAAATATAAAGAGAAGGATGTTCCCAAAGGCTACTTCTGGTTCAAAGTGCAGGTCAGAGGTTTGCGAGGAGGACATTCTGGAAGTGACATTGATAAGGGATTGGGCAATGCTAACAAAATTTTGAATAGATATTTGTATTCTTTGTTAGACAAAAAGTATAAATTGACAATCTCAGAAATCGGTGGTGGTAATTTGCATAATGCTATTGCTCGTGAGGCTTATGCCGTGGTTGGTGTTAAGCAGAGCTACAAAGAGGATGTTCGTGTGCTACTAAACATTCTGATAGCTGAATTGGAGAATGAGTATAAAACTGTTGAACCCAATTTGGATCTTCATTTAGAGTCTGTTTCAAAACCTGAAAGGGTGATGAAAAGAAGTGCGGGCAAAAAGCTTGTCAAAGCAATATATTCTTGCCCTCATGGTGTGATTGGTATGAGCAAAGAGATAGAGGGTTTGGTTGAAACTTCTACCAATCTGGCATCAGTAAAAATGTTGGATAATGGCACCATAGAGATTGGCACTTCGCAGCGTAGCTCGGTAGAGTCTAAAAAGTTTGACATCGTCAATATGGTATCGTCGGTATTTGATTTGGCGGGAGCTGATATCACTCATAGTGAGGGCTATCCAGGATGGCAGCCAAATGTTGATTCAAAAATCCTTCAGGTATCCAAAGAGGTTTATCAAAAGTTATATGGCAAAACACCTGGCGTGAAGGCTATTCATGCAGGGCTTGAGTGTGGTTTGTTTTTAGAGAAATATCCAAACCTTGATATGATTTCTTTCGGTCCCGATATCAGAGATGCTCATTCGCCTGACGAAAGAATGAATGTGCCTTCGGTTTCCAAATTTTGGAACTACCTTGTGGGTATCTTAGAGAGCATTTGATTTTGATAGATTATATACTTTGATAAGATAATGAAGGGGGTGCAAATTAGCATCCTCTCATTATCAGTATTTAACCATCTTGAGTTCATGAAAAAGACAATCCTTTTTGTTTTAATCTCAATCAATTTCTTATCAACATACAGCCAAACCAATTATAGGGTTATGTTCTATAATGTGGAGAACTTGTTCGATACTGTTGATGATCCTCTGAAAAATGATGACGACTTCTTGCCAGATGGGTTCATGAAGTGGAACGGTTGGAAGTATTGGGAAAAGCTTAGAAATATTACAACAGTTGTCACCGCAGTGGGTGGCATGTATTCGCCATCACTCATCGGATTGTGCGAAATAGAGAATGACTCGGTTTTGTTTGACCTAACCAAGCGTTCTCCACTTAGAACTCAGGGTTATGAATTCGTTGTCACAAATTCTCCTGATGAGCGAGGTATTGATGTGGGTTTGCTATATCAACCACATCATTTTAATCTTATTGAGAAGTACGAGTATGAGGTTCAATTTCAAAGAAAAGATGCACGCCCATCGCGTAATATATTGCATGTGGAGGGAAAGGTGATTAATGGCGATACACTAAGCGTCTTTGTGGTTCATCCGCCAAGTAGATATGGAGGGCAATTGGAATCAGAACCTCAGCGGATTGATGTGGCTAATCTGTTGCGCAATAAGGTGGATAGCTTATTAGAGATTAAGAGCAAGGCTAATATCATCATATTGGGAGACTTCAATGATTATCCAAATAATAAAAGCTTGCTTAGTGTTATTAAAGCTCGGAGTATTAAATCTAATCATTCAGACAAAGAGCTCTATAATATGTTCTTACATAGAATGAAAGAGAAGAACTTCGGCACATATTTTTTTCAAGGTAAATGGGGGATACTCGATCAAGTGATTGTGAGTGGGAACATGCTGTCAGATACGAGCTCTATACATGTAAAGGATAATGAGGCTAAGATTTATAAAGCTGACTTCCTTTTGGAAGAAGACAAATCGAGTGGTGCCAAGAAGCCATTTCGAACTTATTTAGGACCTCGATATAATGGTGGGTTTAGTGATCATTTGCCTATTTACATTGATTTGATAATACAGTAACAAGTTATTCAATTTCAAATCGACGCTTAAATATAAATCAAAGCACTTTGGTAATAATAATTTATTGCTATATATGCTTCAAAACTAAAACTTTGTGTTAACTTTGCGCAATTATTTAGACGAATTTAAAATAACAAATTAATTTATGACGAATCCAATTATCAAGCGAATCGAGTTATCAGATGGAAGAACGATTACGCTCGAAACGGGAAAATTAGCAAAGCAAGCAGACGGAGCAATCGAAGTGCGTATGGGCAACACGATGCTACTCGCTACTGTTTGTGCTGCTAAAGACGCTGCCCCCGGAGTAGATTTTATGCCACTACAAGTAGAATATAGGGAGAAATTCGCCTCTTTTGGAAGATTTCCAGGAGGTTTCATGAAGCGTGAGGGGAGACCTTCAGATTCAGAAATCCTTACAAGTCGTTTGATTGACCGTGCTCTTCGTCCACTATTCCCGGATGATTATCATGCCGAGGTTTTTGTAAATGTAATGCTTTACTCTTCTGATGGCGAGGATATGCCTGATGCCTTAGCTGGATTGGCTGCATCTGCTGCTCTTGCTGTTTCCGATATTCCATTCAACGGACCTCTATCTGAAGTGCGAGTTGCACGTATTGATGGTGAGTTTGTAATAAATCCTTCTTTCAAGCAATTGGAGAGAGCTGACATGGACGTTGTTGTTGGTGCTACTATCGATAATATCATGATGGTGGAAGGTGAGTTAGATGAAGTGTCGGAAGCAGAATTGCTTGATGCAATAAAAGTTGCTCACGAGGAGATAAAGAAACATTGCCAAATTCAATTGGAATTGATGGAGGCTTGTGGAACTACTTCGAAGCGTGAATATTCTCATGATGTAAATGATGAGGAGTTGCGCAAACAGGTATGGGATGCATGCTTTGACAAAGCTCGTGTAGTAGCTGGATCTCAAAATCCAAATAAACATGAAAGAATTGATGCTTTCAATACAATTTTGGATGAGTTCTTAAGCTCAATTCCTGAAGATGAAAAAGAAGCTAAAGCTCCACTTGCCACAAGATACTATCACGATGTAGAGAAAGAGGCTATGCGCCGTTGTATTCTCGACGAAGGAAAACGCCTTGATGGAAGAAATGTTGATGAAATTAGACCTATTTGGAGTGAGATAGATTATGTTCCTGGTCCTCATGGCTCTGCAGTATTTACTCGTGGGGAGACGCAAGCACTAACAACTGTGACATTAGGTACCAAGTTGGATGAAAAAATAGTTGACGATGTATTGAATCATTCTACTGAGCGTTTCTTACTTCACTATAATTTCCCTCCTTTCTCGACAGGTGAAGCTAGACCACAACGTGGCACTGGTCGTCGTGAAATTGGACATGGAAACTTGGCACACCGTGCTCTTAAGAATATGATACCTGTGGGCTATCCATATGTGGTGAGAGTAGTATCTGATATATTAGAATCAAACGGATCTTCATCAATGGCTACCGTATGTGCTGGCACTTTGGCTATGCTCGATGCTGGTGTGAAGATGACTAAGCCTGTCTCTGGTATTGCTATGGGACTAATCTCTGAAAATAAGGGGCAAAACTTCTCAGTACTTTCAGATATATTGGGAGACGAAGACCACCTTGGAGATATGGACTTTAAAGTATGTGGTACTAAAGATGGTATTACTGCTGTTCAGATGGATATAAAGGTTGACGGATTGTCTTACGAAATTCTTGAGAAAGCTCTTTCGCAAGCAAAACAGGGGCGTGATCATATCATGGGCAAAATGATGGAGACAATCTCTGAACCAAGAGAAGATCTTAAGCCACATGCTCCACGCATCGAGGTTATCGAAATACCTAAAGATTTTATTGGTGCTGTAATAGGACCAGGTGGTAAGATAATACAAGGAATACAAGAGGAGTCAGGTGCTGTTGTTACCATTGAAGAAGTTGGTAATAAAGGTCGTGTTGAGGTTTCGGCTACAAACAAAAACTCTATTGATATTGCCATGCGTAAGATTAAAGGTATTGTAGCAGTTCCAGAAGTTGGAGATGTTTATGATGCTGTGGTTCGTTCAATTATGCCTTATGGCGTATTCTGTGAAATCCTTCCAGGAAAAGATGGATTGCTTCATATCTCTGAAATAGAATGGAGAAGACTCGAGTCGGTTGAAGAAGCTGGCATTAAAGAAGGTGACACTATTCAAGTTAAACTAATGGATATCGATGCACGTAGTGGCAAATTAAAGCTTTCTCGCAAAGTATTGCTTCCACGTCCCGAATCTCGAGATTAAATAATGAAAACAACCATATACAAGAGCTAATTTAGTTAGAATTGAATATGTATTAAAGGCGAATCTTATAATGAGATTCGTCTTTTCTGTTTTTATATATATGGGTTGCTATCTTGTTGGTATTGGGTTATCATCAATTGAGAAATCTATTGGCAGCAAGCATTGCACATTTACTTTCTCACCACCTCTTTCGCCAGGAATCCATTTAGACATTAGGCTTAAAACTCTTACTGCCTCATTGTCAAGCTCACTATGCAGACCTTTGACAATCTCAATATTTGATATGGAGCCATCAGCGGCAATTATGAATGAGCATACAACTCTTCCTTCAATTCCTTTCTGGCGTGCTTCTTTGGGATATCGTATGTTATGCGAAATGAATCCAGCTAATTCTTTTTCTCCATAGGGATATCTTGGCATGATGTCCACTATTGAATAAATTGGAGAGTTCTTGATGCTTTCATCTTTCTTGCCATATGATTGTGCTACATTGCTTCCGCTTTTTGATATTGAAGCAGCGTTCTTGTTTAATTTGAAATACATTGGCACATAGCTTTTTGACCTTACTATTTGATTGTTGTTCTTAGCTGGTCGCCATGGTGGCATTGACTTTAATATTCTAAGTGCCTCTTGGTCTAATAGAGGATCGGCGCGATGAATTAAATCAAAGTCGGTGAGTGAGCCATCTCTTTCAACTGTGAAGGTATAGACCACAAGCCCTTGTTTGTTTTGTTTTGATGCTTCTGGTGGATACTTTAGAGAGCTTACTATATATTTGTTCATTTCCGCTGTCCCACCTGTGAATATCGCTGGTATTTCAGGATCATCATATATCTTTCCTTTTGTTGAGGGGGGTGGGGCAATAAAGTTATTTGCATTTATATTAGATGAAACTATTATTGATAGTAGTAAAGTTGCGACGATTGTGTTGAATTTCATTTTATGCTGAAATAATATAGTTCTTAATTCTTGAGATGCAAAGATAATTAAAACGATAGATTAATAAAATGAATTATTGGGAGCTGTGGTTTTCTTACTGGCTCGCTATTCTTGTAGCTTCTATTAGAAATGGTTTGATAGAGCTACCATGATTCTTGCCTTTATATAATATGAAACTGCAATTGGGTATCTCTTCTGATAACTTTGTGCTAAGTTGTCTGGGTGATATTCCTCCTATTCTGGCATTTTTCTTGGCTAATATTTCAGGTGATAGATTAGCACGCTCAGGGTCTGCATTCGGATTTTCTTCATATTCGCCAAGTGTGATGGTAACTGAATTTGGTTTGTTTGTAAATATTGGTTTCCGATGAGGAACAATAGCACCGTTGCCCCACCATATTGATGGACTTGCTGCAATATAGTTTTGGAATGCTTCGGTGTGATTAAACAACACAAAGAGTGTAAATAAACCTCCATATGAATGCCCACAAAGGGATTGCCTATTTATATCAACATTATAGTTCGATTCAATATAGGGTTTCACCTCGTTAATTATAAATGAATAGAAGTTTTGTGCTCCTCCGCTGTTGGCATCTTCATCAATAGCAATAGTATAGTCGCGTGTTCTTTCATTCGGATATGCCTTAAGAGATGGGTATCCAATTCCCACAATTATTGGTAAGCTATCATTGGTAGCTTCAATCTCATTTATTAGCATCGGAAATTGTCCATTTCCATCAAGCATATACAAAACAGGTTTTGGTGTTTTCTCAATCTTTTTATCTTTGGGCTCTGCAATATACAGACGATAGTTTATATTGTGATATGAGATATCTTGTTGACTAAAATTGAATAGCTTTTGTGCCGATTCTGTAATGGGGGTGATTATTTGACTTGGTTGAGCCATCATATATAAGCTATTTATTATTAAAACAAATGACATTATTATCTTATTCATGATTGTCTTTAATATAAATGGGGGCATAGCTTGTTGCCATACCCCCATGAAGTTATTTATATGTAACTGCATAGTGTTTTATAGAGATTTCAATTTTCCAACTGCTGCTATTTGGTTTGACTGTACTGTGATTCCTTTTTTTGCTGTGGCAGTAGCAGTGTCTATTTTGTAAATAGCGGGTTGTTGTCCATCCAATGTAGTAACTGCGACATACGCTTTGCCATTTTCAAAGTATGGTGTGTTGGCAAATCCTTGAATCTTTTCGGGTGATGGCAATCCTGTAACATAGGATAGCTTTTTTGTTCCACCATTGAAGATAGCCAGACGAGAGGCTGGTGTATCTGATGCGCTAAAGGTATCGGTAAATGGCTTGTCATACATTAACAGAAGAAAGTTGTCTCCACCAATGTGCCATGTGCGTAGAAAAGAGTTTCCACCAGTTTGTTCCTCAAGGTTGCAGTAGTAGCTTTGGTCGAAATCACTTTCGCCAGCTTTGATGCGTACCACACCCGCTGGTAGCGTTGTGCGTTGCACCTCGGCAGTCATTGTTTTGGCAAAGCTTGGCGAGAACACATATATGTCTCCATTGTCGGCAGCCCACATAGTTTGATAGTATTGAGATTTGAACCTACCACAAGCATAGCTTATCTTGTTGGTTTTTATCAACTTTGGGGTTTGCATTGTTTCGTTATTATATATTGCCACCCACGCTTCGTTGGGATACTGAGTCCATTGCAATTCGCCTTTCTTGTAGGCACTACTTGCCGATCCACCATCTTCGGTTTTTACTAATTCTGGATATTTCACATACTCGCCGTTATTTGCACTTGCACCATACTGGCTTAATCCCATAGGGATGGGTGCTGAATATAGCTTGTTGTTTGATTCTAAAATACCAGAAAGGGTTACAAATTCTCCATTACCAAGATAGTTTTCGGATAAAATAACATCCTGGTTTGATCTGTACTCTTCCTTTTCTACATCTAAGTATGAGAAAAGAAATCCTTTAGGGAGATACTTATTATTATCAGTATTACTTTTACTAACATCTCCTGTGGATGAGGTGATGATATATTTTTTGAAAGTACCGTATGATGTGAATCGTTTGATCTCGTATGTGTTGTTTCGCTCTTCTATTTTTCCATTCTTGTTTAAGAAGTATGAAGAGCTAACGCCTGCATTTGCTTGATTGTACACTAAACGGAATAGATATTTATTTTGATAATATGCCCAGTATGAGCCTATTTTGGTTTCTAATCCATTGTTGGATATGGTAGCAGATCCTTCATCAAGTTCGTCAGATGTAAGAAGATAGTTGGCTTCGCCTGAGCCTGCTGCTATGATGTACTTTTCGATGACGTCGTTGTCTTTATCATCATCTATTTCGGGCGTATTGCTTTCGCAAGAATAAAATATGAGACTTGTTGCTAATAATGCAGTCAACAAGTTGAGTTTTGATAATTTCATATTATTGGGTTGTTTATTTAATAAGTTAATATCGAATCTATATATTATAATGCAACTCTTAGTTTGCCATAAAATGCCCTTCCTGCTTTTTGAAGACTAAAATTGTCATATAGCTTCGCATCTGTCAGATTTAGACATTCGAAGGAGATATTGTATTTGCCCTCTTTCATGGAGTAAGTTAGGCTTACATTATGTGAAAACTGAGTGGGAACATATGATTTGCCACTACTGCCTAATGCCTCTGAGTAAAGTGGAAATTCTTTTACAAAAAAGTTGTCATAAGCCACTGTTAGGGTATTTCCTTTGGCACCTATATTGTGCTGATTAAATGCAATATCACCATTGGCAAACAGATAAGGCACGTTTGGAATGCGAGCTTTGTATGTGTTGCTTTGTGCGCCAGTGATTTGTGTGGCTACATTATCTCTAACATTGATTTCGGTGAAGTTGCCACCAATGCTTAGCTTGTCGGAAAGGGTGTATCTTGCTGTCAGAGTGTATCCTTTAGTTTGTACTTTGCCATGATTTATATAAGCAGCACCATACTTGCCTCCACTAAGACCAGTGATGTTTCTCTGAATATAATCTTTGATATCTCGAAAAACTAAACCACCCTCCAAATATATAGCATGCTGCCCAAAAGACTCGTCGATACTTAGGTTGAAGTTTACATTATTACTACTTTCGGGTTTTATCACGATATCTCCTGTTTCAAGATCCTCGTCGCCAAACATCTCATTGATTGTTGGTAGTCTATATACCTTTTCATAAGACAGCTTTGCTTGCAAATTTTTTAGTATAAAATACGTGCCTGCTGCACCATATCCTGTTGTGCTGATTGTTTTGGATGCTTTAACGAACTCATCCATCGACGCAGTTTTGGCTACAGGACCTGCCACATATTGATTATAATATTTGCCAAATAATGATGCGTTCCATTTATCATTTGGGCTAATTTGATACGACAATCCACTTACATTTTTTTGGGTCTCTTTGGGTATAGGATCAAAATTGGAACCTGGAGTGAGTAATGATTTATTTGAACGCTTGTAAGAATAATATATATGGTTGAAAGTAATCTTATGTATCTCGCTTATTCTATATTTCGCAGAAAATGTTCCGTTCCAATTTTCACTTATAGATAGCATATGCATAAATGATTGCTCACCTGCAACTCCAGCTTTTAGTGGACGTTTCTCTCCACGCCAATTGTATTCATATGTAGCAGTATCCACATTTTCTGTATTATTTTTATAATAGTTTGCGGTTAGAGTTACGTCAAGTCCTTTTGTCAATAGATTGCGTTTTTGATATTCCAGTGATGGGTTTATTGAATATCCTTTTCTATACTTTCCTCCAAAAACTATTTCTTGACGAACACCTGTTTGAATATCTTTATATGAATTGGAGTAGTTGGCACCAAGCACTAATCTATCTGTCCAAGATTTATTGATAATACCAATTTTACCTACAACGCTTTCGTTGTGATATGTGTCATGGAATCGTTTCACATGCTCTATCTTTGATTTGTTTGTACTACTACCTCCATCAGACAAAAACTCTTTGACGGGTGTGTCCACCTTGTAGCTGTTGTCGGAGTAGTTTTGAAATGCGCTAATCTCGTAGATGAAGCCTTTGTCGGTAGTTTTGCCTAAATTGAAATATGATTTGTGTGTATTGAACGAACCATATGAATATGAGGCATCGAGGTTCCAACGCTTGGCTGCTCCCTTTTTGGTTACGATATTGATCACTCCACCAATGGCATCGGTGCCAAATTCTACAGGCACCACGCCTTTGTATATCTCTATACGCTCGGCAAAATTTGCTGGTATATTATTTATTCCAAAAGATTGACCTGCGCCATCTTGTGGCACTCCATCAATAAATATCTTTATGTGCTTGCCGCTAAAGCCATCCATCATTATCTGCATATCCGAACCCACTCCGCCAGTCTCTCTAATGCGTACACCAGAAGCCTTATTAATAATACCTGATAGATTGGCAGTTGAGTTATGCTGCGTCTTAGCATCGATAGCCACAGCATTATAGGGCGATTCGTTAATGCGCTTCACTGCTGACTTTGCTTCTATTACCACCTCTTGCAGAGCATATCGTTTTTCTTCAAGAACTATTGAGATTTTAATATCCTGTTTATCTTTAAAGCTGACGGCTCTCTCATAGGTTTCATATCCAATCATCTGAATACAAAATGTGCCATTGCCTGTGCTTACGTATAATGTATAGTTTCCGTTTAAATCGGTTTGAGTTACTTGATTGGTCTCTTTTATATATACAGTTGCAAATTCAACGGGAATACCTTTGTTATCTTTGATGTTCCCGCTTATTTTAGTTCTATTGTTTTGTTGCGCATGTGCTGATATAAAAGGCAGAGTAAATATGATTATGACAATTAGTCTAATTGTTATAATGAGACTTTTTAAATGATTCATTTTTTGTTGTGTGGGTTATCTCTAATTCTACAATGCAAAATTACTTTGTTCTCTATATGCACACAATACCTTAAAGTGAGTATTATTGGGATTCTTAATACCCAATATGGGTGATGCTATATTTTGGGAACTTATTCAGCGAGCATATTATAAGGCGACGTCATTATTCTAATGTGTGTTTGTATGGCAGTGATATTTTTTCGTAACCTTATGGGAATAAGAGTGATAATGTTGTGCTCTATCGGGTCCCTAAAATATATTCTGACCCAATAACAAATTCAGAAAGCTACCCTGAGTTCATTATGCCTCAATAACAAATTGAGAAGATAACAACTGGAGTCCAGAAATGAGAATTATAAATGTTATTGGGTCATAATTTCGCCTTTTTGCCTTAATAGCATTTGTTATTGGGGCGTAATTTGCTTTTGAGGTACCCGATACATTTTGTTATTGGGTCAGAATTTCCTATTATGAATCGATTCAAAAATGAATCCATTACCTTTTTCTTGGGGGTGAACCTCCTGCAAATGTTATTGAGTCATTATTTTCTCAAAATGACTCATTTCAGAATTAAAATGGTTGGATCTCGAAAATTATGACCCAATTACAAAATGAAACGGCTACACCGGTTAACATAAACTAACCAAAATAGTCTCCAAACGGCACTAAAATGAAAATTATGAGCCAATCTAATAGTAAATCATCTATCCCAGGAGCCGGGTGTTGTCTCTTACAAATGTTATTGAGTCAAGATTTTTTCAAAACGACTCGATTTAACATTGAATCGTATCATTTTAACACTGGGGTGAGGTGATTCAAAAATGGACTGATCATTTTGAGAGCCAAAACAGTTAATGGAATTTAAAAATGTGCCCAAAATCGGAAATTCTGACCCGATAACATTTGCGATTTATATTTCCGGACGTCAGGGTTACATTTCTCAATTTGCGATCGGGTCATAATTAGTTAAAGACGTATCAAATCAATCTGTTTTTAATCACTTTTGAGTCTAAAGTGGCAAAAAAACAATGTTTACTGGAAGGGTGCGAGATTTCAGGGTGTTAAATACAAATGTTATTGGGTCTGAATTTTGGGGGGATTCAGTAGTAATTCAGTGGCTCCTGTCATTGGTACGTCAGGAGAAATCTCATGAGATCCTTCCTCCGTCAGGATAACAGTCTTGATTATTCACATATTTCCCTACGGGCAGGCTTGTGCTTGATACGATTAAGCAGTTAAGCGATTAAACAATTAAACAGTTAACCAACTATTCGCTGAGTAGTCACTCAAAATTGAGTTTTGTATAAACCATTAGTACATTATGTTTGTTCTTTTGGAAAGAATACAATGCAAACTATTGAATGCAATCTACATTACTCACACTTTCACAATATATATGCTTATGACTCCATTAACTTCTAAGCCATTTAATGATAACCGTGATATGCACCTTTTGCGTTTTCGCGATACGCCTTTTGTGCAACTTATGAATAAGCGTATATATAATGTGCTTATCATAGCATCTCAGTATGATATGTTTATTCTTGAAGATGATGGGCGTGTAGATGAACAGATTTTTAATGAATATACTTCACTCAATTTGCGCTATCCACCTCGATTCACCCAAGTTGCTGATATTAAAGACGCAATAGAAGAGCTAAAGGTAAATAGATTTGAGCTCATAATTTGTATGCCCAACATGGACGACCATGAAATTTTCTCGAAGCTCAAGATTGTAGATGATGAATTTCCCAAAATTCCAATAGTGCTGTTGACACCTTTCTCTAAGTCTGTTACTCGCATTCTTGAAAATGAAGACTTGTCGAGTATTGATTATGTTTTTAGCTGGTTGGGAAATGCTGATTTGCTACTTGCCATTATCAAGTTGATAGAGGATCAGATGAATGTGGAGCATGATGTGGAGACTGTGGGTGTGCAAACTATTATGTTAGTCGAAGATTCTGTTAGGTTTTATTCATCCGCATTGCCATTGTTGTATAAGTATGTACTAAATGAGTCCAAACAGTTCTCAAAGGAGGCTCTCAATGATCATTTGCGAATGATGAGAATGCGAGGCAGACCTAAAATATTGTTTGCACGAAATTATGAAGAGGCGGTCTCTCTATTTAATAAGTATGGCAATAATATGCTTGGTATTATTACTGATATTACATTTAGCCGTGAAGGGCAAAAAGACCCTATTGCTGGTAAACGCCTTGGCGAATGGGTGCGAGGTATGGATAGATATATTCCACTCATTTATACTTCTTCTGAAACTGCAAACTCTGTATATGCTAAAGAGGTGGGAGCTACCTTTGTTGACAAAAATTCTAAAATGCTCCCCTTAGAGATACATAAAGCAATTAAAGATAATTTTGGTTTTGGTGATTTCATTATTGTAGCTCCTAAATCTCAAGAAGAGATATTTAGGATCAAGAATCTAAAGGAATTGATGATGAAGATCAAGCAGATACCTGATGATTCTTTTTATTTTCATTTGTCACATGGTCATTTTGCTCGTTTCTTTTATACTCGTGCTATGTATCCAGTTGCCGAAATGCTTCGACAAATTGATATTTCGGAATACAAGAGTATGGATGAAGCACGGGAGCTTATCTACCAAGCTATTGTAGAATATAGGAGAATGAAAAATAGTGGGGTCGTTGCTATTTTTGAAAAGGATAGGTACGATAAGTATTCAAATTTTGCACGAATTGGAGATGGATCATTGGGTGGCAAAGGGCGAGGCTTAGCATTTATTGGACATATCGTAAAAACACATTTTGATATTCAACCTAATGAGGAATTGCCAATATTGACACCTAAGACGGTTGTGTTATGTACTGATATCTTTGATGAATTTATGGAGGCAAATAATCTCTATGATGTTGCCCTCAGTGATATTGCTGATGAGAATATATTAAAACATTTTTTATCGGCAAAACTACCCAAAAGATTGACTGGAGATTTCTTTGTATTTATTGATGCCGTTTCCAAACCTATCGCTATTCGTTCTTCCAGTTTGCTTGAGGATTCTCAGTACCAACCCTTTGCTGGCATTTACTCAACTTACATGATCCCTTATGTTGACGATAAATTTGAAATGGTTAGGTTGTTGAGTAATTCTATCAAGGCTGTTTATGCTTCCGTATTCTTTAAGGATAGTAAAGCCTATATGTCCTCAACTCATAATTTAATCGATCAGGAGAAGATGGCAATTGTGTTGCAAGAGATTGTTGGGCAGCAATATGACTCGTTGTTTTATCCTGCAATATCTGGTGTTGCTCGCTCGATAAATTATTACCCCATTGGCAATGAACAGAGTGATGATGGGATCGTAGATATGGCAATGGGCTTGGGCAAATATATTGTGGAAGGCGAGAATGGGTTGAGGTTTTCGCCTCGTCATTCTCACAATATTTTACAGTTGAGCACCTTAGATTTGTCTCTTCGAGATACTCAAACACAATTTTATGCTCTTGATTTGAATCCATCTCAAAATGAATTAACAGTGGATGATGGTTTTAATCTAAGAAAGGTGAGAGTGCAAAATGCTGGGAATAATAGTCCGTTGCGATATATTACCTCAACGTACGACCCAAATGATCAGATAATAAGAGATGGTTTTTGTGATGGAGGCAGAAAGATTGTGTCGTTTGCAAATATATTAAAGCATGACACATTGCCTTTGGCTGAAACTCTTGAAAAGGTATTGAAAATTGGCGAAAAGGGAATGGGACGCCCTGTTGAAATTGAGTTTGCAGTGGATATAGAGAGCCAGAAGAAGGGGCAATTTTATATTCTTCAAATCAGACCCATTGTTGACAACAAAGAAGTAGTGAGTGATGATCTGGAAAATATTGACAAAAGCAAATTGTTGTTTCATTCATTTAAAGCTCTCGGAAATGGGGTAACTACCGATGTGTTCGATGTGGTATATGTGAAGACAAAGGGCTTTTCGGCAGTAAATAATCCGCAAATAGCGCATCAAATTGAAAATATAAATGAGAAATTTAGAGATAGTGATTCAGGTTATATATTAGCTGGACCTGGCAGATGGGGTTCTTCTGACCACTGGTTGGGCGTATCAGTTAAGTGGGCGCATATTTGTCAAGCTCGAGTCATTGTAGAGCTTTCTTTAGAAAATTATCAAATCGAACCGAGTCAAGGTACTCATTTTTTTCAAAATCTAACATCGTTTGGGGTTGGCTACTTTACAATAAATCCTTTTAGTGATCAACGAGACTTCTTTGATGAGGAGTATTTGAATGGATTGCCTGCGGTTTCTGAAACAGAATTTGTTCGTCATGTTCGTTTAGATAAACCTATGACAATAAAAATTAATGGCAAGAAGAGAGTAGGGGTGGTTATGAAACCACAATAATATATATAGTGATGGAGCAACTATGGTTCACCCCATCACTATTGTTGGAGCGTGAATAGGTATTATTTGTCATTTATTTTGCCTAATATAGCAGATGAAATAAAATCAGCTGCCTGGCAGTTTAATCCCCCTCCCATTACAAGCATGTCAGCTCGATTGCGTGATGGACGTATAAACTCTTCGTGCATAGGTCTTACTGTCTTGTAATATCTTTTGATAACATCTTGTGCAGTTCTTCCTCTTGACTCCATGTCCCTCTCAATAATTCTGGACAGGCGATGGTCTGGCTCGACTTCTAAATATATACGCATATCCATTTCGTTGCTTAATACTTGTTGTGTTAGAATCAGGATTCCTTCAATTAGTAATATCTTGTTTGGTATGATTCTAACTGTTTCTTTGAGCCTCGAACATGTGAGGTATGAATAAGTAGGGGACTCCACCTCGTGTCCACCTTTGAGCCTTTGAATATCTTCGAGCATCAAGTCCCACTCAATAGAGTCCGGGTGATCGAAGTTTAGGGTTCGGCGTTGCTCCATGGGTAAGTGTGAGCTGTCTTTGTAGTAAGAATCTTGTGTCAAGATTGATATTTTGTCGTAAGGAACTCTTTCTAAGATAGAGTTGACGAGTGTAGTTTTTCCTGAGCCAGAGCCTCCAGCAATTCCTATTATAAACATGAATCAGTTTTTTTATATGTAGATTAATTATTGCTATTTCAAAGATATTTATTCTTTTGAGAATAGTAGTTTGATGGCAGTTATCAGATGATTTCTTTCACTGTTCGGGCGTAATATTACTAATACTGTATCATTACCAGCAATTGTTCCCATTACTCCTGGTATATTATTTGCGTCTATATCTTGTGAGACTCCTTTTGCATATCCAGAGGGGGTTTTTATTACGGCAAAATGCTCGGCAAACTCAATATTTATAATTCCTTGACGTACAAATGAAGATGTCATCCCGTAACGTGTAGATTTAGGTTGAGGAAGTTTTGCTTCAGGTAATCTATAAAAATATTTGCCTGACGAGTCTGGAGTTTTAGCAATTTTCATTTCTCTAAAATCTCGTGATAGTGTGGCTTGTGTTAGCACAAAACCTTTGTCTTCGAGTTGCTTGATCAATTCTTCTTGGCTTTCAATTTCATGCTTTGATAAGATCTCTTCAATTACTTCCTGACGCTTCTCTTTGCCTGTTTTGTTCATTGTCAGTTATCTCCTTCACCAAAAGTAAATGAAACGGGAATGGCTGACGGCACCTTGATAAGAGTATTTCCCACCATAACTTTGGGCCATAGCTTGATTGTAATCTTTGTTTTGTTTGAAGAGAGACCAAGGAATCCACTCATTTCTTTGGCTACTTTGTCACGTGAATATGTGTTCATCAAATTTTTTAAATCTACACCTACAGTTATAGGCAAAACACTTGTTTGACCTGCCTCAACTCTTAAAGGAGTAGATACGTTTCCAGTGCTAAATTCCATATCATTTATTAGAATACTATAATCTAATGCATTGAGAAATGCAGTTGACTGATTTGGATTCTCTACGTCTAACTTTAAGTTCATGCTGAAAGGAATTGTTTGCATATTACCTCCCATCAGTATGCTTGAAATAGTTGCAAAATTGGATAGTGATAATGAAGTGCCGTCTCCTAAAGAAATGCCAGCTAATTGAATATCATTGATAGTATTATACTTATACTCACATTGCGATAATTGATATGCGCCACTGAGCTGGTTAAGAACGTCACAACTCGACAGTGTAATAATTATAAAAAGTGCAGTTAGTAGTTTTTTCATCTCTCTTGTATTATGCTGTATATGTCTTACTTTATTGTTACCATGGTTGCTCCAAATCCGTATTCCCGAAAAGAAGCATCCTGAACGTAACATCTTTTATATTTGTTTCTAAGTTCTTTGTGTATCGAGCTCTTAAGAACTCCATCTCCTTTTCCATGAATAAAGACAATTTTTTGCCCCTTGAGTTTAATATTATATTGCATTACTTCATTGAATTTGCTCATCTGATATTCTAAAATCTCAGAATTGCTCATTCCAGAAGTTGTATCAAGTAGCTGGTTGATATGTAAGTCTATTTCAATTATTTCTTGTTTTTCTTTCTTTTCTATAGACTTGGTTCTATGTTTGCTTTCTGCCATAGTCTTTTCCTGCATCGCTTTCTGTAAGTCCGATGAAGAAATCAAAACTCCTCTTTCAGGGATATCATTACGAGTTATATAAAAACTAAGTGCGTTATCGTTAAAATAATCACTCTCAGTGAAAGAGTGGAGCTTGTAGAATTTGACTGTATCTATTCTCATCTCCACAGATACTGGAGACTTAAATTTATAAGTTTTGTTCTGTTTGAAAGGTATAAATTGGACGCATACTTGTTCAATTTCGTTGAGCATACTTTTATCAAACTCTTCGATAAATATCTGCATATTGGGTTCAATAATGCCATTATATCTACTTTTCCATGAATTGTTTTCGCGGCTCATATAATTGAGATAAAGGAAGTAGTTGCTGTCGTTAATGAAGTAACACTCATATTTTGTTAGAGATAAGTTTTTTGAATCTGTAGGTAAGAAAGCAAGACAAGTTGTTATATTTTCACCTTCGAGAGTCTCGTTAATAGTCTCAGTAACATCAAATGACTTTTCTCTTGATATATCACCTTTTGCTATTACCTTTTCAACATGTTCGATCTCGGAAGATTGCAATAGTTTTTTACTTTCGGAAGGTTCTATCACTACGCATTCTGATATTAGTACTGGGACATCAAACTTATGTTCATCCTCCACAATTACAATGTGTTTGTTCTGGAATCCCTTTACTATGCCTCCACCCACACTGTTCAAAAAACGTACTCTGTCTCCAACTTCTATTTTTTTCATTTTATTTTCTTTCTGTTCCAATATTTTTTTTGATGTAACCACAAAGTTGATTAATTTTGTCGAATAATTGCTCCAAAGCTGCGAGAAAAAAGACTAATAATGCTAAAAATCAAAAAAAGTGATGCGCAAAGTTTGAGAATTTCAGACTTTAATTATAACCTAACTGAAGATAGGATATCTAAGTATCCTTTGGCAAACAGAAGCTCTTCTAAGTTGCTTCAGTATAATAATCAAATTTCAACTCATCAATTTGACAGTATTCACAAACTAATACCTGAGGATAGTTTGATGATTTTTAATAATACTCGTGTAGTTCATGCCCGTCTTTTTTTTCAAAAACAAACTGGTGCTGTTATAGAGATTTTTTGCTTGAGTCCTAATGAACCTAATGATTATCAAGCTAACTTTCAACAAACTGAAAAAGTTGTTTGGAACTGCATGATCGGTAATTCGAAGAGATGGAGAGATGGGACTCTTCATTATGGTATCAATACAGATAAAATGAGTGTTAATCTTTTTGCTACCAAAATATCAAAGTCAGAAACAGATAATCAAGTGGAGTTTTCTTGGGATAACCCAAACTATACCTTCTCAGACATACTCGATGAGGTGGGTAGGTTACCCATTCCTCCATATCTAAATAGAGAGTCTGAGGATGAGGATGATGAAACCTATCAAACAGTTTATTCATCAATTGAAGGGTCTGTAGCTGCTCCAACCGCAGGTTTGCATTTTACTCCCGAGGTGATATCGTTACTGCATTCTAAAAACATATTAACTGATTATGTCACTCTTCATGTTGGTGCTGGTACTTTCAAGCCTATAAAGTCTGAAACTGTTGAGGAGCATAGGATGCACTCTGAATTTATAATTGTTTCACGTGGACTTATAGAATCCCTTATTAATAACATAGATAAAATAGTTGTAGTTGGTACTACATCGCTACGAACAATAGAAAGCTTGTATTATATTGGAAAACAAATTTATTTGAATCCAACACTTCATAGTTCACGCTTTTTTGTCACGCAATGGGAGCCATACGATGAAGTGGATCCAATATCTCCCAAGCAGGCTCTTGAGGCAATTATTGTTTATCTTGAGAAACACAATGAAGCGTTCATATATGCTGAGACTGGAATATTTATCGTTCCTGGATATCAGTTTCATTATCCAATTGCAGTTGTAACCAACTTTCATCAGCCTCAAAGCACTTTGCTCCTCCTGATTGCTGCTTTTATTGGGTCAGATTGGAAAAGGGTATATGACTATGCTCTAATTAATGATTATCGCTTTTTAAGTTATGGTGATGGCTCACTTTTGTGGCGTAAATAGCTTTCTCTTTTTTTTAAAAAATATTTTCTGACAAATTCATAAAGTCTGATAGTAGCCTAATAGCCGAGTTAAATACTAAAAAATCTCGCATCATACTATCATTGATGTAGTTGCTTTCTTTACTTTATGGAAATTATTATCAAAAAAAGTTCTATTTATTTGTATATCATATAGATTGTTTGTAATTTTGCACCGCTTTTAAGTCTGGAGAAAGGACTTAGATATTGCAACTGCATGGTTATGATGATATTATGGCTTTGCGGGAATATACAAAACAATATTTATTTATATAAAGACAAAAAGAAAGTAGAAAAATGCCTACAATTCAACAATTAGTAAGAAAGGGCCGTGCGGTAATTGAGGAGACTAGTAAATCTCGCGCATTAGATTCATGTCCTCAAAGACGTGGTGTTTGTGTTAGAGTATATACTACCACTCCCAAAAAACCAAACTCTGCAATGAGAAAGGTGGCTCGTGTTCGTTTGACAAACGGGAAAGAAGTGAATGCTTATATACCTGGTGAAGGACACAACTTGCAAGAGCACTCTATAGTGTTAGTGCGTGGAGGTCGTGTTAAAGATCTTCCTGGAGTACGTTATCACGTTGTGCGAGGTGCATTAGATACTGCTGGTGTGAATGGTCGTACTCAAAGACGTTCTAAGTATGGAGCAAAACGTCCTAAGCCAGGAGTCGTAGCTAAGGGAGCTAAGCCGACAACTAAGAAGAAGTAATTCTCTTGTAGCTGAAGCTCGTAATTTATTAAAGAAAAAAGAATTAAAAATCGCTGTTGAGATTTTTGGATAAGGCTACTTATAGGTTGAGTAAATGATTCGGTGGAATCGTTGAAGACAAATAACAAATGCAACCAAACCAACACAAATTATTTTAAACAATGAGAAAAACTAAACCTAAAAAAAGACAGGTTCTACCCGATCCTATTTATGGTGATAAAAGGGTTACAAAGTTTGTTAACCACCTTATGTATGACGGAAAGAAAAGCTTGTCATATGATATTTTCTATTCTGCGTTAGACATTGTAAAAGTTAAATTAGCTAATGAAGAGAAATCAGCTCTCGAGATATGGAAAGCTGCTCTTGATAATATAACGCCACAAGTAGAGGTGAAGTCACGCCGTGTTGGCGGAGCTACATTTCAAGTTCCTACCGAAATTCGTCCCGAAAGAAAAGAATCAATTTCAATGAAAAATCTCATCCTTTACTCTCGTAAAAGAGGAGGTAAAAGTATGTCAGACAAACTAGCTGCAGAGATTGTAGATGCTTATAACAGCCAAGGTGGTTCTTTCAAGCGTAAAGAGGATATGCATAGAATGGCAGAAGCTAACAGAGCATTCGCACATTTTAGATTTTAATATAGATTGCAAGAAAGAATAAAGATGGCAAAAACAAATAAAGACGCATTAAAATTTACAAGAAACATTGGTATCATGGCTCATATAGATGCTGGAAAAACAACCACATCTGAGCGTATTCTGTTCTATACTGGCTTGACTCACAAGATTGGTGAGACTCATGATGGGACTGCAACCATGGATTGGATGGAGCAGGAGCAGGAAAGAGGTATAACTATATCTTCTGCAGCCACTACCGCCAATTGGAAATTCAACGATAATATATATAAACTGAATTTGATTGACACTCCAGGTCACGTTGACTTTACTGTGGAAGTTGAGCGTTCACTACGTATTTTGGATGGTGCAGTCGCTACATTCTGTGCGGTTGGTGGCGTTGAGCCTCAATCTGAAACAGTATGGCGTCAGGCTGATAAATATAAAGTGCCACGTATTGGATATGTTAATAAAATGGACCGTTCAGGAGCTAACTTCTTTCAAGTTGTAACACAGCTTAAAGAAGTTCTCGGAGCTAATGCTGTTCCTATCCAAATTCCAGTTGGTGCAGAAGAAAACTTTA
This sequence comes from uncultured Proteiniphilum sp., assembly GCA_964575445.1. Lineage (GTDB taxonomy): Bacteria > Bacteroidota > Bacteroidia > Bacteroidales > Dysgonomonadaceae > Petrimonas. The sequence continues at coordinate 2,984 of CAZNRT010000023.1, read as the reverse complement.
AGGGAATAGTAGATCTCATTACAATGAAGGCTTACTATTGGCACGATGAATCAATGGGAGCAGACTATCACATTGAAGAAATCCCTGCTGACCTTTTAGATGAAGCTAATGAGTGGCGTGAGAAAATGGTTGAGTCGCTTGCTGAGTGTGATGATACATTAGTGGAGAAATTCTTTGATGATCCTTCAACTATCACAGAAGATGAAATTCGTGCTTCTATACGTAAAGGTACTATTAGCATGGCTATCAATCCTATTGTATGTGGCTCTTCTTTCAAAAATAAAGGTGTTCAGCCATTATTAAATGATGTATGTGCCTACTTGCCGAGTCCACTTGATACAGAAGCTGTTGAAGGAACTGATATAGATGATCCTGAGAAAGTGGTAGTTCGTCATCCTGATCCTGAAGAGCCAATGAGTGCTCTTGCCTTTAAAATTGCTACAGACCCATATGTTGGTCGTTTGTGTTTCTTCCGTGTATATTCTGGAGAGATTAATGCTGGCTCGTTCGTTTTTAATGCTCGTTCGGGTAAAAGAGAAAGAATTTCTCGTCTTTTCCAAATGCACTCAAATAAACAAAACCCAGTAGATACTATTGGATGTGGTGATATTGGTGCTGGTGTAGGATTTAAGGATATTCGTACTGGCGACACTTTATGTGATGAGAAAAAGCCAATTATTCTTGAGTCTATGGATTTCCCCGATCCAGTTATTGGAATTGCGGTAGAGCCCAAAACTCAAAAAGATCTTGATAAGTTATCAACTGGTTTGTCAAAACTTGCAGAGGAGGATCCGACATTTACAGTTAAAACAGACGAGGATACAGGTCAAACTGTTATCTCAGGTATGGGTGAACTTCATCTTGAAATTATTATTGATCGCTTAAGACGTGAGTTTAAAGTTGAATGTAACCAAGGTCGTCCACAGGTTTCTTATAAAGAGGCTATTACAAAGTCGGTAGAGTTACGTGAAGTATATAAAAGACAAACGGGTGGGCGTGGTAAGTTCGCTGATATCATTGTTCGTTTTGAGCCAGCTGATGAAGGATTTGTAGGTGGATTACAATTTGTGGACGAAGTAAAAGGAGGAAATATCCCAAGAGAATATATTCCTTCTGTTCAGAAAGGGTTTGACCGTGCAATGCGTAACGGTGTTTTAGCTGGATATGCACTTGATTCGTTAAAAGTAACTTTATTAGATGGTTCTTATCATGCGGTGGACTCAGACCAACTATCATTTGAGATTTGTGCTATGCAGGCTTTCAAAAGTGCGAGTGAGAAAGCTGGTCCTGTGCTGCAGGAGCCAATTATGAAAGTAGAAGTTGTAACTCCTGAAGAAAGTATGGGTGATGTGATTTCTGATTTAAACAAGCGTCGTGGTATTATGGAAGGAATGGAGTCTAACCATTCTGGAGCACGTATTGTGAAAGCATTCGTGCCTTTAGCAGAAATGTTTGGATATGTTACGTCTTTGCGTACAATCACATCAGGAAGAGCTACCTCTACTATGACTTTTGATCATTATGAAGAAGTGTCTTCGTCAATTGCAAGAGATGTATTGACTGAGGTTAAGGGAAGAGTAGATTTGATAAAATAAAAATTCATTTAATAATAATATGAGCCAAAAAATCAGAATTAAATTGAAGTCTTACGATTATAGCTTAGTTGATAAGTCGGCAGAGAAAATCGTAAAAACTGTAAAAGCTACTGGTGCTGTTGTTAGTGGTCCAATTCCATTACCTACTCACAAACGTATTTTTACGGTTAATCGTTCTACATTTGTGAACAAAAAATCTCGTGAACAATTTGAATTATCATCATTCAAAAGACTCATCGATATTTATAGTTCTACAGCTAAAACTGTTGATGCTTTGATGAAGCTGGAGTTGCCAAGCGGTGTAGAGGTGGAAATTAAAGTATAATTTTATACTTTAATGTAAACTAATGCGGCAACAAATTATTCAGTAAATATAATAAAATAACAAACAACTTTTCGATAGATTCTTTCTTGCTTAGAAAGAACTATCCAAAAGTATTAAACAAAAAGAAATGCCAGGATTAATTGGAAAAAAAATCGGAATGACATCCGTTTTCAGTGCCGAGGGAAAAAATATTCCATGCACTGTTATCGAAGTAGGTCCTTGCGTGGTTACTCAAGTTAAAACTGTTGAAGTAGATGGTTATGATGCTATTCAAGTAGGGTTTGTAGATAAAAAAGACAAACATACTACTAAGGCAGAAAAAGGACACTTCGAAAAAGCAGGGGTATCACCTAAGAGACACTTGGCCGAGTTCTCAGATTTTGAAGAAGGATACAAACCAGGTTCAGAAATTACAGTTGAATTGTTCACTGATGCTGGATGGGTAGATGTATCAGGGGTATCTAAAGGAAAAGGTTTCCAAGGCGTTGTTAAGCGTCATGGATTTGCTGGTGCTTCTCGCACACACGGACAGCAACACGTTTTACGCTCTTCTGGGTCAGTAGGTGCTGCATCATATCCTGCCAAGGTATTTAAAGGTACTAGAATGGGTGGTCAAATGGGCAATAAGCAAATAACCGTTCAAAACCTAGAGGTCATTAAAGTAATTCCAGAACATAATCTTTTAATATTAAAGGGTTCAGTTCCTGGAAGCAAAGGTTCAATTGTAACAATAGAGAAATAAAATGGAATTAGAAATATTTAATATCAACGGAGAGGTAACAGGTAAAAAAGTGACACTCAATGATTCCATTTTCGGAATTGAGCCAAATAAACATGTTATCTGGTTAGATGTGAAATTGTACTTGGCAAATCAACGTCAAGGAACTCATAAATCAAAAGAGAGAAATGAGGTTGTAGGTAGTACAAGAAAACTTATCCGCCAAAAAGGTGGAGGTGGTGCTCGTCGTGGTGACGTCAAATCTCCTCTGTTAGTTGGTGGTGGACGCGTATTTGGACCAAAGCCTAGAGATTATGGTTTTAAGCTAAACAAAAAGGAGAAAGCT
>CAZNRT010000022.1:13370-28721 GCA_964575445.1 uncultured Proteiniphilum sp. | reverse complement strand
TTAATCCCATCGGGATGATAGGATTATAGAAAAAGACAAATAGTTTACTCAAAGTTGAACGACAGCACAATCATCTGCTGCACTGCTTTTGATAAAGACATAGGATATTTAATCAACTCCTTGTCCACAAGATCATCTCTATTTGTTTCATAAATATCGACAAGCCCGAAACAAAATTTTAGTTCTGGTGATAGTTTGAAGTAAGGCAAATAAAAGTCGCACCCCACCCCAAGTTCAATTCCATAATCTACTGTTTTCAGCAAAATTGGATTGTTTTTGCGTGGAGCAATCTCAACGCTCCCATATATGCCTGTCAGGAAATAGGGACGATAATTATTTATTCTATCACCATGCAGTTTTAGGCTCAACGGCAGAGTGATATAATTATTTCTTGTTCCAGTATTAAATTCATTTCCTGAAGCTTGTTCTTTAAACACAAAATTTTTGCTTCCGAGATGAAGGGTTGGTATAGATCTCAAGTTTATATATTGGTTTAAATATAAATCAGCTATAAGCCCCACGCTAAAACCAGGTGAATAAGAAGGTATTTCTGAAAACCAAACCTCTCCATTATCGTTTTCATACCCCGATTGAGTTAGCCTCAAGTCTTGAGTATGAAATCCTACCATAAAACCAAGATGAAACAACTTATAGTCGGCATATGGCAAGTTGTGCAGTTTGTGGTGCTGCGCCGAAAGTTGAATAACACTCGCTGATATCAATAATATTATAAGAATTACTTTTTTCATTACAATATAAACGACTCAATAATTCATATATTGTGAGAAGATAAAGAAAATATTTTTTTTATATTTTGAAAATCTAATTACCTTTGTCGGATAGTTCCAGGATATGAGACATTATCCCTATCTATTAACCAAATTAATTCTTTATTATGGCTTACGTTATTAGTGAAGATTGTATTGCTTGTGGTGTTTGCATTGACGAGTGCCCAGTAGAAGCTATATCTGAAGGTGATATCTATTCTATAGATCCAGAGCTTTGTACTGACTGTGGCTCTTGTGCAGATGTTTGCCCTACAGAAGCAATATCTCCAGAGTAGTTCAATTACAATTTCATTGAACTAAAAATAATAAGAGGATGACCATTTATAATATGGGACATCCTCTTTATTATTATTGCCTATCGCCTTATGAGTATCCAATAGGTCTTAGATATTATATTTCTCTTTTATATCATTCAACAATTTCTCACACGAATCTTCAAGCAAATCTATTACTAATTCAAAACCCGAAGAATCACCATAATATGGGTCGGGGATAAAATCGTGTGAATAGTTATTAAAGAAGTCTGCCATTCTATATATTTTAGATTTCTCTATTTCATTTTTTGCTAATTTGCCAACGTTATGATAGTTGCTATCATCCATCACAATAATGTAATCGAATTTATTAAAATCATCAGACGTGAATTTGCGAGAGCGTGAATTAAAATCATAACCTCTATGATTTCCATGAAGCCGCATTCTATCATCGGGCAATTCATTTTCATGCCAACCCGATGTGCCTGCCGAATCTACAAAAATATCATTTTGAAGATTAGCCTTTTCTATCATTTTTTTCAAAATACCTTCAGCAGCTGGTGATCGACAAATATTGCCGAGACATACAAATAATACTTTAACTCTTTTGTTGATTGAATTTGAAACCTGCATAATAAATAATTTGTTATAATCTAAAACAACTGTGCAAAGATAGTGTTTTTTATTTTTATTAACCAAATTATAGTGACATATCGTCAGTAATTAAAGTTTGGCAAAGATTTTGTTCTATATAGTTTAGACAATAACAAAAAGTATAAAATATGAATTTCAACAATTTCACAATCAAGGCACAAGAGTCAGTGCAAAAATCGATTGATTTGGCACGTGCCAACAATCAGCAGATCATAGAACCCACACATCTGCTTAAGGGATTGATTTTGGTGGGTGAGGATATTACCAACTTTCTGTTTCAGAAGATGGGAGTAAATGTAGCTCAGCTGCAATCGATGCTCGACAAAGAGATAGAATCTTTGCCTCGTGTGTCGGGTGGCGAGCCCACATTGAGTAGAGAATTGAACTCTGTTTTACAAAAAGCAAATGACATTGCGGGCAAAATGGATGATCAGTTTGTTTCAATAGAGCATCTTTTACTTGCTATAATTAATGAGAGGAATTCGGCATCTCAATATATGAAGAATTTGGGTGCATCACCTCAAATGCTTGAGGCTGCTATCAAAGAATTGCGCAAGGGAGAGAAGGTCACAAGCCAATCGGCAGAAGAGACCTACCAGGCATTAAGCAAATATTCTATCAATCTTAATGAAGCTGCCCGAAGCGGTAAGCTTGACCCTGTGATTGGTCGCGACGAGGAAATCCGACGTGTATTGCAAATATTGAGCCGACGCACTAAGAACAATCCTATCCTTATTGGCGAACCAGGTACTGGCAAAACTGCTATTGCCGAAGGTATTGCTCACCGAATAATTCGTGGTGATGTGCCCGAAAACTTGAAGAGCAAGCAAATATATTCTCTCGATATGGGGGCATTGATTGCGGGCGCAAAATACAAAGGAGAATTTGAAGAGAGATTAAAATCGGTGGTGAACGAAGTGGTGAAGTCTGAAGGTGAGATTATTCTATTCATCGACGAAATTCACACTCTTGTGGGAGCAGGAAAAAGCGATGGAGCAATGGATGCCGCAAATATCCTAAAGCCTGCTTTGGCGAGAGGCGAATTGCGTGCTGTGGGTGCTACAACTCTTGATGAGTATCAAAAATATTTTGAAAAGGACAAAGCACTTGAGCGTCGCTTTCAAACGGTGATGGTGGAAGAACCATCTGAGGCTGACACAATATCTATATTGAGAGGGCTAAAAGAGCGATACGAGAATCACCACAAGGTGCGCATCAAAGATGAGGCAATCATTGCCGCTGTTCATCTATCACATAGATATATCACTGATAGGTTTTTGCCCGATAAGGCAATCGACCTTATGGATGAGGCTGCTGCCAAATTGCGTATGGAGGTAAACTCGGTGCCCGAAGAGCTTGACGAAATAATGCGCCGCATAAAGCAATTAGAGATTGAGCGTGAAGCAATCAAGCGAGAGAATGATGCTGATAAAGTGACACTACTGAGCAAGCAAATTGAGGATTTGCGTGAAGAAGAAAGCGTGATGAAGGCTCGTTGGCAATCTGAAAAAGAGATTATCAATAAGATTCAACAAAACAAAATTGATATCGAAAATGCAAAGTTTGAAGCAGACAAGGCAGAGCGTGAAGGCAATTATGGCAAAGTAGCAGAGCTAAGATATGGAAAGATAAAGGATTTGGAATCGGAGATTGAATTACTCAAAACTGACCTTCACAAGCAACAGGCTGGCAAGGCTATGATCAAAGAGGAGGTTGACTCGGAAGATATTGCCGATGTGGTGGCTCGATGGACAGGCATACCAGTGAGCAAGATGATGCAGAGCGAACGAGAAAAGCTACTCAATCTTGAGTGCGAATTGCATAAGCGTGTAGTGGGTCAAAGAGAAGCTATTACGGCTGTGTCAGACGCTGTGAGGCGCAATCGGGCTGGGCTGAGCGATCCAAGGCGACCAATTGGTTCGTTTATATTTCTTGGCACTACAGGTGTGGGCAAGACCGAATTAGCAAGAGCATTGGCAGAATATCTTTTTGACGATGAGAATATGATGACACGTATTGACATGAGTGAATATCAGGAGAAGTTTAGTGCTACTCGATTGATTGGTGCACCTCCAGGATATGTGGGCTATGATGAGGGTGGACAACTTACGGAGGCTATCCGTAGGAAACCATATTCGGTTGTATTATTTGACGAGGTAGAGAAGGCGCACCCTGATGTTTTCAATGTATTGCTTCAGGTGCTCGATGATGGTCGTCTGACTGATAACAAAGGTAGAGTGGTGAATTTTAAAAACACTATTATCATAATGACCTCCAATATGGGTTCGGCTCTTATTAGAGAAAACTTTGAAAAGATGACAGATCAAAATCATGACGAGGTGGTGGAGAAAACTAAGAATGCAGTGATGGGTATGTTGAAGCAAAATATTCGTCCCGAATTTCTTAATAGGATTGATGATATTATCATGTTTGCACCACTAAAGCAAGACGAAATTACTCAGATTGTGCGTATTCAACTCAATATTGTAAAGAAAATGCTTGCCGAAAATAGCTTAACGTTAGAATATACTGAATCGGCAGTAGCAGCCTTATCCAAAGCAGGATACGACCCAGAGTTTGGTGCTCGCCCTGTAAAGAGAGTAATTCAGAGAATGGTTCTAAACCAATTATCTAAAGATATTCTTGCAAGCAAAGTTGTCAACTCTCGACCAATTGTAATTGATGCCGACGGGGATCATATTTTCTTTAAGAACTAACTAACGGTTTTGCATAATTAATTTCAATAGAGCATCCAAACTTTATGGGTGCTCTATTTATTTGCTCAATAATTTGAGTCTTACTATAAAAAGTTGTTTAAATGTATTATTTTTGTATTTAATTTAAACACATCAAACAAATAATTATGAATAAGATATTATTGCTATTACTTATATTGCCATATACACTCTATACTTATAGTAACGTGCCAGAAGGTAGTTACAAAAACAAGAGTGACTCAATCTGCTTTTCAGATGGCAAACTAATATTTTGTCTTAGCGGTTATGGAGCTTTGTCAACAAACATTGTTGGCGAGGGCACATATGAAATCAAAGATAAATATCTTCTCATAAATACTGAAGAATATTCAGGCACCAAATCTTCAATAAATTCTGAGCCCACCGAAGCGGATAAAACAGTTTCGATAAGCATGCTAAATAAAGAAGGCTATCCACAATCAGGCGTGTTAGTAGAATTTATTTCGGCGTCTAATAAGACAATAGATAGAGCTATTTCTGATGACAACGGAAAAGTTGAGAAGCCTTATAACGATAAAATTAGTAGCGTGAGAGTTTCAATGATGGGATATAATGGACTTAGCTTCAAGTATGACAACTCATTGGACTACACCATTGAGCTTGTAAAAAACAAGGTGTTAGAGAATCAGGCAATTCTTTTTGAATTGAAAGTGGATGATGAAGACTCTATCACACTAACTCTTCTATCTGAAGACTTCAAAGCAGGAAAAGATTTAAACAGCTCATTAGATAAAGCATACAAAAGAGCTAAGAAGACAAATAGTCTTGGCAAAAAATATAAAAAAGAGTATGTGTCTGTCTTCTATAATAGATAGTATTTTTATCAGATAATAATTATAAAAAAATCCCCTACAAAAATTATTCGTAGGGGATTTTTTTATAATATATATATTGCACTTTGCTATCAGTCATTTTTTTCAAAAAGACAAAGCAACAAAGTTATACTACATACAAAGAGCTAATAGACTCATTGTTGAGAACTCTTTTTATAGCATTAGCAAACATATCAGCAACGGATAATACTTTTACCTTAGTGCACGATTTGTTGTAAGGAATACTATCAGTAAATATTATTTCACTAAGAGATGACTGTTCCACTCTATCACTTGCAGGATCAGACATTACGGCATGGCTTGCAATTGCTCTAACCGACTTGGCTCCGTGCTGTATCATAAGATCGGAAGCACGAGTCATTGTTCCAGCAGTATCCACTATATCATCTATCAATAGCACATCCATCCCTTCCACATCGCCAATGATTTGCATATCCGAAATCTCGTTAGCTTTCTTTCTCAACTTGTAGCAAATAACCATTGGACAACCCAAGAACTTTGCATAAGCACTGGCTCGTTTTGTGCCCCCCACATCAGGCGTTGCTATTACAAGATTTTCTTGATCAAAAGATTTCATGTAATCTACAAATACACCAGATGCATATAGATGATCAACAGGAACATTAAAGAAACCCTGAATCTGGTCAGCATGCAAGTCCATAGTAATAAGACGATGAATGCCAGCGGCAGCTAACATATCTGCAATTAACTTGGCACCAACACTGACACGAGGTTTGTCTTTCCTATCCTGACGCGCCCAACCGAAGTAAGGCACTACTGCTACAATTGACTTTGCAGAAGCACGCTTAGCAGCATCAATCATTAATAGTAGCTCCATCAAATTATCTGAGCTCGGAAAAGTAGATTGAATAAGAAAAACTTGTCTCCCACGAATAGATTCTTCATAAGAAACAGAAAACTCCCCATCGGCAAAATGCTCCACAATCATATTGCCTAAGGAGCATCCCAAACTTTCACAAACTTTTTCTGCGAAATAGCGTGAGTTAGTACCCGCAAATACTTTAAAAGGTAATTCTTGCATGACCTATTGATAATATTTTTAATTATTTATTTAAGCTGATTCTTTATACTTATGCTTATTTTAATCGATGGCAAAATTACAAAAATAATTCATGAATGTAGTTATAAAGCCAGAACTTTATATATATCGCCTGAGCATTCACTAATTCTTATTTTCAGATGATTATCTTTTGCAAAAGATATTTCATCACTTGAGCCAAGCAATAATGACTTTGCAGAAAAAGAATTATTATTTGCAATGCCAAAGAAAGTGTATGCTTGCTCTGGTATCTCCACAACGATATCTTTTGCCACACTATCAAAGTTAACTACTACAAGAATCAATTCATCCTCCATTCCACGCAAAAATGCAAACTGCTTTGTAGAATCAAATTGATCGTTGTGATAGTTTGACGACATCAAGTCATAAAACAACCCTTGAGACAAAGATTTTTCGCTATTGCACAATCCTATTAGTTTGCCATAAAATTTTTTAAGCTCCTTTTCTTCTCGAGTCAATAGCTTATCATTCCATTTACCATCATTATTCCATCTCCTAATGGTATCCACAGACCAGTAGTCAAAAATGGTGGTTCGTCCGTCTCTGCCACTAAACCCCTCTTGGTCCATCCCCTTTTCTCCAAGCTCTTGCCCAAAGTAAACCATCACAGGATTAGTGTTTATACACGCCGATACAATCATTGAAGCCTTTGCCACAGATCCATTACCTAAGAAGAAATCTGAGGCAACTCTCTGTTCATCATGATTCTCAATAAAGTTGAGCATTTTTTTCTGAATATCGCCCACATCATTCAGTGCAAAACTGATATCTGATGCTGGTTTATTTCCACAAGCCACCTCTCGCAACACATCATAAACGCCCACCTTATCATATAGATAATCGAAGATATTGTTGCCTAAAAATGCTCTGTATAAAGATGGGTTGTATATCTCTGCAATGAATATAAGATCTGGGTATTTATGCTTTACTTGGGGTATAGCCCATTCCCAAAACTCAATAGGAACCATCTCTGCCATATCGCATCTGAAACCATCAATATCCTTGTCTGCCCAATATAGCAATATATCTCTCATCTTTATCCAAGTATCGGGAGTTGGGACAAAATGTTTGCTTCCGCCCCCAAGATAATCTACTCCGTAGTTGAGTTTAACCGTTTCGTACCAATCATATACAGATGGCGCACTTGTGAAGCTATCATTGCCTGTTGCTTTTGCAGGCGACTCCTTATAAAGAGAGTTGCCATATTTCTCTTTATCTATAAAATTTAATTCTAAATCTTGACCTGGCAAGTAGTAAAAGTTATTGTTGGGAGAAAAAGCAAAATCATTTTCATCATTCTCTCCAAAATCCACTACTCCTTTTGGTCTATTTATTGATTTATAGTTTCGTGCCAAATGATTAGGAATAAAATCCATAATAATCTTCATTCCCACTTTGTGAATACGGGAAATCACCGCCTCATACTCCCCCATCCTATTATCAACATTGATTGCCAAATCTGGATCTACATCATAATAATCTCTTACAGCATAGGGCGAGCCAGCTTTTCCTTTTATTATTTCTGGATACTCATTTGGAATACCATGTTTTGTGTAATCGGTGGCTGAAGCATGCGCTAATACACCAATTAACCAAACGTGAGTATAGCCCTCCTTCTTTAATTTCTTAAGAAATGAGGAGGATATATCTTCAAACTTCCCACAACCATTCTCTTCGATAGTACCACTTTTTATATTATTATCGTATGTATTACCTAACAAACGTGGCAAAATTTGGTAGATAAAAATCTTATTTTCTTTCATTCAATCGTTTTTCTAATTCTATTTATATTCTTTTTCACCTTCTGTTCGAGCTCATAATATCTGTGACATCTTCTTATTATCCTCAAAGATTTCTCTTTGAGGAAAGCCTCGGCGGCAGACGTATAGCCCAGCTCCATTATCTCTTCTAAGCTCTTTAAGTCAAACATAAAATATTTTTCAATAGAAGAAGCCTCTACCAAGATATCGCACATTTGTCTGTCAACAAGTGTATTAGAATTAGACATTAGTTTAAATACTCTCTCAGCGGTATTCTTCAAATTGGGTTTTTCGGGTATTGACTGAGGCATGGAAACGTTTACGCCAATTACGAACTTACAATCATTACGTATTACGGAAACTGGAAAATTCTTTAATAGCCCCCCATCAACATATGGAATATCGTTAATAATCTTAGGTCTGAATACTAAAGGGACGGAACAAGAAGCCACCACGGCATCTGCTAAGATATCGCCTTCAGAGAAAACTGATATTTTACCATTTTGCCAATCTGTGGCTACCGCTTTAAAAGGTATTTGCAATTGTTCAAACTTTGTGGAACGTAGATTGTTTTTCAAAAATCGACCTAAGGCACTACTCTTAAAGAAACCGGTTTTGGGAATTGTCAGTTCCACAAAATCCTTAAAGTCTCTATGTTGAAAAAGCTCTACTATTTCGTCAGGCGCAAATCCATCTGCATAAAAAACTCCAGCTAATGCTCCTGCACTTGTGCCTACTAAAATGTTAGGTTTTAGATAATAAGTTTCAAACACTTTCAATGCTCCCAAATGGGCAAACCCTCTTGCACCACCACCACCGAGTGCATATCCGAGATAATACGGGTATTCTTTACCAAATAATGACATATCAAATTGTTTTATTAGAAGATATTAATTTGTTGGTGAACCAAAGATATACAAAGATTATGATATTTATTAGTATTACCCTTTTAAAAGGGCACGGAAGTATATATCTAAAGTGTAGCGTGATTCAAAAACTATTATCTAACTCCTTGCTTAGCTGCAAGATTGTTTTTTTCAACAAAGGGTGTACTGTGTTGGGCGAAATTTCTACAAAGGGTAATAGCACAAAATTGCGAAGATGAAATCGAGGGTGTGGCACTGTTAATAGTTCCGTGTTTATCACCAAATCATCATATAGCAGTATATCAATATCAATAAGTCGATCAGAATAGTTTCCATTGATACTCTTTGAGGCACGTCCAATAATCTTTTCTATCAAAAGAATCTCTTCAAATGCTTGCTGAACGGGGATATCTGTTAGCACTTCACATACAGTATTCTGAAAATCATTATCCGACTCAAAGCCATTAGGCTTGGTAATATAAAAAGCGGATTGAGAGACAATTCTCCCTATCCGCTTTTCAATTTCATTGTATGCAATTTTAATATTGCTTTGTTTATCACCCAAATTGGAACCTAATCCCAAAAATAAATGATGATTGCTCATTGTTTTAATATATGCATTTAAATAATCAACATTGCATCGCCGTAAGCTCCAAATTTGTAACCCTCTTTAATGGCAATATTATATGTGTCCATAATTCTATCATAGCCCCCAAATGCGGCAGCCATCATTAATAATGGCGAATATGGCAATTGAAAATTGGTAATATAGGCATCTGGGAAAATAAAGTCATAGGGTGGGAAGATGAACTTATTTGTCCATCCAGCTCTTGGCTTGATATGACCATCAGTGCTGACAGTGGTCTCTATGGCTCTTAAAACAGATGCACCAACGGCACATATTTTGCTTCCTCTATCTTTGGCTCTATTGGCTATATCACACAACTCCTGAGACACAATCATCTCTTCAGAATCTATCTTGTGTTTTGTCAAATCTTCGACATCTATTTCTCTATATGCGCCCAAGCCATGATGAACAGTAACAAAACCACTTTCAATATTTCTTATTTCCATGCGTTTCATCAATTCTCGGCTAAAATGCAATCCAGCAGCTGGTGCCACCACTGCACCCACATTGTTAGCAAATATACTTTGATATCTTTCGGCATCTTCGGGCTCAGCTTGGCGGTCAAAGTATTCGGGTATAGGGGTTTCGCCTACCGAATTTAGATGTTCCTTGAACTCATCGTATGGTCCATCATATAAAAATCTAATAGTACGACCTCTTGAGGTTGTATTGTCTATGACCTCAGCTACAAGCTCATCATTATCTCCGAAATATAATTTATTTCCAATTCTTATTTTTCTTGCTGGGTTTACTAACACATCCCACAAATGTTGATCAGCATTGAGCTCACGCAACAAAAATACTTCAATCTTTGCCCCTGTTTTTTCTTTGCTCCCATACAAGCGAGCGGGAAAAACCTTTGAGTCATTAAAAATAAAGAAATCGTGCTCATTAAAATAGTTTAGAACATCCTTAAACAAAAGGTGCTCTAATTTATCAGAATCCCTATGCACAACTAATAGTCTGGATTCATCACGATACCTACTTGGAAACTTAGCTATCTGCTCGTCCTGCAAGTTAAATTTAAATTGTGAAAGCTTCATATTTATATAAACTAATCTTTTTGTTCTATTATATTAATGTGTCTGTCAAAGAAGTCATCTAATTCTTCTACGTTCAGACATTGATCTACGGTGTCATCTCCAGATTTGGTTCGTTGAAGAGCCGTAAGATGTGCGCCAGATTGCAAAGCTACGCCTATATCACGAGCTAAAGCACGAATGTACGTGCCTTTGCTACACACTACACGTATAGTTATGGTTGGCAAATTATAGTCTAATAATTCAACATCATCTATAACCAATTTTTTTGATTTTAGTTCAACCTCCTCATTATTTCTTGCAAAATCGTAAGCCCTCCTACCATCCACTTTCACAGCAGAATATACTGGAGGTATTTGGTCTATTTCACCAATAAAAGTTTGCAATGTATCGAGCACCTTTTGCTCATTTATATGCTCAATCGGAAACTCAGCATCAATCTCAGTTTCTAAATCAAATGACGGAGTGGTTGCTCCAAGTTTTATTTCTGCAATATACTCTTTTGTCATTGCTTGCAATCGGTCAATTTGTTTAGTCATTTTGCCCGTGCATATAATCATCACACCCGTTGCCAATGGATCGAGGGTGCCAGCATGCCCCACTTTCAGCTTCTTAATCTTAAGTCTATTGCAAAGCTTAGCCCTCACCACTTTCACTAATCTGAAAGAAGTCCAATGCAGGGGTTTATCGATTCTAAGAATCTCTCCTTCTATAAAGTCCATTAAATAGTATTTGTAATAGTTCCTGATAAAAGCAACACTATAAGCACACACCCCACAATTATGCGATACCAGCCAAATGCTTTGAATCCATGCTTTGTGAGGAAGTCAATGAAGAATCGGATAGCAACAATAGCAACTAAAAAAGCAACAATATTACCTATTGCCAATACCAATGCTTGCTCTTTTAACATCTGAAAGCTTACTGGATCTTTTATCAACTTCAATAATTTGTAGCCCGCAGCAGCAGCCATAGTGGGTACTGCAAGAAAAAAAGAAAATTCTGCCGCATTGCGCCTATTTAGCTTTGTACTCATACCGCCTACAATGGTAGCAAATGAGCGTGACACGCCTGGAATCATAGCGATAGTCTGAAAGAATCCTATCTTCAATGAGCGTTGCCATGATATTGATTGATCTTTGATGGGATTGTTAAACCATTTATCTACAAATAGCATCACCACTCCACCTATTACTAACATCACGCTCACCACCATTACGTTTTCCAACAAATGGTCGATATAATCACCAAACAACAATCCTAAAACGGCTGCTGGTAATAGTGCAATAAATAGCTTCCAGTAAAAATCAAATTTGTGAAGAAATCGTTTCAGATATATCCAATATCTTTTGCCAACACTTGCATCTTTGACTGCCTCTTTATCAAAAATCTTTATTGGATTGAGCTTAAAGAAACGCTTCCAATATAGAACCACTACTGAAAGAATGGCACCAAACTGTATAATAACTGTAAAAGCTTTGACGAAATCGGTACTTTCTACCCCCATCAAAGCCTGTGTAATAATCATGTGTCCAGTAGATGATACTGGTAGGAACTCTGTTAATCCCTCAACAATGGCAATAATAATTGCCTCTAATATACTCATTTATAATTTGAATCTTTGTTTATTACTCCCCACTTTTCTTTTTCGATGGATACAATATCCCTACAATCATTAAAACAAAACCTATTAGGGATACAATTGGGGCTACCTTTATGCGTCTTGCACTAAAAATATCTGCCTCAAATCCTTCTATTGTTGTAGATGGTCCGCTCATTAGCAAAAAGCCTACAATAATTATTAATACTGCAACACTGATTATTATCAAGTTTGTTTTGTGAAAAGCAAGGTTCTTATTCGACATATTTTTTTATTTTTTATATATAATATAAATTGTCCGTTTCCATCTTCAAATATCTATTTACAGCATAATGAGTTGCCATAACGGATATTATAATCCCTAAGAAAATAACGATACCAAAGACAACCATCAACTCGTAAACACTAACAAAGCCACGCACTTCGGCAATTTCCCTTTTGAAGTAATTTAAAAACACCCAAATCACTCCATCGGCTAATAGCCCGGCAATGATTCCTGCAACCATATTACTACGAATGAATGGTTTACGAATAAATTTGTCGGTAGCACCAACTAATTTCATTGTGTTTATAATAAATCTTTTTGAGTAGATTCCAAGACGGATAGTATTGCGTATCAATGTAAATGAAATTATCAGCAATACCACCGAAAGTATCAGTAGCACAGCCGTTATCTTAGATATGTTTTCATTGATTACATCTACCGTCTCTTGCCTATACAGAAGATCATCTACATTGTTTTGCTCTTTTATCAAACTACCTATGCGTGCCAGGCTATCTGAGTTTGCATACTCCGAGTAGAGATAAATTTCGATAGCATCATAAGCAGGATTAAATCCCAACAAATCTTCTGGGTCTTCGCCCAAATCTTTTATCAATTGCTCTTTTGCTTCCTCTTTGCTAATAAAACGAGATGCCTTGACAAAAGGTTGTGAGTCTATATTCTTTCTGATTTTTGATATTTGTGCATCATTTATTTCAGTATCAAGTATAACGCTAAAGCTTATATTTTCTTTCAAATAGCTTGACAAGCCATCGCCCAAAAACCATACGAGTATTGTCATTCCAAGTAGCACCAGCACCAGCGATACGCTGATAGTTGATGTAATTTTGGCATTAATAAATCGGGCTACTGATATTTTTTTCTTTTTCGACATATATTATTTGTTACAAAGAAAAAGCTCTATTTATGCTTACTCTACGACACTATTTAGGAAAATTGAGCACAAAGAAACATAAATATTGACTAAGTTGAAAATTAATACAATTAATAATCAATAAATGAGTTGATTTTGTGATACAAATGACAACAACAAATTTATTGACTATTTTCTAACTTCAAGCCCCATCATATGCGCTTGTTTTAGCAGAAACTCATAAGCCATGTCCCTATCATTGGATATCTCACCCTCAAGTATAGCCTCTTTGATCAATGATTTGAGCACCCCTACCTCTCTGCCTTGCCCCAAACCAAATATCTCCATAATCTCATTACCATCAATGGGCGGTTGGAAATTACGTACTCTATCTTTCTCTTCTATCTCTATTAGCTTTTCGCGTACTATCTTGAAATTTTTCAAGTGACGACGTACCCTGTCAGGATTCTTTGATGTTATATCTGCTTCACACAAAGTCATCAAATCATCAACATCATCTCCAGCATCAAATAGCAATCGCCTCACCGCCGAGTCTGTGACTTCGTCTTCTACCAATTGCATAGGGCGCATATGCATTTCAACTAATTTCTGAGTATATTTCATCTTTTCATTTAGTGGTAGCTTGAGATTTTTGAAAATCTTAGGAACCATCTTAGCACCCACAAAGCTATGGTTGTGGAATGTCCATCCATGCTTGTTTTCCCATCTTTTGGTGGCAGGTTTGCCAATATCATGAAGTATGGCTGACCATCTGAGCCACAGGTTGTCGGTAGTTTTTGCGATGTTATCCAAAACACTTAGCGTATGATAGAAATTATCTTTGTGCCCCACTCCCTCTCTTGTTTCTGCCCCTTTGAGGGCAAGCATTTCAGGGAATATTAGATTCAATAGACCAGTTTTTTCTAACAACATAAATCCCAACGAAGGTTTGGGCGACATCACTATCTTGTTGAGCTCATCGGCAATGCGCTCTTGCGACACAATTTTTATCCTGTCTTTATTTTTTTCTATTGCATCAAAGGTATCTGGATAAATATCAAATCCCAATTGGGTTGCAAATCTTATCCCGCGCATCATCCTCAGTGGATCGTCGCTAAATGTGATGTCTGGATCTAAAGGGGTGCGAATTATCAAATCTGCAAGGTCTTTAATTCCATCAAATGGATCTAATAGTTCGCCAAATCTATCTTTGTTGAGACAGAAAGCCATAGCATTGATAGTGAAATCGCGCCTCTTTTGGTCGTCATCCAAAGTGCCATCTTCCACTATCGGATTTCTGGAATTGCGCTCATACGATTCTCTTCGAGCACCCACAAACTCCACTTCATAGTTCTTATACTTGATTTGTGCGGTGCCAAAGTTTTTGAAAACCGAAAGCTTTGTACGACTGCCCAACCTCTTGGCTACTGCCTTTGCCAGATCTATACCCTTGCCTATTGCCACTATATCGATATCAGTGGAAGGGCGGTAAAGAAAAAAATCTCGCACCGTTCCACCAATTACATAGCACTCCAGATTCATACTGTCTGCAACTTCCGAAATTATTTTATATATATCTTTATTGAGATAGTCTAATATTTCGTTTTTAGAAATATCCATTGTTTTTTTACGAATGTATAGTTATTAAACTTGCCGATACTGCTGAACTTGCTTGTCTTTTAGTATCCAAATATTCTTACGAATTACAAAAATACAATATTTGAACTTCAAAACCTTTTTATAGTAAATAATTTGATTGAAAATGTATGTAATCTAATTTCCACTAAAGGTTTGAGACTATCCACTATTTTGAGGGTTGATCATGATTTTGTGCTTGAAATTCTAATTATTTCTAAAAAAAAAATGTTTTTTTGCCCATTTCACAGGACCGTGTGAATCAAAATAAATCTTTTTGCCCATTTCACATCACCGTGTGAATCGAAATAAAACTTTTT
>CAZNRT010000022.1:4288-13270 GCA_964575445.1 uncultured Proteiniphilum sp. | reverse complement strand
ATCGAAATAAAACTTTTTTGCCCATTTCACATCACCGTGTGGATCGAAATAAAACTTTTTTGCCTATTTCACATCACGGGGTGAATCTAAATAAAACTTTTTTGCCCATTTCACATCACCGGGTGAATCAAAATAAATTACTTTTCATGCAATATCTTATTGTTATGAATTATGAAATTACGATAAATGAGATTGAAAACAACTTTGAGGTCAGATATATTTCCTACTTTTGTATAGTAATTGCAATTTATTTTTATATACATATACTTGATATGACAATAAAAAAAGAAAGACTGACATATATTTTAGTCTCTGTTTTTGTTATTCTGCTTTTGTTTTCTTGTGGTGACAAGCAAAAAAACGCCAACCGATACCTCTTATCTGCTGAAGAAGCATATAACGAGGGCAACTATTCTTTGGCAAAACTAAAAATTGATAGCATAAAAGTACTTTTTCCCGAGGCTTTTAACGAAATCACTAAAGGCTTTGACCTGATGCAAAAAATAAGATTAGCCGAAAACAATCGTAACATCATTTTTTGCGACTCAATGCTCGAGGTAAATTATAAAACACTTAAAACCAAACTTGCAGATTTCAATTACGTTAGGGATGAGAAATATCAAGAATTTGGATATTATATTCCTAAATCATTACCTTTAGAAAGTGCTTTCAATCAGAACTCTATAAGAGCTGCAGTTGGCGAAAATGCCAAAATGTATATAGAAAGTGTTTACACAGGACAATCAATAAAGCATCACAAAATTAAGGTTTCGACCAAAGATGGCTCTTACGCCGAATCATTATCTGTAACTGATGATGGGCTCAACTATCATTTTAGAACATTGGACAAATCATATGAAATAGTGAGATACACGGGCAATGATGATAATGGAGTGTCAAACTTTATATTCACCTTCAGAGATGAACCTATCACGCTAACCTACATCGGCAATAGCCAACGTTCCATCACTCTATCTGCAAATTCCAAAAAGGCAGTTGCCCAGTCTGTAGAACTATCAACTTTGCTAAAAGATATCGAAAACTTGAAATATGAAAGGGGGAGAAGTGAAGCTCTTATAAAATACTTGGAGAGTAGAGCCAAATAAATTCCCTACTGAGTGAGCTCAATATTATAATCCTTGCTATGACCATTACACTTATAATATTATTTATCACATCCGCCCTATTCTTGTGGGGCAAGCTTAGATCAGACCTTGTGGCTCTGATGGCACTGCTTTCATTAACAATCACGGGCATTTTGTCGCCCGAAGAATCCATCTCGGGATTTGCCAATCCAATTGTATTAATGCTCGCTGGCTTATTTATTATAAGTGGTGCAATCACTCAAACGGGGTTAGCCAAAACATTAAGTACAAAACTACTACACACAGCGGGCAACAATGAGATAAAGCTATTCACTCTAACCATGATTGTGGCAGCTATTTTAGGCTCATTTATGTCAAACGCTGGCACCGCCACGCTCCTTCTACCCATAGTATTTGGTATGGCTCGCGAAGCCAACCTGAGTGCTCGACGCTTTTTGATGCCTATGGCATTTGCAGCAAGCATGGGGGGCATGATGACGTTGATAGGCACACCACCCGTGTTGATTATAAATAATGTTTTGGTAGCTAATGGATACCCCGAATTAGGCTTTTTCACTGTGTTTCCCATCGGGCTAATACTGCTTGTTGTGGGATTATTCTTTCTGTGGAACTCATCCAAGATATTGCAACACAACGAGAAGAAACGTTCTTCGGGCTTTGGGGAAGCCAAATCACCCACCGAACTGATTAGTGAATATCAATTGGCAAGCAATCTGTTTAGGATAAAAATGAATCACAAATCTCCTGTCGTTGGGCATGAGCTGCGAGAACTCAACATCACCAAAAACTATAATATATCTATAATCGAGATACGACGAATGAGTCAAGGCTCCGGTGTATTTTTGAAATCAGTGCAACACAAACTTGCAGAGGCTGACTCCATTCTAAATGGTGACGACATAATATACGTAACAGGTGCTTTCGATGATATCAAGCAATTTGCGGACAATAATAGCCTTACCTTAATGGACTCCACACAAACCGAGATGAGCAAAAAATCGGCAGCTCAGGAAATGATGTTCGACAGTATTGGTGTGGCAGAAGCCGTGGTGCTTTCAAGCTCAAAACTTGTAAACAAACAGGTAAGGGATTCGGGGTTTCGCAACAGATATAGCATAAACATACTTGGAATAAAACGAAAGAATGAATATCTACTCAACAAGGTGCAATTTGAGAAAATACAATCTGGAGATTCACTGCTGATTCAGGGTACGTGGGCAAATATTGATGAGTTAGACAACGAGGAGTCAGACCTCGTGGTGGTGGGCAAGCCAGCAGAGGAGGCTACCAAAGTAACCATTGCACACAAAGCTACCACTGCCGCAGTTATCCTTATTGCAATGGTAGCGTCTATTCTATTTAAAGTATTAGAACCTGTTTTGGCAATCTCCACAGCGGCAATATTAATGATCCTTACTGGATGTTTCAGAAACATTGAAGCTGCCTACAACACCATCAGATGGCAAACAATTTTCTTCTTTGCAGCAATGATTCCGATGGCAACCGCTATGGACAAAACTGGAACCTTTAGCCTAATTACAAAAGTGTTGATAGATACATTTGATGGATTCGGACCACATGTATTGTTGGCAGCATTCTATTTTGCGGCACTTCTGCTCACCACATTTGTGAGCAATGCCACAAGCGTTATCTTATTCGCACCCATTGCTATACAAACGGCACAAGAAATGAACATTAGTCCCTATCCTTTTCTATTTGCAGTAGCCACAGCGTCGGTGATGTGCTTGGCAAGCCCCTACTCTTCACCGCCCAACTCCATTGTCATGTCGCCTGGTGGATACTCATTTAGAGATTATATTAAAGTGGGGTTACCATTGCAGATCATTTATATGATAGTGATGGTGATATTACTACCGATAATTTATCCATTCTAAAAACTATCATCACTAAACTATTGTAATACTGACTTCTAATCTTTTCTTAGGACACCCCTGTCGGCACTCGTATCAATCAACTCTTTGGCAAAACCCCAAAGAGCTTTAGAGCCATCTTGTATCCCCTGCTTTTTCTCAATCACCATGCTATAAGGCACATCATACTCTTGCCATGTACCCCCACCATTGGATGCGTTTTGCAAAAGTGGCTCAAGCCTATCAATTGATTTGGCAAACTTTGCTTCGCTTGTCTCGCCCATTTCAAACTCAGTCCACAAGGCAATCAACTCCTTAGCCTGCTCTTTGGGCAAAATACCAAATATACGATTGGCTGCTTTCAACTCCTCCTCTGTATTGTCATGATCTTTTTCGGTATCGTAAATAAAAATATCTCCCGAATCAATCTCCACAATGTCATGAATCAAAACCATCTTTATGACCTTAAGCACGTCAATAGGCTCGTTAGAATATTCTGCCATCACAAGAGCCATCATTGCCAAATGCCAACTATGCTCGGCGTCATTTTCTCGCCTATCGCTATTAAATAATTTGGTACGACGTTGGATATACTTTATCTTATCTATCTCTTTAATAAACTCAATTTGCTTGAGCAAGT
Organism: uncultured Proteiniphilum sp.; assembly: GCA_964575445.1. Lineage (GTDB taxonomy): Bacteria > Bacteroidota > Bacteroidia > Bacteroidales > Dysgonomonadaceae > Petrimonas. Next base: position 9,653 of record CAZNRT010000022.1, on the reverse strand, counting down.
TTTCTGGTTGCATATATATATTTTATTTTATTTCTTTGGGCATTACCAATCAAGTGGTTCTTTGCCATGTTTTATCAAATAATCGTTAGTGATACTGAAATGCTTGTTGCCAAAAAAGCCACGATGAGCAGCCAAAGGAGAAGGATGTGCCGATGTGAGAACCAAATGCTTAGTGCGGTCAATATCTCTCCCCTTTGCGATGGCATAATTTCCCCACAGAATAAACACTATATTGGCTTTATGGTTTGACAGTTTTGCAATCACAGCATCAGTAAACTGTTCCCATCCTTTGCCCTGATGAGAACCTGCTATATTGGCTCTCACCGTCAGAGTGGCATTGAGCATAAGAATACCCTGTTTGCTCCATCTTTCTAAGTTGCCCGAAGATGGTATTGGCTTAACCAAATCTGCATTTATTTCCCTAAATATATTTCGCAATGACGGTGGAAGCACCACACCATCATTTACCGAAAAGCAAAGTCCATTGGCTTGCCCCTCGCCATGATATGGGTCTTGCCCCACTATCACCACCTTTACATTATCAAATGGGCATTTATCAAACGCATTAAATATCAAATCGCCAGGAGGATATATTTTTTGTGTGGCATACTCGTTTCTCACAAAGTCAGCAAGTTGTTTAAAATATTGTTTCTCAAATTCATCTTCAAGAATATTGCGCCAACTCTTCTCTATCTTTACGTTCATATATAATATAGGATTTTGAAGGAACAAAAGTAACCATTTTTTGTGGGCACAAAAAAACCTCACTTCTTGAAATCTTGAAGTGAGGTGATAATTATCTGTTTATTTTTCAATACTTATATCAAGAAAATATCATTTTCTGCTGCTTTCTTGCGCATATCGGCTGGCCATATGCTCGATTGAATTTCGCCAACATGTGCTTTGCGAAGATAGTACATACACAATCTGGATTGCCCGATGCCACCACCAATGGAGAGAGGAAGCTCATCATTCATCAATCGCTTGTGGAAAAACAGTTCAAGTTTTTCTTCCTGATTCTTCAGCTTCAATTGTCGTAGCAATGCCTCTTTGTCAACCCTGATACCCATTGATGACAATTCCATTGCACGCTCCAATACAGAACTCCAAACTAACAAATCGCCATTCAATCCTTCAAAACCCTCCTCATTGATGGTAGTCCAATCATCATAATCGGGTGCTCTACCATCGTGTGGAATACCATTGGACAAATTACTACCAATTCCTAAAATAAACACTGCGCCAAACTCTTTGCAAATGGCATCTTCACGCCCCTTGTCATCCAAATCGGGGTAACGCTGCAGCAGTTCTTCAGAAGATATAAATGTAATCTCTCTTGGCAGCTCAGGCTTGAGTATTGGAAAGGTTTCTTGCACCAAATACTCAGTGCGTAGCATTGCAGCATATATGCGCCTCACCACATCTTTAAGAAAAGCAAGAGTACGGTCTTGTTCACCAATTGACATCTCCCAATCCCATTGGTCAACATAGAGCGAGTGCAAGTTGTCCAACTCCTCATCAGCTCTGATGGCGTTCATATCTGTGTAAATGCCATAACCCTCATCAATTGCATAATCGGCAAGGGTCATACGCTTCCATTTTGCTAATGAATGCACTATCTCAGCCTGTTTTTCGTTCATATCTTTGATGGGAAAACTAACAGCACGCTCCACACCTGTAAGGTCATCATTTATACCAGTTCCTTTTTCCACGAAAAGAGGTGCAGTGACACGTCTAAGACGAAGTTCGGAAGCTAAGTTCTGTTGAAAAAAATCTTTTATCTTTTTTATTCCAATTTCTGTTTGCTTTAAACTGAGAAGTGGTTTATATCCTTCTGGGATGAATAGTTTCGACATTATATTTCTTTATTAATTTAACGAAATGCAAAGGTATATAAATTCCTCAATTTGTCAAATTAAAGAGCAAACGCATTTCATTATGACAATTATTTGACCCAAAAACAGGCAATAAGTTATCAAATATCTAATTGTCCTATTATATCATGCACTGAGCTCAGATTGTGTCTATCTAAATATTCTACGATTCCGTCCAATACCTTCATCGATATTTGTGGGTCAACAAAGTTGTATGTTCCAATTTGAATAGCTGATGAACCCGCAAGCATAAACTCTATTGCATCCTCTGTATTTGATATGCCACCCATTCCAATAATTGGTATCTTAACAGCGTTATAAACTTGCCATACCATACGCAGGGCTATAGGCTTAATACATGGACCCGACAGCCCGCCTGTAACGGTTGACAAAAGCGGCTTTCTCGTTTGGGAATCAATTGCCATGCCAAGAAAAGTATTTACCAAAGAGACGGCATCTGCACCCTCGCCCTCCACTGTTTGAGCAATTTCGGTAATATCTGTCACGTTGGGCGATAGCTTCACAATCAAAGTTTTTGGAAACACTTTGCGCACTTCGCGAGTAACTTGAGCAGCAGAAACACATGATGTACCAAAAGCCATACCACCCTCCTTCACATTGGGGCAGGAGATGTTTAACTCTATTGCTGGCATTCTATCAAGATTAGCAAGCCTTGCTGCACACTCCACATAATCATCAATTGTGGAGCCCGACACATTCACAATCATGTGAGTATTGTAATCTTTTATTTCGGGATATATATGCTCAATGAAATAGTCAACACCTTTGTTTTGCAACCCTACGGCATTTAGCATTCCAGATGGAGTCTCTGCCATACGTGGATAAGCGTTGCCCTGGCGTGGCTCAAGGGTGGTGCCTTTTACAAACACCGCACCCAAACGATTTAGATCTATAAAATCCTTATATTCGGTGCCATACCCGAAAGTGCCCGAAGCGGTGGTAACAGGATTTTGCAACTCAAGACCACCTATGTTTACTTTTAATCTATCCATTTTAGTTCCTTGATATTAAATACTGGTCCCTCGGTGCATGAGCAAACATTGCCTCTTGTAGTTTCTTCAATACAACACAAGCAAGCCCCAAAACCGCAAGCCATAAGATTTTCTAATGATACTTCACATTCTATATTATTGTTATGTGCATATTTTGCAACTGCCACCATCATAGGCTTTGGACCACAGGTGTAAATAAAATCATACTTGTTTTGCTCCAAAATAGAGTGATTTGTTACATACCCTTTTTCGCCCTTCGAGCCATCTTCGGTAGTGCAATATACATCTCCATATTTATCAAACTCTTCAAGCTGAAGCAAATCTCTTTCGGAACGTCCACCCAATAGGAAGTGTGGCTTATAACCCTGTTCGCTTAGCTTTTTGCCCAAAAATAACATTGGTGCAGTTCCTACACCACCGCCAACTAATAATAGACGTGAATTTTTATCGGCTGGTAAGGCAAACGTGCTTCCAAGTGGATAAACGATATTTATTGTATCACCAACAACTTTTTCACAAATCCTTCTGGTGCCCTCTCCCACTTGTTGCACCAATAGCCACATTTCATTATTATCCAAATCAACAAGATTTATAGAAATTGGTCTTCTTAAAAAAGTGCTTGGCGAATTGTCAGCCAATATTTGCACAAACTGCCCTGGTTGCATATCACAAAGGGGAGAGCCATCTGCAGGAGAAACCTTAAGCAGATTGTTTTGATAATTTAATTGTTCGTTAGCTCGAACTATGAAATCTATTACTTTCATTATATATATCTGATTATGCTTACAAAGTTAGGGGTTTAGTTTAATATTTACATCAGTTTGGGGAATATTAATAGAATTGCACATTTTGAGGTCGCAATACATTAGATATTAATCTCCCGCGAGCTTAAGAACCAATATTTCCGTAACTATAGCTATACCCAAGCTCAAAAGTGTACTTACCAAAATATACTCAGTTAACTTTCTGTCCTTTGATTTTTTTAAATCTCCAAAACGAAACACCGACTTGGCAGCCAATAAAAAACCAATACCCTCCCAATGTCCAGTAACTACAAATATAAATACAAACAGACGCTCCAAGATACCTATGTACTTACCAGCATCTTTAAGGGATTTGCCACCATCATCTTTCAATGATTTTGACCAGTTATACATCAGTTCTCTAACTACTATACCGCTCACCACTGTAATAAAGATTATCGCAGTAGCATATATCCAAACATTTGCATTATCACACCACGCCGATAAATTTAAATGTGGCTTATAAAATAACAACCAAAGCACAACGATGCTTATAATGTGCAGCAGCTGATCTATAAAAAACCATGTAGGTTTATTAGTCTCTTTTTGAGCATATAATTTTATCAAATCGATAACGCCATGAACCAAACATCTCTTCCACTTCCAATATCTCATTCACATTTGCTCTATTCCACCTACCACTCACAGAGTTTTGCTTTATACCCAATAGCTTTCCTATTTCCTCTTGTGTAATGTTGGGATTGGCAAGAATGATATGCATAAGTTCAGCAGATGACACCTCTATCTGAAAGGAATCTCCCCTCTCTATTTTCCAATCTTTGGGACTATTGCCCCAAGTAGCCAACATACTTTTTAGTGGCACCAACCATTTATCTTGGTCTATTATCCTTCTTGATGCGATAATATCTCCTGTTATAACTGCTATCATATGGCAATTATCGTTTAAATAAACGATAATCATCAGATAGTGGATTGTATTTTTAGCGAAGATATGATTGACAATACTAGCTTTCATAAGCAGCTATAGATGAATCACAATGGCTTCAAAATATCTGGTCCCCGATCTCACAGGCTTCTATTTCACGAGGAATATGATGCTGAACCGTGGACACCAGATCTTGAGGAGCATATATAAGCTTTGGTTACAGAGTGATTGGCAATATAATCGTTAATATAGTCTCAGACTTAGAAATAGAAACAATAGAAACAGCTATTAACGAGAACACAGACAATGTGAGTATGCACCTTAATAAAGATTGGCCCTCTATTCTCAACACCCCACTCCCAACTATCAAAACCCTATTAAAGAGGCTATTTCTGCTGTAGAAGCTGTAAATAGAAATATAACAGGAGAGAGCACTTTGAACCTTAAAAAGATGGAAAGAAAAGGCTTAAGTATCCCATCTGTATTAACAAAATCATTCAATGTATTATATGGCTATAGCAATGATCCTACAACAGGGATTAGGCATGCTCTTATGGACGAAACAGGTGAAGACCTCCCCAAAGCAGGGGAGGCTCTTTATATAATAATTTTAATGCGTTTATTATTCAATCAGGGCAGACACATTATTGATTAATTAAGGGCAGACACATTATTGATTAATTAAGGGCAGACACATTTTATAATATTACGGCAGACACATTTTATAATATTAGGGCAGACACATTTTATAATATTAGGGCAGACACATTTTATAATATTAGGGCAGAC
>CAZNRT010000022.1:0-4188 GCA_964575445.1 uncultured Proteiniphilum sp. | reverse complement strand
ACATAGGTCTGCCCCTACACCAGCCCCCCCACTCCCTTAAATTTCTCGACAAAGGCAGATATCTTTTGAAAGACACTCTGTTTCTTTGTGCGGAACAGAGGATGTAAAGGACTCATCTTTGGCAAAATTGAGTTTAAGTCCGTTCCATTCTCATTAGCATACTCACGCTTTAATGAAGTTAGGATATATCTTTTTGCGGCATCTTCGTTTAGGTTTTCATCTTCAATTAGCTTCAATGCTTCAGCTTTCTGCTTCTCTTGGGCGTAAGCAAAGAATGAGTCTATAATATTAGCCTTCTCTTTAATTTCGTTTAGGTCTGTTTCATTAATAAAATCCACAACTAGGCTCTCTTTAGCTCTATTACCAACGCTAGATCTGATAACACGACGAATGTCCTCTATTAATGAATCTTTGTCTTTTGCCTTACTATTCTTCTCAAATATAAGCTCTAGGATATAGTCAAGATTTATCTCTTGCGATTTAAGTAAATCAATTTCAAACACAACATCATCCCAATCTATTTTTGAGTCTTTAGATTCTTCACCTTTCTTCTCTTGTCTAAACCATTCTCGTATATCATTGTATGTAGATCTATAATCTTGAACAGCACGTTCGGACAACAAATCAATCTTTTGCATTGCCTCGATATCCTCATCCGTTACAAAATAGGTCTCCTTAAATTCCTCAACAGCATCTGCATCACTAATGTCGATATCTTGAAGTGCTCTAAGATTAGTAAACTCATCATAGTTTTGAAGTATATTTTCAATACGCAAGTACTCGCCAAATAGCTTTATAAACTCTTTCTTATCGCTTTCTTTATCAATTGTATCGATATCGGGGAACTTCTCATTAAGATCTTTTACGACCGCTACGTAACCCCTACGTTCCTCACCTGTGGCAATGTCAATAAAGCCTTCAAGATATTCTTTGTAGCTTTTCTCAAGCACTACATTTCTAGTATTTTTGTCTCCAAACAATGTAATAGAGTCAACCGTAGCCTTTTCTAAATCTCTAAAGGTAATAATATTACCAAATGTTTTGGTAGCATCATGTATTCTATTGGTTCGTGAATAAGCTTGCATCAATCCATGATAACGCAAGTTTTTATCTACAAAAAGAGTATTAAGCATAGGTGCGTCAAAGCCTGTAAGGAACATGCCAACTACTATTAGCAAATCAACCTCTTTACTCTTCACACGTTTAGCAAGGTCGCGATAGTAGTTCTGAAACTCATTACTTTCAACACCAAAGCTCGTTGTAAACATCCTATTATAATCATCAATAGCCTTGCTCAAAAACTCCTTCGAGCTAACATCCATAGCAGTAGGCTCAAATCCCTCATCAGGTATTTCGCCAACGGCATTTTGCTCTTCATTGGCAGCAAATGAAAATATAGTAGCTATCCGAAGAGGTTTATCACTATCCTTTTGCAACCTATTCAACTCCTCATAATAACACTTAGCAGCGTCCACACTACTTACAGCGAACATTGCATTGAATCCAGTGGTGCCCCCTTTGTTTCTATGAGTTTTTATATTAAAGTTATTGAGGATATATTGCGATATCTCGCTAATACGAGCAGGATGAAGCAAAGCCTTATTGTTTTCTGCTGCACTTAATTTAGCCTCGTCTTGTTCCGTTTCTATGCCTTTAAAACGTGGGCGAACGTTATTATAGTCTACCTTAAACTTCAATACTTTTTCGTCCCTAATTGCATCAGTAATTACATAAGAATGCAACTCCATGCCAAACACACTTGCAGTAGTTTCGGCTCCCAAAGCATTTTCTGGAAATATTGGAGTACCCGTAAATCCAAACTGATAATACCTCTTAAACTTCTTCTTTAGATTCTTTTGCGCTTCCCCAAATTGAGATCGGTGAGCCTCATCAAAGATAAATACTACTTGCTTTTGATAAATATCTAGATTGGCCTCACCCTTCATCAAATTGTTAAGCTTCTGAATGGTGGTAACGATAATCTTATTATCATCTTTATCGATATTTCTCTTCAAGCCTATTGTGCTTTCAGATCCATTTACGCTATCGGGAGAGAAGCGTTGATACTCCTTCATGGTTTGATAGTCCAAATCTTTTCTATCAACTACAAAGAACACTTTATCGATAAAATCAAGCTCTGTAGCCAATCGTGCAGCCTTAAAGCTAGTAAGTGTTTTGCCCGAACCTGTGGTGTGCCATATAAAGCCACCACTTTCGGTTTTAGACCATATCTTTAAATTATACGAGCTCTTAATCTTCTGCAATATACGTTCGGTAGCTGCTATCTGATAGGGACGCATAATCAACAATGTGTTATTTGTATCAAACACAGAATAAGTCAATAGTATATTCAACAATGTATTTTTCTGAAAGAATGTAGCTGTAAAGTCCTTCAAATCTTTAATCAACGTATTATCAGCCTTAGCCCAATTCATAGTAAAATCGTAGCTATTCTTGTTTCTATCTACAGTATTTGAAAAATAGCGTGTGTCTGTACCATTTGAGATAACAAAAATCTGCAAATACTTATAAAGTGAGTTCTCACTATTGAAGCTCTCCTTAGTGTAGCGATGCACCTGATTAAATGCCTCACGTATAACCACACCGCGCTTCTTTAGCTCCACCTGTACCAGTGGCAAGCCATTAACCAATATGGTTACGTCATATCTATTTAGATGGGTACCCTTTTGCTCAAACTGAGATATTACTTGCAGCTTATTGCGAGTAACACTCTTTTTATCAACTAAGTAAATGTTCTGTATGCGTCCATCATCAAACACAAAATCATAGATATAATCATCATGAATCTTTCTTGTTTTCTCTACAAGGTTATCACTCGGTCTATCCAAATACTCCTCTACATATCGCCTCCACTCTGCATCTGTAAATGCCACTTCGTTAAGTGCCTGAATTTGCACTCTAGCATTTGCAAGCATTGCTTCGGGTGTAGTTAAACCAGAAGTGTTTTCGTAACCCTGATCTATTAGATCTTGAATAAACTCTCGCTCCAAATCAGACTCTGTCTGGTATGCTACGGGCGCATCATGTACCTCCGAGTATTTTTTGTATTCATCAAGTACTATGAAGTTGTGTGTTTCGGCTATTGTTATGTATGTTGTCATAGTTACATTTAATTTCTATCGTCATTATTATATCTTGATTAGGGTGCACACGCAGGAGCACCCGCACAATATTAATTATCCATTTTTTAATATATCGCTTTCCCATTGTATAGGATTATTTATTATATAATTTGCAATATACTCATATTCCTTCTCATCACGAATGATGCGCTCCCAATAATTACGCAACCACAATCTGCCTTCAAATGGTTGCCATCCATTTTGCCGTACTCCACGAATATAATTATTTGTGGTCATTGTTTTAAACCATTGCACAATGGAGGATATGGATACACGTACGGGCGAACCTGTGTGTTCGCCCAACCCGCCATGTACGGGCGAACCTGTGTGTTCGCCCATTATATCATTGGGCAGACACATAGGTCTGCCCCTACGTTCCTCAACATCATTAACAATTTCAATAATACAATGAAAATGATTTGGCATCACAACCATTTCGTGGCATTGAATATTTTTGAATTTATTTTGCAATTCGTAATACCAATGCTCCACCATTTTGCCTGCATCATTCATTACCATTTTACCGTCGTCAATATACCCAAACAAACTAGCATGATGTTGACAACAAATGGTAATAAAATACAGTCCCGATTGCGAATAATCATATCCCTTTAATCGGATTGATCTACGATGATGTATTTTAGGATTATATTTCATTATCTATTTTAATTTCATCACAATGTACGGGCGAACCTGCGTGTTTGCCCATTCCATAATCAATCCCGCCATGTACGGGCGCACCTATGTGTTCGCCCATTATTCCAATATCACATCCGCCATGTACGGGCGAACCTGCGTGTTCGCCCATTCCATAATCAATCCCGCCATGTACGGGCGCACCTATGTGTGCGCCCATATTATATCAGGGCAGACACATTATTAAATATTGGGCAGACACATTATTAAATATTGGGCAGACACATAGGTCTGCCCCTACGGATTCGGGAATGTCAACAACATATCTCTATAATATTCATATTGTTTTTGTCTCAATTCTATCTCCTTTGGCAATCCTTCGCTGATGGAATTGGTGAGGGTGTCGAAT
>CAZNRT010000021.1:0-29032 GCA_964575445.1 uncultured Proteiniphilum sp. | reverse complement strand
TGTACTAAATAATCTTTCTGTCTAAAAAAACATAATGCAATAGTTGAAAAAAGTGGTTTTTAGTGTTAAACGTTCACATCTCTTAACGCAAACAAATGTTAAGTGCGTTTTTTTGTGCTTTGCGTTACTAATAAATCTGTAGGATTGAGGTGTTGAATAAAAATCACAAACACATCAAAGAACTATTATTTTTTGGTACTAAAGCAGGGGCGTAGATACAAAACCATTAACGAACTATTGCCATATGAGAGCATAAAATTAAATGAAAAGAGGATGCCTAATTATAGACATCCTCTCATTAATAATCTTAAGACTTGGTCTTAAGTTCAAATCTTACAAATCTCTTAGAGTTGACCCAGGTTTAAACTTCATAGATTTTCTTGAAGGAATTTCAATTGGTTTCTTTGTTTGTGGATTAACACCCATTCGTGCACTTCTCTCAGATAATGAAAAAGTACCAAAACCTACCAGAACGACCTTCCCATCATTTTTTACCTCTACAGCAATAGTCTCAAGAATTGCGTCTAAAGCTTTTTTTGATTCTACTTTGCTAAGTCCAGACTTTTCAGCAATGGCATTAATTAATTCAGATTTATTCATAGGGAAAAATTTAAAAAGTTAATATAATCAATTAGTTAGGAACTTTCTACATCAGACGCCAAATATAATTTATTTATTATATATAATCAAGAAAAAAGCAAAAAAGTATTTGATTTAATTTAAAAAAGGGGAAATATCGTTGTTTCCAAACACACAATGGGAAATTATAAGTACTTTTGCTCAAAATTTATAGAATAGCTAAATGAATAATTCAAGATCTCCGTTTGGTGGAAACTTACCACCAGTTACGCTCAATCTTATCATTATAAATGTAATAGTATGGCTTGCTCAAGTAGTATTCCTCAGACAGGGCATTGATCTTTCTCAATATTTAGGATTACATTACTTTGAGTCTCAAGGCTTCATGGCTCATCAATTGATCAGCTACATGTTTTTGCACGATTCCAGCTCGTTCATGCATGTTTTCTCAAATATGTTTGCTGTATTCATGTTCGGGCGCACCATAGAATATGTATGGGGTTCAAAAAGATTCTTGACATATTATATGGTAACAGGTATTGGTGCAGGGCTAATTCAGCTCTTGGTAGCCTTCTTCCGTATTCAAGCACTCAAAAAGGGCATGCAGGCAGAGGCTATTGAGGAGGTTTTCTCGCAAGGTTATCAGATACTTCAACAAAACATGAATTATATTAATGATATGCAAGGATCGCTCAACATTGCACTCAATAGTGTAACTGTGGGGGCATCTGGTGCTGTTTTTGGCATATTATTAGCATTCGGAATGATGTTCCCCAATGCTGAGCTCTTTATAATACCTATTCCATTCCCTATCAAAGCAAAGTATTTTGTAATAGGCTATGGTTTCTTCGAGCTTATATTTGGAGTAAAAAACTTTGCGTGGGACAATGTCGCACACTTTGCTCACTTGGGTGGTATGCTATTTGGAGTTATTATGATATTATATTGGAAAAAGAAAGGAAAAGGATATGGCAGATATTATTGATAAACTAAAATTAAAGTATAAGCTTGGAAGTGTGCTAACACGATTTATATATATCAACTTAGCCTTCTTTGTCATCATAAAAATTGTGAGTATTTTCTTTACTCTATTTAATATCTATCAGCTTGACTTGATCACACTCTTAGGTGTTCCATCTGGCTTTAATCAACTCTTGCACCGCTTTTGGACACCTTTCACATATATGTTTGTTCATGAACAGATATTGCACATATTATTCAATATGTTGTGGCTATACTGGTTTGGAAAAATATTTATGGAGTGTTTCACTGGTCGTGTTTTTGGTAGCCTATACGTGTTGGGTGGACTTGCGGGAGCACTTCTATATATATTAGCCTACAATTATGTGCCCTACTTCGTATCATTGGATAGGAGTTGGATGATTGGAGCTTCTGCCTCCGTGATGGCAATAGTTATGGGAGCGGCATTTTACCGCCCAGACGTAAAGATAAATCTGTTGTTATTAGGCCAAATCAAAATAGTATATATAGCTATAGCGGCATTTGTCATCGATTTTTTATCATTAGGCAATGGAGTAAACGAAGGAGGACATGTAGCCCATATTGGTGGAGCAATAATTGGTTACATCTTTGCAATGCAATATAAGAAAGGACGAGACATTACCGCCTGGGTGGGCAAGCTAATTGATTGGTTTGTAAATATAACCAAGCCCAGAAAGAAAAAATCTAAGTTAAAAGTTCAGTATCAACGCAATGAAAATGATATGGACTACAACTTGCGCAAGAAAAAGGAACAAGAGTCTATAGATGCAATATTAGATAAGCTCAAAAAGACGGGTTACAACGGCTTGTCGGAGGATGAAAAAAAGAGATTGTTTGATGCCAGCAAAAAATAAGAAGATTAGATTTACGGGAGTTGTAAGACACTTGATATTTGCAACCAATATACTCGCTATTCTACTACTGCTTAGCGCATTCATGTCATGGAGGGTATCGCCACTCAAAACTAATATATTCTCATACATTGGCTTAGGGTATGGTGTGATAATTCTTTTAAATATTCTATATTTAGGACTATGGATATTGTTTAAGAAGTGGAAGCTGGCTGTTATCTCTATTTTGGCATTAGGTATATGCTACAAGCCAATTACCACATTTTTCCCTTTAAATATCTCGACAAAAAAAATACCCGACTCGGCAATCAAGGTGCTAACATATAACGTTCAAGGATTTGCAAACGAGCGCAGTAAAAAGAGCGATCAATTCCCCTTACTCGAATATATAGCTAAGCAAGATGCAGATATTGTATGCCTGCAAGAATACATTGTTAGCAAAACGGGACAATCTTTGATAAGCCAACGAGATATAAACAAAATCCTCGATCGATATCCCTATCGTTCGGTAACCCCGCTGAGGGCATCTCGCAAAAGCTTAATATACGGATTAGCATGTTTCTCTAAATATCCAATTGAGGATACTGATGAGGTTGTATTCAAGTCTTCGTACAACGGTGCGGCTATTTATACAGTAAATATTGATGGCTCAAAATATGCAATAGCAAACGTGCACTTAGAGTCAAATAGCATCACGGCAGAAGACAAGGAGCTCTACACAAACTTTTTGCAAAATGCAGATGGAGTGAATCTTGAGAATGTAACCACAAATATTCGCAAGAGGTTAGGCAAAGCATATCGTGCTCGCACTTCGCAAGTTCTTAAAGTTAAAAATAAGCTTGAGGAAATGGAAGTTGATGGAACAATCATCTGTGGTGATTTCAACGATACACCCATCTCCTACACATACGCACAGATGAAGAAAGGGATGAAAGATGCTTTCGTGACTTCGGGTTTCGGACCAGGCATAACATACAATGAGGATTTGTTTTGGTTTAGAATCGACAATATAATGTATAGTCCAAATCTTAAATCATACAGGGCAAAAGTTGATAGAGTTGCATACTCCGACCACTACCCAATGAGGGTAATGATAGACTTGAACAAATAGGAGTTGGAAAGCATTATATCATTAATGTAACTAAACTAAATATCAAACACATGCGTTGAAATCAACGTAAACAAACATTGAAAGGTAGTATGACTCATTTTCAAGTTACCATATTAGGGTGTGGCTCAGCAATGCCAACGACATACCGCAATCCAACTTCACAATTGATAGAAGTAAATGATAAACTATTTATGATAGATTGCGGAGAAGGAACTCAATTGCAGATGCGTAAGCAAAAAGCCAAGATGAGTAAGTTGCATTCCATTTTCATATCTCATCTACATGGCGACCACGTTTTTGGATTACCAGGACTTTTATCTACTCTAAGCCTTATGGGTCGCAAGGGTGAACTATATATATATGCACACCAAGAGTTGGAGCTCTTCTTAATACCATTCACAAAATACTTTGGTAGCCAACTGACTTACAAAATCAAACATATACATATAGATCCTCATCACCACACACAAATCTATGAGAACAATTCAATCAAAGTCTCTTCTTTTCCACTAATGCATCGGATTCATACTAATGGATTTGTTATTGAAGAAAAGGAATCTCCACGACATATGATTCGTGAAATGATAGATTTTTACAAGATACCTTTTGGCAAAATAAAAGATATCAAATCAGGAGCTGACTACATCACCGAAGATGGAAAAGTCATAAAAAATAGTTCTTTAACATCAGCCCCTATTCCACCACGCAAATATGCTTATTGCTCTGACACCGCATATGCCCCGAGCATTGTGCAATATATTAAGGGTGTAGATGTATTATATCACGAAGCCACCTTCTCAGACTTGGACATTGCAAGAGCAAAACAGACAAACCATTCGACAGGTCGAGAAGCAGCTGAAATTGCGAAACAGGCAGAGGTCAAGAAATTAATCATCGGTCATTTTTCATCCAGATATAAAGAGTTAGACCATTTATTATTAGAAGCCAAGTCAGCTTTTGAGCATACAGAATTAGCATATGAGGGGATGAAAATAGACTTATAACGATATAAGTATGGAATTATTACATTAAATGGAAAAATATATCTATAAAAAGAACTTTTATATCCTTTTTTTTCTATTTTTGCAACAGAGATGTCTTTAAGATTATGAAAAGGATTTATTACTCGTCACTTCTAATTATATTATTTGCATTTGGATTAGGGATTGCAAAAGGATACCCTTACTTCCAAAACGATATGATTATGACAGAATATGAGCAAGAGACTAAGATTTCTTTTTCCGATAATAGATTGATTATTGAAAACCTTCAACAAGACTCAATATTAGAGGTTTTCAGTATCGTGGGAGTAAAGGTGTATAGCATAAAAATAAAAGCAGGGTCCAATGAATATCCAATCAACCTGCCCAAAGGATACTATATAATCAGAATTGGCAATATTGCCAAGAAGATTGCTTTGCGCTAAAGAGTTCAAAGCAAAATGTCCACAAAAAACATCATTCATCTTTCTTTTTGACTAAAAGGTTATCATTAACTGGCAATTTATCATTAATTTTGCCAACTCATTTATTATATACATCATCAAATTAATTTTTTACAGAAATGAAAATTGCTATTGTTGGAACAAGCGGAGCCGTAGGACAAGAGTTGCTTCGTATTCTTGATGCGAGAAATTTTCCTGTTGATGAACTACTTCTTTTTGGTTCATCACGCAGTGCAGGCACAAAATATACATTCCGTGGTGAGGAGATTACCGTTAAAGAGATAAAACGCAACGATGACTTTAAGGGTGTGGATATTGCCTTTACTTCTGCTGGTGGAAGTGTGTCGCTTGAATTTGCTGACACAATCACCAAACATGGAGCTATTATGATTGACAACTCAAGTGCTTACCGTATGGATATTGACGTTCCTTTGGTTGTACCCGAAGTTAATGCAGAAGATGCACTTACCAGACCCAAGAATATTATAGCCAATCCTAATTGCACAACCACACAGATGGTGGTGGCACTTAAGGCTATAAATGATATTTCAAAAATAAAGACTGTTCATGTATCAACTTATCAAGCTGCATCGGGTGCTGGAGCAGCTGCTATGGATGAATTAGAAGAACAGCACAGACAAATTGCTAATAATGAAGCGCCAACTATCTCAAAGTTTGCTTATCAACTTGCGTTCAATCTTATCCCACAAGTAGATGTGTTTACTGAAAATGGATACACGAAAGAGGAAATGAAGATGTATCACGAAACTCGTAAAATAATGCACAGCGATATTCAGGTGAGTGCCACTTGCGTTAGAGTGCCAGTTTTGCGTGCACATTCTGAAGCAATTTGGATTGAAACGGAACATCCTGTAAGTGTGGAACAGGCACGTGATGCATTCTCGAAAGCTGAAGGAGTGGTTCTACTTGATGATCCAGAAAATAAAATATACCCAATGCCATTAGATTCAGCAAGTGAAGACCCAGTATATGTGGGTAGAATCAGAAAAGATCTTACTAATCCTAATGGTCTTACATTCTGGACTTCTGCAGACCAAATAAACAAGGGAGCTGCGCTAAATGCAGTTCAAATTGCTGAATATCTTATTAGCCAAAAGCAAGCATAATAGAATTATAAGCCATAATTTATACTATAATTCAGCAAAGAGGATGTTCATATCTATTTGAACATCCTCTTTCTATTTCTTCGTTTGACAGTCTATTAATATCTTCTTTCCTTCATTGAGTTTGCAGATGTTGAAATCCTGTTTGATTTCGATATATTTTTTTTGGTTTTAGATTTCTTAGTTCTAATGTCTACTTTTGTTGAATCAATGGACTCACGCCAAAGCCCTTTCTCAAAATTACGGAGTTGTGCTTCGATCTTTTGTTGCTCTATATTAACCTCCTCTGGTGTTGCAGCATATTGAGATATTGCAAGATTACGAGGGTTCGCAGCTTTATATATTTCACCATCATAACTTCGCTTTCTAAAATAATCAGCCACAGTGCCCGTCATCGAGTTATTGACACTTGATGCCATTACAGGCATGCTTAGGGCGTAAGGTGCAATATCAGAATATGAAATCCAAAATAGAGGATATCTAATTGTGGCAGCATCATAATCACCTTGACGAAGCAGCACAGGACATATCGCAACTGTTTTGACTCTATGATCTGAGGTTATGGGATCAAAATAATATGCTTCTTTTACAAAATATCCCTGCACCTCATTGCTTGGGATATCAACATCTTCAACAATGATTTTATTGTCATTCAATTCATGATAAACATCAAAACGATTAAGAAACTCCATAAAATCGATTTTGTATTCATCTGTAAATATTTCACGCCCATCAAGATATTCATAAGCATCAATCTTGTCTTCGATAAGAAGCCTAAATATCATCGAGAAAAGATTTTTTCGACCATTCTCTGGCATTACGGGATAATACAAGGGTGCATTAGCCTCCTTTTTCAAGTCAAGAAAGCGATAGATAGAGCGCGACCACATCGCATTTTCTATTTCAGTGGACTGACCACGTGACGCCTGAGTAGCCCTCACCGACACCGACGAGGTGTTATCACTTATCTCCTGAGTCTGCTTTTGAGCCAATCTTTCCCTTGCAGTTTGCTGTGCAGTGGCACTATTTGCAAAGCCAAACATCAACAAAGCTATTATCAAATTGAATATATTTATTTTCATAGTCTTTATATTAGTGTTCAAACAGTGTTTGAACGATATTTAAATACTGTTTGAACATGTACACAAATTAAATTCAAACACCCCTTTACCCTACCCTTACTTCAATAACTGCAATTTCTCGCTCACCACCATCAGGACCAACCGCCTTTACACCTGAGATATAAAAGTAAGACCCTCTCTGCAACCTTCTTATTTGTTCTTTTTGTCTAACCGAAAACTTATTCCCATCTGATATCTCAGGGATAGCATTTCCCATCGAATCAAAAAAAACAGTGCGAAAGCTAATCACTTTGAAAGGAATGTTTAGAATGCCATCATCGATAGCTGCTTTTATTCCATCAGTATTAATTAGAATAGCTTTTGACAAAGTTCCGCTTTTAAACATCTTGGGGTTTCCATTAGCATCGGCATACTCTATAAAAGGTGTGGGATCTGGAAGAGCACGAACTTTGAACTTTTTGGATGCCATACGCACACTTTGCGTACCAGAATTTACCGAAATAGATATCTCTACATCTTTGCCAACAGCAGTAGGTTTTGCAACCCACATCGAGCCTTTTCTATTCAATGTTCCATTAGTAATATCAGCGGTAACATCTTGTGGCATTATACCTGGCACCGAAATACTTATCTCGTTGTCAATACCAGCATACAACACATTCATCAATGTAGGTGCTATTGTAGCCATAGGCTCTATTACGGTATAACTATCTGAGAAAGGACGGCGCATCACAGCCCCATCTCCACCCCTCATCTCTATATAGCCTTCAACTGGAAATGTGCCAACAGTACTACCGTTAGCTCTGAATATCCCATCATTATCTACATCTAAAGTCTTACCATTGACGAATATTGATTGCACTTGGGTAGAATCTTCGGCTGATAATACTATTCGAGCATTATATGTTCCCCCTTGCAAAACTACTCTCGTATCAGGGATAACGTATGCATTTACTTTGTTGACCCTGAAATCGCCTATATCTACATAGTTCAAAAGTGAATTAAGTGCCTCCCCTTCCGATAGACGCACATCATTTTGCAACTTAGTGAGAATAGTAACCGCTGCTGACACAGGCATATTATAAAATAAAGATTCCTCCCAACTCTTATTATCTGTGGCATTTCTAATTCCATCAGTACTAACATTGAGGCTCCTCTCAATAATATCACGTCTATTATCATCATACACCATTTCTATAAGCATATTCTTATATCCAGTCAATCCTTCTCGAAGTCTTGCACCCTCATTTGTTGAGGCAGTGAGCATAGTAAAAGAGGCGGCATCGAGGTTTTCTCTATTCTTGATGTTTTTAATATCTCCGTTCTTACCATCAGCCTCCTTCACCATTTTAGTTTTCAATGACTCTATATGATTCACCAATGAATCACTTGCTAATTTCACAAGCACTCCCTTTTTATACCACTCGCCTGCTTTTTCACTATTCTGATTATTGTAATGCTCCAGCTCAGCCATTATCAAATTGTTGCGATTATATATGTTTTCAGACGAGCTGCTCAAACTATCCTCTACAATATCAAATCCATTAAGCACCTCAACAGATACATTGAGAGCCAACAAAGCGATAAACACTAAGTACATTAGATTTATCATCTTTTGTCGAGGAGAATTTGAAACGTTTCCAGCCATTTTGCTTTTATTCTTTTATTAAATAGTTAGTTAGCAGGATTATTAGCAATTGTCATTGCCTGGATCATTCGACCATATATATTATTCAATTCTTGAATTTGCTTAGTCATTTTTTCTGTCTCATCTCTGAACGATGAGCTATCAGGCAAACTTCCGCTATACATATCTTTTATCGACTTTAGACCTTTATTGATTTGGTCCAAAGTATCTATCTGACCACTTATTCCTTTGAGCTGTATTTCATAAATAGTGTTCAACCCAGATATATTCCGATTTAGAGCCTCCATTTGTTGGACATAACCTAATGAGTTTTGGCCAATGTTTTTCGAATTATCAATAATATGACGATAAGATTCTTGAAGAGATTCTGAAACAGCGGTTAAAGTTTCAACTGCTTGAGAGAATCGTACTACATTATGAGAAACAGACTCCAATTGATCAATATTATTGTCACTCGCCTCATGAGAAATATTGTGATTTGTGCTATACCCTTCCTGCTTATTAGGATGCATCTTATAAGGCATAGTATTTTGATTCCCTATAGCAGTTTGTGAAGCATATCCATCAGTTTCATTATTGTATCTTGTCTGTACTGGTCTATCAAATCCATAAAGGATAAAAACAACCACCTCAACAGCCATACCAGTTCCAAAAATTATGTTACCCCAAATTCCCCAAAGATGTAACACCTTCACCATTGCACCTAAAATGACAATTGCAGCACCAAAGCTATAACCATATTGCAATAATCGTTGTCCACCCTCAGTTTGCAGGAGGTTTTCTATTTTTCTTATCACTCTATTCATTTGATATATTATTTACATCTTTTATTTTCTTGATGAAGCCCCCAATTTAGTTCTTACACATCTGAAGCCTATGTATGAACGACCAATATTTTGATATTCCATATCTCGCATATCAGAACGGATAAATGTTGAGATATCTTTCCAAGAACCACCCTTAATTACCTTTCTCTTCATTGAGTATGGGTCTTCTTTAGCCGCATTGTACCTATATTCAGGATTCATATCATTCATCAACTCATTCCCTGACTCTGTAAAAGCAGTAGATGTCCATTCAGAAACATTGCCCGCCATATCAAACAACCCGATACTATTAGGCTGGTAACTTCTCACTTTTGCCGGTATAAGATTTTTGTCAGCTGCGTATGCCCCTTCACCTGGCTTAAAGTTTGCCATAAAACAATCATCATCTATTTCTGCTGAACCAGATCCCCAAGGATATATGTTGTCAGTTTTACCACTTCGAGCAGCCATCTCCCACTCAGCTTCAGTTGGAAGGCGATACTTCTCTATTTTCACATTATTCCGCTGCAAACTATTGCGCAAATACATTGTGCGCCATTCACAAAAAGCAGTTGCAGCCACCCAAGAAACTCCGACCACAGGATGATGAGCATAAGATGGATGAGAAAAATAATTACGCATATATGTCTCATTGTGAGCATTTTCAAAGTCGTTGACCCAGCAAGTAGTATCTGGATAGACATTCACAATCTTAGTATGCACGAAATCATATAGACTACTTAAAGGGCGAGTGATAGTTTCGTTTATTATTCTGCCTTGTTCATCAATATATGCAGTATCTTTCGAGATAATTATAACTTCATTCTCATTAACTCTCAAGTCCGTATTCTGAATACGCTCCTTAGGAATTAGCCTATTATGTCTCTTGGCAGCCTCAGTTTCATCAAACCATTCGTATCTAAAATTCATCTGGCGGGCATCTAACAATTTCTGTCCCGTAATCGGATGAGTGATAAATACACTATTTATAGCAGCTTCCTCCTCCTCTGTGTTTCTTGTCCAGGGTATGGGGATATTCCAATTAAGACGTGGCTTGACTGGATCACCATATATATCCTCCGTAATTTTATAAAAATCATTACCAGCATAAGCAGGGTCAGCTAATCGTTCTCTAATGATAGAGTCTCGCACCCAATATACAAATTGCTTATACTGTGAGTTAGTAATTTCAGTCTCATCCATCCAGAAATCATCGACCGAAACCCCACGCGTTGGTATAGATATCCCCCATAACGAATCAATCTCACCTGGACCCATAATGTAAGATCCACGTGATACAATGACCATATTATATGGAGAAGGCTCGTTCCATGACTTGCCCATATTTACTCCAGTGAGCTCACCACCTACACTATTGCCAATCCTTCCTTGTCCGCAAGAAAGAGTTATTATTAATAATGAAATTAGAATGATTATTTTTTTGAAACTCATCATTTATTATGTCCTTTTTAATTTTTCTCAAGAAATCTTTATAACAACCTGATACTTTTGTGAGGTTGGGGTTTTGGTTTAAACTTATCCAATGCAAAACTATATTGTAAAACAAGTTCGTGATTTAATCCAACATCTCTTATTTGTCCTATATTATTCAAATCACATGCATATCTAATCCCAAGTCCACTAATTGTAGTGCCAGCAAAGAATGAATATCCCACATCACTGTTCCAAACAGCACCAGCAGAAAACTTCTTTTTCCAACGTATTTGCAATGCTGCACTCAGACTATTTTGACGTGCAACAGTTTGAGCTAATAACATTGGTTCTATTTCAAATAACGTATCTAACAGTTTTATATTGCATCCCAACATCAAATTGTATGAAATGGGGATTTTGCTAAGTGTTGAATCATTAATATTTGAGCTTTCAATGTGAGATTGCATGCTATAATATTTCGGTTCATTTATATGCTTTATTCCAACTCCTGCAAATACATTACTTGAGGTCCACGATACACCCACATTCAAGTCGATACGTTTTTTATCTATAGGATTAGCGACTACTGATTTCTTAGAATTTTGTGTAGAGTCAATAAGTATCTGATACGAGTTGGCATCAAAATTCAATTCATGCACTCCCGCTTGCACACCTATATTAATCCAACCAAGACCAATCTTTTGCTTATAGTTATACTGAGCAGCAATAAAAGAATTTCTCTCTTTACCCACATTCATATTTGAAAGCATAAAACCAACCCCATGATGTGAACCAAAAAGCTCAATCGGCATGCTACCTGTCAAAAGTATTGTTTGCGGCGCATTATCAACTTGCATCAACTGTTGTTTATACAATTTATTGATACTAACTTCAGTATTTTCTCCAGCAAAGGATGGATTGTAGATATTCTTCACTGTCCAAAACTGTGTATAAGGCACATCCCATTGTGCATTTGCAGCATAAAAAGAAACACACAACAGAAGCATTGATAATATAAATCTATTCTTAGCCATATGTATTATAAACTGACAATGACGTAAAAAATTGTATGCATCCGTAGTATTATTCAACTTTTATTTTGAGAGTTGATTCAACTAAGCATAGATAAAAAAAAGAGAATACTCCTAACGAGCACTCTCTCTTCATATAATGCAATTATTTGATATCTATATACTCAAACTAATCTTCAATCTTGATACCAACCATTTCTGGATCAATCATAATTCTACCACAATATTCGCAAACGATTATCTTTTTACCCATCTTAATATCCATCTGTCTTTGAGGTGGTATCTTATTGAAACAGCCACCACATGCCCCCCTTTGAATTGGAACTATAGCCAAGCCATTGCGAGCATTCTTACGAATACGCTTAAATGCGGAAAGCAAACGAGGCTCGATAAGTGCTTCAGTCTTCTTTGACTTATCTCTTATCTTTTCCTCCTGACTTTTGGTCTCCGAAACTATATCATCAAGCTCTTTCTTTTTTGCTGCCAAATCAATATTCTTCTCCTTTAGTTGGTCATTAGCATTATCTATGAGCTCTTTTACTTTCTTTTCAGCCTCAGCATTATCTCGAATCTTCTTCTCAGCAAGTTCTATCTCAAGAGTTTCAAATTCGAGCTCTTTGGTAAGATGATCATATTCCTTGCTATTTCTAACGTTCTCAATCTGCTTATTATACTTTTCAATTCTCGTCTTGCTGGTTTCTATTTTAGCCTTTTCGTTTTTAGTATTCTCAGCCAACTCTTTCGAATCGAGTTCAAACTTATTAATGCGAGTACCTAAACCAGCGATCTCATCATCAAGGTCTGCAACCTCTAAGGGTAACTCACCACGCAATGTCCTTATCTTGTCAATCTCAGACACATATGATTGCAACTTGTATAGCGATTTCAGCTTTTCATCTACCGCTATGTCTTCAACAGAAACTTTTTTCTTAGTAGCCATATTATTGTTATTATTTTGAATTTTAGACAAAAAAATGCGACAATCGAACATGCTTAACTGCTCTATTGCCACATCATCTGTATTTGACGGGAACTATGTCTGACCGTACTAATCTACAAATATTTAACCGGGTTCGAATCGAACGACGATTTATATAGGGCAAAGTTAGTATATTTTTTTGAAATCACATCAAAGAATATATCCTTTGTGCATATTTCTGATTCATAATGTCCTACAACAGCGAACAGTAGCTTGTCTTCCACATCATAAAAGTCATTATACTTAGCTTCTCCCGTCACAAAGGCATCAGCACCGTAGGCGACAGCTTCAGACAGAAGAAAAGCACCTGATCCACCACATATAGCGACATCACGTATTTCTCTATTGTGCATCTTGGTGTGCATTATATTATTTAATTGAAATACATCTTTGAGTAGATATAGAAACTCTTGTTCCGCTAATGGTTCGGGCAGAACCCCTACTATACCACTACCAGCCTGATCCCACAAATTTGCAATTGGGTAAAAATCATATGCTGGCTCTTCGTAAGGATGAACGGCAAGTAATGCACGCAAGACATCACTTTGTTTATAAATGGGTAGTATAGTTTCAATTCGCACCTCCTTTTCATATTGCAACTCCCCAATCTTTCCAACAAAAGGATTAGTATTTTCACCACCTCTAAAAGTGCCCTCTCCTACCAGATTGTAGCTGCATGAATCATAGTTGCCAATATTACCCGCACCAGCGTTAAACAATGCAGTTCTCACATATTCTGCTTGAGCTTCAGGAACAAACGTTACAAGCTTTAGCAACGACCTCTTTTTGGGGGATAAAATACGTACTTCTTGCAATCCAAGCATCTCGGCAAGTCGATAATTTACA
Source organism: uncultured Proteiniphilum sp. (assembly GCA_964575445.1). GTDB lineage: Bacteria > Bacteroidota > Bacteroidia > Bacteroidales > Dysgonomonadaceae > Petrimonas. The sequence goes on along the minus strand of CAZNRT010000021.1, from coordinate 15,095 downwards.
CCCCCTACTGCGTTATCCAGATTTGTATGAGCGGAATATATGACTATATCATTCTTGAGAGCCTTAGCAATACATCGCTCAATGTAATTCTTACCAGTAATCGACTTTACAGATTTAAACATAAGTGGATGATGTGAAATAATAAGATTACAGCCAAGTGCAATAGCCTCATCTACTACATTTTCGGTTATATCAATACAAAGTAATGCACCATTTGCCTCAATATTGATATCACCCACCTGCACACCACTATTGTCATATTCTTCTTGCAAAGGAAGTGGGGCTAATGATTCTATTGTATGTATGATTTCTTTTATTCTCATAATAAAATTATAAAGTTAGATTCTACAAATATAGTCTTATTTAGTACTTTTGCCTACAATAAATAAATAAAGTCACACTGACATGAAAAAATTATTATTACTAATTGCTATTCTTTATGTTATCAGCATATCGTTAGAAGCAAAAAATCGCACTCTTCCTATTGTAGATGTCAATATCTTTAAGGACACTCCAATATATTTTAGTCCCTCAAAACTACCTGACGGAATTAATGAAAGAGATGACATCATATATATAGCTAACGGTAGAATTGCATTAAAGAAAGTATCTATTCCAAAATTCAAAAATCACACAAATGCAGAGATTAATATTAAGCTAACATCTAACGGAGATCGTTGGGACAAATCAGGCTCATGCTTTATTATTCCAAAAGCATCAATTATTAACATGTTAGATATTGCCTCCAATAAATTTGATTACCCCCAACAGGATACATTATTGTATGAAAACCTGAAAGGAATAGTGGCTGGTAAAGATTACTTACCAACTGTAGAATTGATGAGATTCATGACACCTTTTGGCGTTGGACATTATAGCCAAAATGACGATGCAGTATCATCTGCACGCCGTCCTGTGTACGTAGATGGTTGGGCAAATGATGTTTCTTGGCAGCAAGACATAACTGACCTGACATCAATGATGGAAGGCGAAGTATTCATTGGCATCTACATTGATACTTGGACTGAAGAAGGCTACAAAGTAGATGTAAATATAGCTTTCACAGAGAGCTCAATAAAAGGCGACAAGAAATTAAACACAAAAGTGTTGCCCCTTTTCAACACAGTATATTATATTGGCCAACAGCATCCTGATATATTTTCTCGCAAGGATGTAAAGATTCCATTTACAATCCCCTCAAAAGCTAAAAACATCAGATTGAAATATACGACCACAGGGCATGGTGGGCATTCGGGTGGTGATGAATTTAGACCCCAGAAAAATATACTATATATTGATGACAAAGAAATATTGGATTTTCTACCTTGGAGAACAGATTGTGCTTCATTTCGCAGATTCAATCCCACTTCTGGGGTTTGGTTGCAAAAAAGGAAGGCAGCATATATAGAAAGAAATGGCACCAGAGCCGAAAAAGAAATTGAAGAATCGCTTGCTTCATCAGATCTATCACGAAGCAACTGGTGCCCTGGTAGCAATGTTCCACCTGTAGAAATATCGCTACCCCATCTGCCTAAAGGCAACCACACACTAACTATAAGTATTCCAGAGTCAAAATCAATAGAGGGGGACAAACTCAATCATTGGTTAGTTTCTGCATATATGGTATGGGAAGAATAAACATATTTGAAAAAGAAACGATTTCTTTGACAACAAATTATTAAAGTAGCACCAAGTTAGATACAATATGTATGAATTAAGTATATTGTAAGAACTTGTAAGAAAAAAATTGATTTAAAATTAGTATTTTGTGGTAAAATATTATATTTTTGCATTGATAATTATACATTAACGACAATAACTTAAACAAAAAGGAATTACAAATGAATATCCCAAGACTTCACATTGAATTAGTTGACAATTTATTGTCAAAAAATATGATTGCCACCGACATAAACGTAATTCCTCATGCCACGTTAATATACCTATCTCTCACACAGGAGGTTGGAATTAACGACATGGCAAGAGATATTCTCGAAATATCTAATAATGAAGATTTATATATTATCGAGTGGCTAAAGAAAAATAAGCATCTCTTAGAACTAAAGAATGAAGATGACCAAATTACATCACGTAATAGAAAGATTTCTATCACCTTATTAAATGGAAAATCAATAAATATTGTGTATAGACTCACTATTACTAAAGACGATATATTGGGACCAGTATTCTTTGTTACATTTCACAAAGAAGAGAGAAAAGCATCAATTGATTCGACATACAATCTTTATACTCTAAAAGAAGAGATTGGTAAATTGAAATCAAACCTTGACAATATTGGTAAAGAAAAGCTTAGCGAGATACTTAAACTATATTTCGATAAGGAAAACAAGCAGTTATCGTTGGATGATTTGGTTAACTATGAAAAGGAGCTACAAGCAATACAAAAAGCTTTTCCCCTTCTCTCACGTCGTGAAGTATTACTATGTGGATTACTTGCAAACGAAATGGAATTGCCAGATATTGCAGCTGTAACAAACAGATCGCTCAACTCAGTATTTGTGACTGTTCATAGAATAAATAGAAAATTAGACATCCCAAATAAAACAGCACTTCAAAAAGTGCTACAAGATATTATCTCTAATGATGTATAAAACTTATAGGTAAGAGATAAGCCTATAACAGAATATTCACTATAGCTGAAAAGAGTTCTTTTTACAAGAACATTTTCAGCTATTTCTCATTATAGATATATGAGTAAACTTAGAGTGATAATCAAAAAGTCAGAACGTTATATCACGATTAATTGATATTTTTAGAGGGCATTTCGTTACAGTTTGACATAAAAATGAAAGAAATACATTCAAAAGTTTTGTCAGTTCAAATATTTGCTATTTCTTTGCAAATGAAAATAAACAAATTCAGTTTACAAGAGATATGAATTATAACAATATAGATATTCTAGTCCTTTCTATTCTACTTCTGATTAAAGACAGAGGGTGAGATTGGTATATCATATATTTAAACAACATAAAAAAATAGAATAACCTTTCTCACCTACTGAGAAAGGTTATTTTTTTATATGAACTAAAGAAATAAAATAATATGGAAAGAATTTATGTTTTTGACACCACATTACGTGACGGCGAACAAGTACCAGGTTGCCAATTAAACACAATAGAAAAGATTCAAATAGCAAAAGAACTTGAATTACTGGGAGTAGATGTTATAGAAGCTGGTTTTCCAATTTCAAGCCCAGGTGATTTTAATTCTATTGTAGAGATATCCAAAGCTGTAACATGGCCAACTATTTGTGCTCTTACTCGTGCCGTTGAAAAGGATATTGAAGTAGCTGCCGAATCACTGAAATACGCTAAGAGAAAGAGAATTCATACTGGTATTGGCACATCAGACTCACATATTAAGTATAAATTCAACTCCAACAGAGAAGAGATAATCGAAAGGGCAATAAAAGCAGTGAAATATGCTCGAAGATTTGTGGATGACGTTGAGTTTTATGCAGAAGATGCCGGACGGACGGATAATGAGTATTTAGCACGTGTGGTTCAAGCAGTAGTGAATGCTGGAGCCACAGTTGTAAACATTCCTGATACTACAGGATATTGCTTTCCTCATGAGTATGGAGCAAAGATCAAATACTTAGTTGACAATGTAGATATGAAGAATGCAATACTATCAACACACTGTCATCAAGACTTGGGTATGGCAACAGCCAATACTCTATCTGGCGTTATGAATGGTGCTCGCCAAGTAGAAGTCACAATAAATGGAATAGGTGAGCGCGCTGGAAACACTTCTTTAGAAGAGGTGGTAATGGCACTAAAGAGCCATAAAGATCTCGGATATGACACCAATATCAACACTACAAGAATTTATTCTGCAAGTCGTTTAGTTTCGACGATGATGAATATGCCAGTTCAACCCAATAAAGCAATAGTTGGCAGAAATGCATTTGCTCACTCCTCTGGGATTCATCAGGACGGCGTATTAAAGAATGTAGAAACGTACGAGATAATTGACCCCAAAGATGTAGGTATTGACGAAAACTCAATAGTACTAACAGCACGCAGTGGGCGTGCTGCACTTAAGAGTCGCCTCAACTTATTGGGAGTAGAAACTGACGAAAAAGAATTAGATGAGGTTTATCAAAAGTTCTTATCCTTAGCCGATAAGAAAAAAGATATAAAAGACGAGGATATTCTTTTATTAGTTGGCAGAGAGTCCAGCAAAAGACGCATCAAAATTGATTACCTACAAGTTACGTGCGGAATAGGGTTGAGACATGTAGCGAGCATAGGTTTAAATATTGCAGGAGAACATTTTGAATCATCTGCTACTGGCAATGGACCAGTAGATGCTGCTATTAAAGCGGTGAAAAAGATCATTAGCCGTGAAACAACAATTCAAGAGTTTCTAATTCAAGCAATAAATCGTGGCAGCGATGATGTAGGCAAAGTTCACATGCAAGTTGAGCATAAAGGCATGTTATACTATGGTTTCTCTGCAAATACAGATATAGTATCAGCATCTGTTGAAGCATTTATTGATGCAGCAAACAAGTTTGTGGAATAAGAAATAACAGGAGAATTAACAAAATAATTAATAGAGGCTTATTTATAGTCAATTAGATCAAGTATGAGCACATTTGTAAATACACAGCAAGAGAACGGAAAAGGTAAAACTCTTTTCGACAAAGTGTGGGATGCACACGTGGTAACAACTGTCAAAGATGGACCAACACAATTATATATTGACAGACATTTATGTCATGAGGTAACAAGTCCACAAGCATTTGCGGGCTTGCGTGAAAGAGGAATAAAAGTATTTCGCCCAGAGCAAACAACTCTTACTGCCGACCATAATATTCCGACTATGGAACAAGACAAACCCATTAGGGATGAGGTGTCTCGTTTTCAGGTTGACACACTTGCAAAGAATGCAAAAGACTTTGGGTTGACATACTACGGATTAAAGAATACGAAGAATGGCATTGTACACGTGATTGGTCCCGAAAATGGATACACCCAGCCTGGTATGACTATCGTATGTGGCGATAGTCACACATCTACTCACGGAGCTTTTGGAGCTATTGCTTTTGGAATTGGCACAAGTGAAGTAGAAATGGTATTATCGTCTCAATGTATATTACAAACGCGACCCAAAACTATGCGAATCAATTTTGAGGGGAAACTTAACGATGGAGTAAGCTCTAAAGACATGGCACTATATATGATATGGAAGCTAACTACTGGAGGAGCTACAGGGTATTTCGTGGAATATGCAGGAGAGGCTATTCGCAACCTTACTATGGAGGAGAGAATGACTCTTTGCAACTTAAGTATTGAAATGGGAGCTCGTGGAGGCTTGATAGCACCCGATGAAACAACATTCAATTATGTTAAAGAGAGAGAGTTTGCACCAAAGGGAGAAAAATGGGACCAAGCTCTTGCATATTGGAAAACTCTTAAATCTGACGAGTGTGCCATATTTGATAAAGAGATTACATTCGATGCATCTGACATCAAACAGATGATTACATATGGCACAAATCCAGGAATGGGTATGCCAATTGATGACACAATACCGACACTTGATGATATTGAAGAATCAAGTAAAATTTCTTTCAAAAAATCTTTGAACTACATGGGATTTGTGCCAGGCGAAAGATTAGAAGGCAAGCATATTGACTATGTATTCCTTGGCAGTTGCACTAATGGAAGAATAGAAGACTTTAGAATCTTTACCAACTACATAAAAGGCAAAAAGAAAGCTGACAACGTTACAGCATGGCTTGTGCCAGGTAGCTGGCAAGTTAGCAAGCAAATTAAAGAGGAAGGATTGGACAAAATATTGGAAGAGGCTGGTTTCAAACTGCGCCAACCAGGATGTTCTGCATGTTTGGCAATGAATGATGACAAAGTTCCTGCTGGAATGTATGCGGTTTCAACTTCTAATAGAAACTTCGAGGGGCGTCAAGGTCCTGGTGCACGCACTATCCTTGCAAGTCCATTGGTGGCAGCAGCAGCAGCAATAAATGGAAGAATTACTATTCCCTGAACATTATAAGATCTTTACAAGTTATAATCATTAATTATTTTTTAATCCTCTACCCACTCCGAACAAAGAGCAAGAGATAGTAAAAGAAAGTGGGGAATTAATATACAACAAATGGAGAAATTTAAAACAATAACATCAACATATGTTCCACTTCCTATTGAGAATGTGGACACCGACCAAATAATTCCAGCTCGTTTTCTTAAAGCTACAACTCGCGAAGGATTTGGCGACAATCTTTTTGCAGATTGGAGATATAATAAGGATGGAAGTCCTAAGTCAGACTTTGTTCTCAATAATATAATCTTTAGCGGTGAGGTGCTTGTTGCTGGCAAAAACTTTGGAAGTGGTAGTAGTAGAGAACATGCTGCGTGGGCTATAGGTGGATATGGATTCAAGGTGGTTGTATCAAGCTTTTTTGCTGATATTTTTCAAAATAATGCGCTCAACAATGGAATACTACCTGTAGTTGTGAGCGAGCATTTTCTGAAAGAATTATTCGAATCATCTGATAAGGACTCTCAAACTACTGTTACAGTAAACTTGATAGAGCAAACTATAACCAATAATGACACAAAGAAGAGTGAGAATTTTGAAATTAATCCTTACAAGAAGGATTGTTTATTAAATGGACTCGATGATATAGATTTTCTTCTCTCAAACAAGAATGAGATAGAAGAGTACGAAAACAATCGTACATATACATACTAATAAACAACTAAAAGAGTGACTGTTTTGAAAGAAGTGAGAACAATAGAGATAATGGACACAACGCTACGAGATGGAGAACAAACATCTGGAGTATCGTTTGCAGCACCCGAGAAACTGAGTGTTCTGAGACTTCTATTAGAAGACCTAAAGGTTGACAGAGTGGAAGTGGCATCAGCACGGGTTTCAGAAGGAGAGTTTCATTCCGTTAAGCGCATGGCAAAATGGGCTGACAAAAACGGATATATAGACAAACTTGAAGTATTGGGCTTTGTTGATAAAGGTGTTTCGTTACAATGGATTTCAGATACAGGTTGCAAGGTAGTAAACTTGCTTTGCAAAGGATCTGAGAAACATTGCAAATATCAACTTCGCAAAACAGTAGAAGAGCACATCTCAGATATCAAAGAAACCATATCAATGGCTCAAGATATGGGCATCAAAGTAAATATCTACCTTGAAGATTGGTCTAATGGCATGCGCAACTCAAGAGAATATGTTTTCAAGATGGTAGATAGCCTAAAGGGAGAGGCAGTATCACGGTTTATGCTTCCAGACACCTTGGGTATTCTCAATCCTGACGAAACATACGAGTTCTGCTCAATCATGTCAAGCAGATATCCAGATATTCACTTCGATTTTCATGCTCATAATGATTATGACCTTGCCACTGCAAATGTATTCGAAGCAATAAAAGCTGGTATAAAAGGGATACACGCTACCATTAATGGCCTCGGAGAGCGGGCTGGCAATGTACCACTAACGAGCGTTGCGGCATTGATACATGATCATATATCTAATGTTACAACACGTATTGACGAAGCAAAACTATATAACGTAAGCAAAGTAATCGAAAGTTATTCAGGAGTTCGTATTCCTAACAACAAACCTATTATTGGTGATAATGTATTCACGCAAGTCGCAGGTGTGCACGCTGATGGAGATAAAAAGAAAAATCTATATTTTAGCGATCTTTTGCCCGAGAGATTTGGTCGCTTTCGCGAATATGCACTTGGCAAAAATGCTGGACGCTCCAATATAATAAAAAACCTTGAGGCATTAGGGATCGAACTTGATGATGAGTCCACTCTAAAAGTAACAAAACGTATTATTGAGCTGGGAGATAAAAAAGAGGTCGTAAGTCTTGACGAACTTCCATATATCGTGTCTGATGTATTGAAGAATGGAACAGAGAATCAAGACATAAAGATGTTGAACTACTCGATGACTCTTGCAAATGGTTTGCGCCCAACTGCTACTGTCAAACTATCTATTAAGGGAGAAATATATCAAGAAACGTCAGCTGGGGAAGGACAATATCATGCCTTTTCAAAAGCGATGTACAAGATTTATCGCAAGTTAAATAAGCCTACACCTGAACTTATCGACTATGTAGTGGTTATTCCACCAGGTGGAAAAACTAACGCCTACGTTCAAGCAGTTATAACATGGAAGTTTGAAGGTAAGATTTTTAAAACAAGAGCACTCGATATTGACCAAACTGTTGCCGCTATAAATGCAACAATAAAAATGCTAAACATGATTGAAAGTGGCAATATCCCTAATTATAATTATCAAATGTAGATGGAACATTTGACAATCCAACTAACTAACAAATAACAATCAAAAATGAAAGAATTAAATATAGCCGTGCTTCCAGGAGATGGAATTGGTCCAGAGATAATGGCGCAAGCATTGAATGTAACAAAAGCTGTTTGCAATAAATTTGGGCACAAATTAAATTACAAAGAAGCACTGACAGGTGCTATAGCAATAGATACAGTTGGCGATCCATATCCTGCTGACACTCATGAACTATGTATGAATAGCGATGCTGTACTTTTCGGGGCAATTGGTCATCCGAGGTTTGATAACGACCCTAATGCAAAAGTGCGTCCAGAGCAAGGATTGTTGCGCATGCGTAAGATGTTGGGCTTGTATGGCAATATCCGCCCCGTAATGACTTTCCCTTCACTTATTCATAAATCTCCGCTCCGTGCAGAGTTAGTAGATGGTGCAGACTTTATGTGCATCCGCGAACTAACGGGAGGAATGTATTTTGGTCGCCCACAAGGACGAAGCGAAGATGGCGATACTGCTTATGATACTTGTATATATACTCGCGAAGAAATAGAACGTATTCTTCATTTAGCATACAAATTTGCGGGACAAAGGAACAAAAAAGTAACTGTCGTTGACAAAGCAAACGTTTTAGCCACTTCACGTCTGTGGCGACAAATTGCACAAGAGATAGCACCACAATATCCCGATATTGAAACAGAATATATGTTTGTTGACAATGCTGCAATGCGTATCATACAGTGGCCCAAAAGCTTTGATGTATTAGTAACTGAAAATCTTTTTGGAGATATACTGACTGATGAGGCTTCAGTTATTACTGGCTCTCTCGGTTTACTACCATCTGCATCTATTGGTGTTCATACATCGTTGTTTGAACCTATACATGGTTCGTACCCACAAGCAGCAGGTAAAAATATTGCAAATCCCATCGCCATGATTCTTTCGGCAGCTCTTATGTTTGAATATGCATTCGAAATGATGGAAGAGGGTGCCCTTATTCGCGAGGCAGTAAATGCAAGTCTTGAAGCAGGAATCGTTACAGAAGATATTGCCAATGGTGACAAAGCATATTCCTCAAGCGAAGTTGGCGAATGGATTACTAATTACATCAGAAAATAAAAAAGTGAAAGTGAATCAGTATTTATGAATATGGACAAAAAGACCGACAAAGATAATTTAAACTTAGGTGCTGACGCATGGAAGTTGCGAAGTGCAACATCTACTCAAGGAAGACGCATGGCTGGTGCTCGAGCTCTTTGGCACGCCAATGGCATGACTACAAAACAAATGGGCAAACCAATCATAGCTATTGTTAATTCATTTACACAATTTGTTCCAGGACACGTGCATCTGCACGAAATAGGGCAATTGGTGAAAAAGGAAATTGAGAAGCTTGGGTGTTTTGCTGCCGAGTTCAACACCATTGCTGTGGATGACGGTATAGCAATGGGTCACGATGGTATGTTGTACTCATTACCCTCACGCGACTTGATTGCCGACTCTGTAGAGTATATGGTAAATGCTCATAAGGCAGATGCTATGGTTTGCATTAGCAATTGTGACAAAATTACACCAGGAATGCAAATGGCAGCAATGAGATTAAATATCCCAACAATATTTGTTTCCGGTGGACCAATGGAAGCAGGCAACGTGGATGGTGAACAAGTAGATCTGATTGACGCAATGATTGAGGCAGCAGATGATTCCATTTCAGATGAAAGAATTGCACAACTTGAAGTTTCGGCATGTCCTACTTGTGGTTCTTGCTCGGGCATGTTCACCGCCAATTCAATGAACTGTCTCAACGAAGCTATAGGTCTCGCTCTTCCTGGTAACGGCACGATTGTCGCAACACATACTAACAGAAAAGGTCTATTTATTAAGGCTGCACATCAAATAGTTGAGAATGCCAATCGATACTATTTTGAAGGTGATGAAACTGTTTTACCACGCAATATCGCTACTCGTCAGGCTTTCACTAACGCAATGACGCTTGACATAGCTATGGGTGGCTCTACAAACACAATATTACACATATTAGCTATTGCCAATGAAGGAGGCGTTGATTTTACAATGGATGATATGGATAAGCTTTCTCGTAAGGTTCCATGTCTATGCAAAGTAGCACCAAATACTAAAGATTATCATATTCAGGATGTAAATCGTGCTGGTGGCATATTAGGTATTATAAACGAGCTTGCAAAGGGAGGACTTATAGACACATCAGTTTACCGAGCAGACGGACTGACACTAAAAGAGGCAATTGCAAAATATGATATAACTGTCGATAAACCATTGCCTGAAGCAGTATCAATTTACTCTTCTGCGCCTGGCAACAAACGCAACTTAGTAATGTCATCTCAAGACACACAATACAAATACTTAGATGTTGATAGAGCAAATGGCTGTATCCGCAATATTGAGAATGCCTATACTAAGGATGGAGGCTTAGCAATACTAAAAGGAAACATTGCAGAAAATGGATGCGTTGTGAAAACTGCGGGCGTTGACGAAAGCATTTGGAAATTCACAGGCAAAGCCAAAGTGTTTCATTCACAAGATTCGGCATGTGATGCAATTCTTAGAGGTGATATTGAAGCAGGTGATGTGGTGGTTATTGTCTATGAGGGTCCTAAAGGAGGTCCAGGAATGCAAGAGATGCTTTATCCCACATCTTACATTAAAGCAAAGCATTTGGGCAAAGAATGCGCTCTGATTACCGATGGTCGCTTCTCGGGCGGAACTTCAGGATTATCAATTGGTCACATATCACCTGAAGCTGCTGCTGGTGGAAACATAGCACTAATTAGAGATAATGACATAATTGAAATAGACATCCCCAATCGAAATATCAACCTAATGATATCTGACGACAAGATGGTAGAAAGACGTAAGGAGGAGGAGGCAAAAGGCGATATGGCTTTTAAGCCTAATCGAGTAAGAAAAGTTTCGAAAGCACTACGAACATACGCTGCCTTTGTAAGCTCAGCTGATCAGGGTGCAGTTAGATTAATATAAAAAAGTACATTTTAGAATATCAACTATATGCAAACATTTAATGGCTCATATAGTAACTCAAACAAAACAAAAGTATGAAAGAAGAACAAAACAATCCAATGATTTCTGGTAGTGAAGCTCTTATACGCTCATTACTTGCAGAAGGGGTAGATACTATGTTCGGGTATCCTGGTGGCGCAATTATGCCAGTTTTTGATGCCTTGTATGATCACAGAGATAAAATCAAACATGTCCTCGTACGCCATGAACAAGCAGCTGTGCATGCAGCTCAAGGATATGCACGAGTATCTCAAAAGGTAGGGGTTGCTTTAGTTACTTCTGGACCAGGTGCTACTAATGCCATTACAGGTCTAACCGATGCAATGATGGATAGCACACCCCTTGTGGTTATTTCAGGGCAAGTTGCATCAAGTTTGTTAGGCTCTGATGCTTTTCAGGAAGCTGATGTAATTGGCATTTCACAGCCCGTCACCAAATGGGCTTACCAAGTGCGACGCGTAGAAGATATTCCATGGGCTATCTCTCGTGCATTCTATATTGCAAGGTCAGGTCGTCCTGGACCAGTTATGATTGACATTGCGAAAGATGCTCAAGTAAACAAAAGCGAATACAAATATCAAAAGACAACCTTCATTCGTAGCTATTACCCTATTCCACATCCCGACAAGGAGCGTATTGCTCAAGCTGCCGAAATAATTAATCAAGCCAAAAAGCCTTTCGCTTTAGTAGGTCAAGGTGTTGTTTTGGGTAACGCTGAAGAAGAATTGAAAACGTTTCTCGAAAAGGGGGGAATACCGTTTGCTTCTACAATACTTGGTCTATCAGCAATAGATACAGACCACGCTCTCAACACTGGCATGTTAGGGATGCATGGCAATATTGGTCCAAATATGAACACAAACGATTGCGACGTGTTAATTGCTATAGGCATGAGGTTTGATGATAGGGTAACGGGCAATCTCGCCACCTATGCAAAACAAGCAAAAGTCATTCATTTTGATATTGATCCTGCTGAGATGGATAAAAATGTTAAGACTACTGTCAAAGTTTTGGGCGATGCGAAAGCCACTTTGCCAATGGTGACTGACCTAATCGGTAAAAAAGATCATCCCGATTGGCTCAATAAGTTCAGAGAATATGATAAACTTGAGTATGAAAAAGTCATCAAGTGTGAGTTATTCCCCGAAAATGGTGGACAAATAAAAATGGGTGAGGTCGTTCATAAAGTAACTGAAGCCACGGGCAACAAAGCAGTGTGCGTTACCGACGTTGGTCAACACCAGATGATGAGTACAAGATATTTCAAGTTCACACAGTCTCGTAGCCTTGTTACCTCGGGAGGATTAGGCACAATGGGCTTTGGACTTCCAGCTGCTATTGGTGCTAAATATGGGGCTCCCGATCGCACTGTCTGTGTTTTTGTGGGTGATGGTGGATTGCAAATGACTATGCATGAGTTTGGAACTATCTTAGAAACTGGCGTTAATGTTAAGATTATTCTCCTCAACAACAATTATCTTGGCATGGTACGTCAGTGGCAAGAGCTATTCTTTGATGAAAGATACTCGGAAACACATCTCAAAAACCCAGACTTCATTAAAGTAGCTGATGCATACAATATAAAAGGTCGCAAAGTAACCGAGCGTGCCGAACTTGACGGCGCAATAGCAGAAATGTTAGCTCATGATGGTAGCTTTCTTCTTGAGGTGGTTGTCGAAACCAAAGGCATGGTTTATCCTATGGTGCCTGCAGGTGGAAGTGTGACAGATGTTTTAATAGCCAAGGGAGAAAAAGTATAACAGCTTTAAGTACTTTCTATATAACAACTCAACAATAAAAATCAAGATAAACATGGATAATAAAACATTATATACAATAACCGTTTTCTCGGAAAATGTGGTTGGTGTTCTTAATCAGATTACCACTATCTTTACTCGCAGGCAACTTAACATCGAGACTCTTTCGGTTTCCCCATCGGCATTAGAGGGCATTCATAAGTTTACAATCACCACTTACGGTGAGGATGAAAATATGATGAAAAAATTGGTAAGGCAAATTGATAAACGTGTTGATATTCTTAAGGCATTCTTTAACACCGACGATGATCTGATTCATCAAGAACTTGCTCTTTATAAACTTTCCACAGAGAAAGTTATGGAACACGGAACGGTGGAATATCTCATTCGCAAATATAATATTAGAGTTCTCGAAATCACACAAGACAATATAGTCTTTCTTAAGGCTGGACATTATGCCGAAACTCAAGGGCTTTTCGAAGAACTTGCAGAAAAAATTGGAGTGTTGCAATTTATTCGCTCTGGGCGCATAGCCATCACAAAATCAAAAATAGAAAGATTAAGTGATATCTTAGAACAACGAAATGCGCTTAGGGATTATGAGGGATAAAATTGCCTTATAATTACCTATAGTTCAATATGACAATTAAAAAAATTAGATTAAATAATTAATTAGCCGACATAAAGATCGGTACAAACAATTTATTACAAATATGGCAAAAATGAATTTTGGCGGCGTAGTAGAAAATGTAGTTACCCGCGAAGAATTTCCATTGAGCAAGGCTCAGGATGTATTGAAAGATGAAACAATTGCAGTAATAGGATACGGTGTGCAAGGACCTGGTCAATCGCTAAATTTGCGTGACAATGGATTCAATGTAATCATTGGTCAACGCAAAAATAGTCCTACTTGGGATAAAGCTATAGCAGACGGATGGGTACCTGGCGAAACACTATTTGAAATAGAGGAAGCCTGCGAAAGAGGAACTATTATACAATATCTGCTTTCTGATGCAGCACAAATAAAGTTGTGGGATACGGTAAAGAAACACCTAACTCCTGGCAAAGCACTATACTTCTCTCACGGCTTTGGCATTACTTACAAAGAGCGCACAGGAATTATCCCTCCAGCTGATGTAGATGTAATATTGGTAGCACCAAAGGGTTCGGGCACAAGCCTCCGCCGCATGTTCTTGGAAGGACGTGGATTAAACTCAAGTTATGCTATCTTTCAAGATGCCACAGGTAATGCTTTCAATCGCTCAGTAGCGTTAGGCATTGGTGTTGGCTCTGGATATTTGTTCGAGACTGATTTCAAACGTGAAGTGTTTTCAGATTTGACGGGCGAACGTGGCACACTAATGGGTGCAATTCAAGGAATTCTTTTAGCACAATACGAGGTGCTACGTGAAAATGGTCACACTCCGTCTGAAGCATTCAACGAAACAGTTGAAGAGCTAACTCAATCTCTGATGCCTCTATTTGCCGAGAATGGAATGGACTGGATGTATGCCAACTGCTCTACCACTGCACAGCGTGGTGCTTTAGACTGGATGGGACCTTTCCACAATGCAACAAAGCCTGTTTTCGAAAAGCTATATAAAGAGGTAGCAAGTGGCAACGAAGCCCAACGCTCTATTGATAGCAACTCACAGGCAGACTATCGCGAGAAACTTGAAGAAGAACTACGTGCAATTCGCGAGAGTGAAATGTGGCAAACAGGCGCAGTTGTTCGCAAACTAAGACCCGAAAACAATTAATAAGAGTACCTCTACTTGCTTATTATAAGTTTATAGTAATAAAGTGGGTGGATATCATACACAATATGATTTCACCCTCTTTTTTTTAATATCCACTTATAAATAAGCTCCTATTCACGAAGCTCCTGTTCCGCCTTCCGCAGCCGCTCCCTCCTCTTCTGCCTCTTGGTAACCTGCTGCCAGTAGCCAGCACGCATAG
>CAZNRT010000020.1:0-29347 GCA_964575445.1 uncultured Proteiniphilum sp. | reverse complement strand
TAGAGCTACCAGGCTTGTGGAACGGTGCTATGAGCGATTGGAATACAATTTTTGTGGAAGTTCCAGTGAGCACATTTAATCCAGTGAAAACAGTAAATGATTTATTGAGGCAGGAACACCAATAAGCTAACTCAAATAGATATATTTGCTAAAAACCAAATATGAACCTAACAGACTTTCGATGTCTGTTAGGTTTTTTGTAACTACCATGTGAACATATAATGCCATTATAGCCAAAGGCGAGGTCGATGACTACCCAGATTCATGATTTGTGACAATGACAGTCGGCTGTCATCCTGACGAAGGAAGGATCTCATCGAATCCTGACGAAGACGAATTTACTATTGAATATCAATTGAATATCAACCTAATAACCAATCGAATCAATCTTACAACGACCCATTTTAACTAATTCTGACCCAACTTAAATTTAAGATTTGGCATATTCGGTTGAAAACCCCTAATTCTAAATTTAGATTGGGTCAGAATCTGTTAGTTTTGGTTAAAATTTAATTGTTGTCAACTATTTTTAGAACATTCTAACCCATCCTAAATTTAGGATGGGTACTTCAACTTTCAATATGACACGTTTTTATGTTAAAATGAAGCATTTAGTCAAAATTCTGACCCATCTTAAATTTAGAACGACCTATATTGAGTTTTTTATGGGTGATTCTAAATTTAGGATGGGTCAGAATGGACTTTTTTTTAGCATTTTGATACTATTTGGACCCTCAATTGTTAAAATCATCATCTATCTAACATTAGAATTGGGCATAAATGATCGAAAATGCCTCATTTTAATATAAAAAGGGGTCATTTTGACTTCAATATGTGTGAAAATAAATTTAGATCGACCTATATTGAGTTTTATATGGGTGATTCTAAATTTAGGATGGGTCAGAATGGAAAATTCTGAGTCAATCTAAATTTAAGATGGGTCAGAATAAATACAAAATGGCACAAAGTGAACTTAAATGTGCATAAAACTGGAAAATTCTGAGTCAATCTAAATTTAGGATCACATGTTTTGAACAAAATATGGGTCATATTTAATTTAGATCGATGTGTTTTGGATTTTGAGTGCCAATCTAAATTTAAGATGGGTCAGAATTTTGATTTTTAGTCGATAGAGCACTACATTGCCACAACTCTTCCTATGTGTTTGAGAAAGAACCTCACAGCCACGCAATCGCACTTTATGCTAATGGTGATGTTCTGTTAGATGTTTAAAACATAATAAGTAGCTGAATTAATTCCCAAAACATTATTAAAATGTCATACTTAACCTGTAAGCAATCCAAATTTGAAGAATTTTATCTACACATAACAATTATTTCAAAGAGGATTGCTTACATTTGTAGCTTATTTATAAATAGAGACACATTATTAGATAATGAAAAAGACAAATTATATTCTTATTTCACTATTAGGATTATTGATACTTTCGGTATCATGCAATAAGAAGAAGACCTATGCCGATTTGCTCAAAGAAGAAAATAAGGCTATAGATAGGTTTATCACTTCAAACAGATTGGTAATACTTAAGGATTTTCCAAAAGACGGTAAGTTCAAAGAAAATGAATTTTTTCGCGACAAGGCTACTGGCGTTTACTACAACATAGTAAAATTGGGCGACACAATTAACTTGCCCAAAGTAAAATTGGGCGAAGAGGTACACGTTAGATTTAGTGGATTAAGGTATTTTTCAACTACGAATGATACAACTGAGTTTAACAATTTAAACAGCAGTTATCCCGAGACATTTACATATAGGGGCACTGTTAATTTGGAGAATAGATCACTATATTCTGGAACAACACCAGGATGGACTGTGCCACTCGAGCATATAGGACATACTGGCAAGGTAAAAATGATTATTCCTTTCAACTGGGGTTCACAGAGCGACAAGCAGGGTTATACTCCCACTTATTACAACAGTGTTGAATACAGATGGGTAAACTAATCCTTTGTACTACAGACAAATATCACATATAGTATAATATCAAGTTTTTAATATGACTCTTATCAAATCTATTTCAGGTATCAGAGGTACAATAGGTGGCGAAACGGGTGATAACCTTACTCCTATTGATATAGTAAAGTTTACTTCTGGGTACGCCCAATTCATTAAGAAATCAACCAATAGCGCAAGACCAAAGATTGTAGTTGGACGTGATGCTCGTATATCTGGCAAAATGGTTCACAACATAATCGTTGGCACTCTCATAGCAATGGGTTGCGACGTGGTGGATGCAGGCATGGCTACTACGCCCACCACTGAGGTAGCAGTAGTAAAAGAAGAAGCCTCAGGTGGTATAATTATCACCGCAAGTCACAATCCTAAAGAGTGGAATGCTCTAAAACTGTTGAATAATAAAGGAGAGTTTCTGAATGCAGCTGAGGGAGAGGAAATCTTAAGCATTGCAGAGGCAGAGAGCTTCAATTATGTATCGGTTGATAACTTAGGTATTATATCCGAAAAGAATTTTTTGGAGGGGCATATTAAAGATGTAATGAACCTTGAGATGGTGGACTTAAAAGCTATTAAAGCAGCCAATTTTAAGGTGGCAGTTGATGCAGTCAACTCCATAGGGGGACATGCAGTACCTGAGCTTTTATATGCCTTAGGGGTGAAGCAAGTATTCAAGCTTCATTGTCAACCACATGGCAATTTTTCTCACAATCCCGAACCATTACCTCAAAACTTGACTGAGCTTGCAGAACTAATGAAGAGCTCTAAGGCAGACGTTGGTTTTGCAGTTGACCCAGATGTAGATCGATTAGTAATATATACTGAAAAGGGAGAATCATTTGGAGAAGAATATACCCTTGTAGCAATTTCCGACTACATACTGCAACACACTCCTGGCAATACTGTATCTAATCTAAGCTCAACTCGCGCACTCCGTGATATAACTGAAAAGCATGGCGGTAAGTATTATGCAGCAGCAGTGGGCGAAGTGAATGTAGTGACCAAAATGAAAGAGGTAGGCGCAATAATTGGTGGCGAAGGAAATGGAGGCGTTATATATCCAGCATCTCACTATGGAAGAGACGCATTAGTGGGTATAGCAATGTTCCTGACGCAACTGGCAAAAAGTGGCAAAAAAGTGAGCGAGATAAGAGAAAGTTATCCAAGCTATTATATGTCGAAACAAAAAGTGGAACTTACTGCCGATACCAATACTGACGCAATTTTAGAAAAGATAAAAAAGATTTTCGAAGATGAACAGATTATTGACATTGATGGTGTAAAGATTGATTTTCCTGACAAATGGGTGCATATGCGAAAGTCAAATACAGAGCCAATAATTCGCATCTATTCGGAAGCAAAATCACAGGAAGAAGCAGATAATTTAGGAAAACAAATAATAGATATCATCAAGAATTTTTGATATAAAACAAATTGATTCTAATCGAAAAACAACCGTAAATTTTAAAACACAGTGAGGTTAAAAAGTTTACGGTGTTTTTTTGTTTATTACAAGAGCCAGTTGGACGAAAATTTTATGTTCCAACGAAAATAATTTTAGTATAATGCTACTTGTATTAAGAAGAAAAGAATTTATTGAGATGAAAAAACAACTTATTAGTAACGAAGACATACGGAAATTACATCCAATATTTGAAAAGCAAAATGGGGATGGACTCATTAAGCTAAGCCGAAAGATCACGGGAGTAGATAAAGCATGCGAAGTATATGACAACTCCAAACACTTGACAGGTGTAAACTTTACTACTGACTTACTTGACAAATTGGGTATAGAACGCAAAGTTATAGGTGGAGAAATATTAGAACAATACAGAGATCAAGCATTTATTGTAGTAGCAAATCATCCTAATGGGCACGTAGATGGCATTGCCCTGATAGAAACAGTTGCTTCGAGAGTTGACAACTTCAAGTTGATGGTAAATTATATTCTATCACTCGTAGATACTATGGATGAAAATTTTATTGCAGTGAATCCATATAAAGAGAGTGAACGCAAACATATATCCCTATCAGGAATAAAAGAAAGCATACATCATATAAAAGCTGGGCACCCGCTTGGGTTTTTCCCCGCAGGATCTGTATCAAGAATAAAGCTTAAGAATGGCAAAGTGACAATACATGATAGAGAATGGCAAAATTCAGTAATCAAGCTTATACAAAAGGCCAAAATTCCAGTAATTCCAATACATATTGATTTCAGAAATAGCTTCCCATTTTATGCCACTCGATTTATTCATTGGACTCTTCAAACAGCTGCTTTATGTCATGAGCTGCAAAATAAACATGGAAAGTTAATGACATTGACTGTAGGCAAACCAATATCGGCTGAAGATATCAAATCATTCAAAAATACAGATCAGTTGGGCAACTTTTTGCAAGAAAAGACTTATGAATTGGCAAATAATAAATAATTTTGCTACATTAGTAAACTATACAAACCAATCACATCTTTCTATATATGGCTAAACAAAATATTCAGCAGGTAAAACAACGATTTGGTATAATAGGTACATCTTCCGAACTGGAGAGAGCTATATATATTGCATTGCAAGTGGCTGCTACCGACTTATCTGTCTTAATAACTGGTGAGAGTGGAGTTGGGAAAGAAAACTTTCCACAAATCATCCATCAGTATAGCCACAGAAAGCATGGTGCATATTTTGCGATCAACTGTGGCTCTATACCTGAAGGAACTATCGACTCTGAACTGTTTGGACACGAGAAAGGTGCATTTACAGGAGCAACAGCCTCACGCAAAGGATATTTTGAAGCTGCCGATAAGGGAACACTTTTCTTAGATGAAGTTGGTGAGCTTCCAATTTCCACACAAGCAAGACTACTACGAGTATTGGAAACGGGAGAATATATAAAGGTGGGGTCATCAAAAGTGGAAAAAAGTGATGTGAGAGTGGTAGCTGCCACAAATCTAAATATGCAAGAAGCGATAGAAAAAGGAAGATTTAGAGAAGACCTTTTCTATCGACTGAGCTCAGTGCCAATCAGAATATCACCACTCCGAGAAAGAAAAGAAGATATTGCACTTTTGTTCCGAAAGTTTGCAAGCGACTGTGCAGAAAAATATATGATGCCCACTATTTCACTCACCGACGAAGCCAAAAACATGCTCGTCAACTATCGTTGGCCTGGCAATGTTAGACAGCTCAAGAATATTACAGAGCAGATTTCAGTGATAGAACACGAACGAGTGATTAGCCCAAACATTTTAGAGAAATATCTTCCTGACAACAAGCCCACGCTACCAATATTAGTAGCACAACAGAGAGAATCAGATCACAAATCATTCTCATCTGAACGAGAAATATTATATCAAGTATTGTTTGACATGAAGAAAGATATAAACGATCTCAAAAAGGTAGTGAAAAAAATTATTGAAGGTGCAACCAATGTACAACAAGATGACAGGAGTACAAGCATACATCCCTCCTTAATAAGACAAGATAAAACTAAAGTAACACTTCCCATGAAATATGATGAAGTAATAACAGATTATGATCATCTGGTATCAATAATCGAAAAACCTGATATTCAAGATGCACAAGAGATTGATGACAATTACCAATCAATTAATATATCGGAAAAAGAATCCATTTTGCATGTCTTAGAAAAGTTTAAAGGTAAGCCCAAGGCAGCTGCTGATGAGTTAGGAATATCAGAACAAACCTTATATAAAAAAATAAGAGAGTATAACCTCGACAACGAATTATGAAGAAAGCTATAACACTCATTGCAGTATATACATTACTAACGGCATGCACCATTTCATATAAATTTAACGGTGCATCAATAGACTATGATTTGACAAAGACTTTACAACTTAGTCACTTTATCAACCAAGCACCTTTGGTATATCCTCCATTGGAAAATGTATTCAATGAAGCATTAAAAGATGAATTTACTCGCAACACACGATTGCAATTTGTAAATCAAAATGGAGATATGGAGATTGAAGGAGAAATAGTGGGATATGAATTGACGGCTATGGCTGTGCAAGAAGATCAACTCGCTTCGGAAACAAAACTGACGATGAACGTAAGAATGCGCTTTGCGAATAATAAAGTACAAGGTCAGAATAAAGAAGAGACTATAACTGCCTATAGAACATTTTCGAGCAATGTAAATTTGACAGATGTGCAAGATCAATTAATAAAAGAACTTACAAAAGAAATTGTAGAACAAATTTTTAATTCTACAATGGCTAATTGGTAAAATGAACAGTACAGAGCTTTTAAATCATATAAATAATAGAGAGCTATTAGATGAAGAAACAGTTAAACAAGTAAAGCATCTAATAGAAGAGTATCCCTATTTTCAGACGGCGCATCTATTATACGCTGAGAATCTTTATCTAACCAACAACAAAAGATTTGAAGATGTATTAGCTTATACATCAGTACTGTGTGCTGATAGACGAAGATTATTCTATCTTATTAACAACAAGAAGTTTGAGTTGTTTGTTAGAAAATCAACAAATACAGAGAACAATGACAGAACTGAAGAAATATTGGACTCGTATCTAACAACTTTTACAAAAGAAGAGGAAACTGAAGAGCTACAACAATTGTCTGCTTCATCAATTATTTCAACTGACTATTTAGCTTATATAAATGATGGCAATAATAATATTGAGACAGAAAATGATATCAACGATAATATACCAGAACTGAAGCATCAAAATATTATTGATAGTTTTTTAGAGAAAGCTGAGACAAACGAAATCACTCTTCAACCATTTCAAAAAGAAACAAATAGAACTAAAAAAGTAGATACAGAACAGGTTGGTGGTAGCTTTTTGACTGAGACTTTAGCGAAGATTTATATCAAGCAAAAGAAATATGAACAAGCATTGATAATTATTCGGCAATTAAGTTTGAATTTTCCAAAAAAAAGTGCTTACTTTGTCGACCAAATCCGTTTTTTGGAACATTTGATACTCAACGAGAAAAATAAAAAAGAATAGAAATATGTATATCTTCGTTACAATTATCATCCTTATTGCTGCAATCTTGATGATTCTAATAGTTTTAGTGCAAAACTCTAAAGGTGGGGGCTTAGCTTCAGGATTTTCATCATCAAATCAGATTATGGGTGTTCGTAAAACAACCGACTTCTTGGAAAAAGCAACATGGACACTTGCAGGTACTATCTTAGTGCTTAGCATTTTTACTGCTAAATTTACATCTAAAAAAGGAACTGAACCACAATCTCAAATAGAGGTACAACAACCCGCACCTCTTAATCCTACTACTGCTCCAGATGTAACTCCTACTTTTCCAGTAGAGCAAGCAGAGCCAGAAACTCCGCCAGCAGAGTAAATTAAAAGATTGAAAAATAATTAGAAAGAGAGGACTTAAGTGTTCTCTCTTTTTTTTGTTCCATAATACTAATAACCAAACAACAGATGAACAATACACAAAAAAAACTGTTAAATAGTTATTAGAATACATTTGTAGAGAATAGCAGTATTTAATCGCCATATAAATGTATAATGAAAAGCTATAAGTCACATTTTCAAACTCTTTAAATAACGATCCTATGAATACTGAAAATCAAGACATCCAAAAGACTTCAACAGTTGAAGATGGAAAAACTATTGCAATTATTTCTTATCTTACAATCATTGGGCTAATAATTGCATTTGTTCTTAATAACGAAAAGAAGAACTCATTCGCTTCATACCACATTCGCCAATCATTGGGGATAAGTCTTACTGGTCTCGCACTAAGCGTGATAAATGTAATACCAATTTTAGGCTGGATAGTTTCGCTTGTTGGTATGATATTGTTATTTGTGATGTGGATACAAGGTTTTCTTGCGGCACTGGGCGGTCAAGAGAAGCCTGTGTTTTTATTGGGCGATAAATATCAAGAATGGCTTAAGTCTGTAATCTAACAAAACTAAAAACTATTCCCCGAGTTAATCTGCAAGAATCCTACAAGCTGATCATATCTCAGCCCTGCTGGTCTTAGATAAAAGAAAATAGAATATGAGTTTTCTGTGTCAAAATAGTTTCCCTGAATATATGCGGGGGAACTGACATGCCCTGACTCTGTGAGATACTGATAGTTATATGATCCTTGCTATAGCTGTAGCGAGGTATGATAAATATTACTTGATATGGCAATCCAAAGGAAGAGAATAAGGGTAAGAACTCTAACGGAATTCATGTAACATTGTATTAAGAGATCAAAACTTCTTCAACTCTTCATACACCCTATATATTGGTAATCCCATAACATTATAGTAAGAGCCCTCGATATGCTTTACTGCTATATATCCTATCCATTCCTGCACTCCGTAAGATCCAGCCTTATCATATGGATTATATTTATCAACATAATATTCTATTTCATCTTGTGATATATCTCCAAAGGTAACTTTGGTGATAGCCGAAAATGAAACCTGCTTGTGACTTGCTGTCAGACAAACTCCAGTTATAACCTCATGAGTGCCAGTTGATAATTCATTAAGCATCCTTTTAGCATCATACTTGTCTGTAGGCTTCCCGTATATTTTATTATCCTTCAAGACAATTGTATCAGCCGTAATAAGTAATTCGTTGCTTGTTAAATCGTCAATATATGCAGAAGCTTTCTTCTGTGCAAGATATTCAGCGACTTGCTCAAGTTCCATATCATCAGGATAGTCCTCATCTATATCATCTAATATTCTAATTTCATATGATATATCTAATCCCGAAAGCAATTCCTTTCTACGAGGAGAATTTGATGCGAGAATTATATTGTAGTTGGGCAACTTCATACTCTTAGTATTTTCATTTTCGTCAAAGTTACAAAACAATGTTTATTATCTGTAACTTTGCATCAAAACAAAAATAATTATGAAAATTGAAGTCTGTTTATCGCCTGCTCTTTATCCCTATTATAAGCAAAAAGATGATGTGGTAATTATTGTAGATATATTTCGTGCATCCACCACTATATGCACGATGTTTCACAATGGTGCATCGACAGTTATACCAATTGGAAACATCGAAGAGGCAAAAGAATACAAGACTAAAGGATATATTGTAGGGGGTGAAAGAAATGCAAAGAAAATAGAGTTTGCAGATTTTGGCAACTCACCATTTGATTATAAAAGAGGGATTGTAGAGGGCAAGGAGCTCGTTTTCACCACAACCAATGGCACGCAAGCAATAGAAGTTGCAAAAGATTGTAAAAAACTATTCGTTGGATCATTTTCGAACATAGATACCTTGGCGGACAAATGTTTTAACTTAGGGGGAAGAGTGGTAGTACTATGTGCAGGATGGAAGAACAAGATTAATATTGAAGACACTCTATTTGCTGGTTCTTTTGTGGAGAAGTTGTCACAAAGAACTATTCTAAAACATGAGTCAGACAGTGTGAAGGTTGCATTGGAGTTATGGCAATTAGCAAAAGAAAATCCAATAGACTATTTAAAAACTTCTGATCACTATAAACGCTTAGTGGATAATGGTGCTGAGGGCGACATTCCCTATTGTTTTGAAGAGAACACAACGCCCGTTGCACCTTGGTATTGCAAAGAAAATAGAAAGCTAAGGATTGATTAATTCACGAAATCAGATTCGTCAAAATCAAAAGTATCAGTGAACAGATCTAAATCTCGACGATCCTTTTTGGTAGGACGACCCGTTCCTCTTTGGCGATCGACAAATCCACTTATCTTATTAAGCTCCAATAATTCATATTGTTCAGGAGGTGTCACATTTTCCATATAATCAGGAACCAACTTTGCACCCATTCTTTTCTCTGCTAATGCAAGCACTTTGAAAGAGAATGTCATTGGGGCTTTCTTAACTTGTACCACATCCCCTACTCTAACATTACGCGAAGGCTTCAGAGATACCCCTTCTATCATCACCCTCCCCTTGCGACAAGCATCAGATGCAATAGATCGGGTTTTGAAGATTCGTACCGCCCAAAGCCATTTATCTACTCTTACGTCATCCATAAAGATTACTAATCAGCACAATAATACACAATGCTGACATATTTATTTGTTATTAAATTGATTCATTGTATTATTAATCCCCGCGAGGCAAAAACTTTTAATAATATCAACTGAAGAGCTGATACGCTCTTCAAGTTTCTGCTTCTCTTCATCTGCAAACTCTTCCAAAACAAAATCGACTTGTGCACCTCGTGGAAAGTCATTTCCTATACCAAATCGCAGGCGAGGATAATTTTGTCCTATCAATCCCTGAATATGTTTCAACCCATTATGCCCTGCATCACTACCCTTTGACTTCAACCTAAGAGTACCGAACTCAAGAGCTAAGTCATCAACTACTACAAGAAGATTCTCCTTTTCAATCTTCTCCTTTTGCATCCAATATCGTATTGCATTACCACTCAAGTTCATATAGGTAGAGGGTTTCAGCAATATGAGATGCTTGTTCTTTAGTCTCATCTCGGCAACAAAGCCATAACGCTTATCCTCAAAAACAACATTGGACGCCTTAGCTAAGGCGTCCAATATCATAAAACCTATATTGTGGCGTGTGTTTTCGTAGTCGGGACCAATATTACCCAACCCCACAATTAAATACTTCATCTAAAAAATCTCTTTCAAGAATTATTATTTTTTTCCAGCAGCGGCAGCAGCAGCGGCAGCACCTCTGGCAGCACGTGTCAATTGTACGCGACAAACAACAGCATTCTTTGGAGATAATATATCAAGACCTTCAAAGCTTAGTTCACCCACTTGAATAGATTTGCCCAAACCAAGATCCTCTACATTTACAACCAACTCTTCTGGTAGCTTGTCATAAAGAGCTTTAACTTTCAATTTGCGTGAATCAAGCGACAACTTACCCCCTGCCTTAACACCTTCTGCCAATCCAGACAAACGTACTGGCATATCAATAACAACTGGCATAGCTGGGAATACATGTAGGAAATCAATGTGCAAGACTCTATCTGTCACAGGGTGAAACTGAATCTCCTTCAAAATAGCCATCATTGTTTTATCACCCAAAGTGAGATTTACAATGAATACTTCAGGTGTGTAAATTAATGAACGAACATCACCATCTTTAACTATAAAGCTGATATTCTCTGAGTTATTTCCTCCATAAACTACACAAGGAACAAATCCTTCTTTGCGGAATGAAGATGCAGCTTTCTTTCCATAGCTATCTCTTACTTCTCCTTTTAATTCAAATGTTTTCATTTTTTCTTATTTATTTGTGTTACTCAAAATAAAGTTTTGTAAAATGCTTCTTTATTTCCCATCACACGACAGGGCTTATCAAAAGCGGCGCAAAGTTAGTTATTATCTTTCGGCTATACAACTATTATCTAACCCTTTTCTTAAGGTTGTCAACCGTTATAGACATCAAACGACCAATTGGTTTACCATTTCTGTATGAAATAATTCGCATCAAACTTGCATCTTTAGGAATCTCTTGTGCGGCAGAGTACTCAGGATAAAAATTATCTGGTGTAGAATTATCAAAACTGGTATAAATATCCAATCCCTCAATTTCTGGAGTAAGAGTTACAAAATATTTATCGCCATTTTTAGAAACAGACACGATGGGGTCGTACATAGCTGGCGAATATTTTGTTTGCGCAAAATCTAAACGTTCAAAATGTGCTTCTGTTTTATTTACAAATTTAGTCCAATCTTTCTTCTCCTTTTGAGACCACACTGATTCTGAAACTGCAAAGGCACGAGGCCAAGTCATATATTCTACCTGTCTTATATTATATACTTGCTCGGTCCAAAGATTAGCCTGTCCCCCTAATATATAATCGCCATTGGCACCCTCTGGCACTGGTTCAAATTTGTACACTTGATTTAAACGAAGTGTAGCATAAACGGGTGGCTCCGTGCTAACGTCACCTTGCATCAAGTCTATATACACATATTGACTTGGCGTCATCACAACATAGTGACCCGATTTGGAAGCTTCAATACCATATTCAATACCCCTCCAGCTCATCAATGCAGTTGTTGAAGTAATTCCCCCTTCCAAAATCTCATCCCAACCCATCATTTTTTTGCCCTTAGATTGAACAATTTTCTCTAATCTTTTACCAAAATAAGATTGCACTTGAGGTATCGTTTTTAATCCCTCACGTTTCATCAACTCTTGCACTTGTGGGCTTTTCTCCCAAAAATTATGAGGAGCTTCATCGCCGCCAGTGTGTATATATTCGAATGGGAATAGTTGAGATACTTCATCTATTACCTTATCCATAAACTCATATACAAATTCATTAGCTGGGCAAAGGGTATCATCAACCAAACCGATTGGTGGATGACCTTGCGACCAATCCATAATAGGTTCTCCAGCACGAACGTTGTAGTTTTCTGCTCCTGGCGTACATGATAATTCGGGATAGGATGCAATAGCAGCCAAGCTATGCCCTGGCACATCAATCTCTGGCATCACATTAACAAATCGCTCTGATGCATAACGCACAATCTCTCGTATATCTTCGTGTGTATAATAACCACCATAATTTTTAGGCTCATCAGGTAGAGGATCAGAGAAATAATTAAATGTTCCAATCTTTTCTACTCTCCATGCGCCAACTTCTGTAAGCTTTGGCAAGCTTTTTATCTCAATACGCCATCCCTCATCGTCTGTCAAGTGCCAATGAAGCATGTTGTATTTATATTTTATCATATTATCAATATACTGCTTTACCTCATCGACTGTGAAAAAATGGCGAGAAACATCAAGCATCAATCCTCTCCAGCCCATACGTGGGTAATCAACAATTTCCACTGTTGGAGCAATCCAATCTACTCCCTCAACTAATTCATTACTCTCTATCTGTGGTGGAAACAATTGCAACATAGATTGAGCCCCATACAAAAGTCCGACAGACTTATTAGCAGTTATTTGAATTTGCTTTTCAGACACAATTAGCTTATACCCTTCGTCACCCAAAGAATTATCCTTCTTCTTGTTCAGAGACAAAACTATACTTGAAGTATTATTATTGTGCTTAAGTTCTACCGTTCTGCCAGTTGCAACAGACAATCTTTTCACCAACATTTCGTTTACAAAACCCATATCCTCTGTCTTAGGAGTAGATATCGTAACCGTTTCGGGCAACACAAAATTGCCACCTTTTTTCACAATCGAGACAGGCTCGGGAATAATCGTTATATCACTACTGGCATTTTGCCCAAAGGACGAAAGCACAAATAGAGATAACAAAATGGATAAAATAAGTTTCTTCATTCTCTCTTTTTCTTTTTTGTGGATATTATTATTTATTTATTAGTCTTTATGCAAATGGTCGTGTTGCATCAACACTCTATGTGGCAAATCGCCATGTCCTAATATCTCTATTGGGCAAGAATCATAAGCACCCATCAACCACTCTTGCGAGATATTGCTCCCACAATGATAGTGTAAGCTTTGGTTTACACAGGCTATATTTTTAACTTGAGAAATAATAGTTCCTACATCATGCGAAACCAATACTATTGACATTTCATTATTAATATCAGCAAGTAGCTTGTAGAAGTTTGTCTCAAATAGTTTGTCCACATATGAACTGGGTTCGTCAAGAATCAGCAGATTCGGATTATCAATAATAGCCCGTCCTAAAAGCACCCTTTGCAATTGACCTCCAGACAACTCTCCTATAGCTCTATTCAATAAATTATCTACTCCCATTTTCTCGGCTACTGGCAATACCTTAAGTTTATCTTCGGCAGAATATTTTTTGAAGATTTTGCCACGCAATGTAAGTCCAGACAATATAACATCGTTTACCTTGATAGGAAATTTCTTATCTATATGATTGATTTGTGGCAAATATCCAATATTCAGATGAGAGACTTTCTTTCCGTTATTAAAAAAAGATATTGACCCCTTATCAGGGCTTAGGAATCCTAAAATTGTTCTTAGCAAAGTAGTCTTGCCCCCACCATTGGGACCAATTATACCCAAGAAATCATTATCATAAACAGTAAGTGAAACATTGGTAAGGACATCGGGTTTGCTATCATACCCAACATTCAGATTCTTTATCTCTATTATTGGATTCATGGTTTGGTTGTTGATAGTATTTTCGCTAATTTCAATAGCTCATCACCCCATTCATATGATAAAGGATTAATCACATACGACTCAGCACCAATCTCCTTAGCAATTACTTGTGTGTTTTTCACATCAAACTCTTGTTGAACAAATACAACACTGATATTTTCTCTTTTTGCTAAGTCAACAAGCTCTTTCATTTGAGATGGAGATGGATTCTTTCCCTCAAACTCTATACTATGTTGTTCCAAATTATAATCCTTTGCAAAATAGCTAAGTGCTGGATGATATATAATAAAGCTTCTTGAAGGTATATCAGTGAGCAATTCAGTTAATGTAGAATCAGTATCCAAAATCAGCTTTGCTAGTTGTTCGTAATTGTCTTTGTAGAAATCTGCATTTTCAGAATCAATTTCTACCATGGCGTCAAGCATATTCTTAGAAAACTGTAGGGCATTCTTTGCAGAGCTCCATACATGAGGGTCGGCAGCCTCGCTATCATGATCGTGATGATCGTGATGTTCATGATGATCAGAATCTCCGTGAGAGTGAGGTCCATGAGTGCCATACATTAATTCAATATTTCTTGAACAGTCCACTACTCTAACATTAGGATTGTTCTGAGCCAGCTTACCACTCCATGCATTCTCATAGCCCAAAAAACCCACCTTGAAGTAGGCTTTGCTATTTCCTAAATTAATCATAGCTATTGGAGATGGCTCATACGTTTCAGGGCTTGATCCAGGTGGCACAAGAGTGTTTATCTCAAACTTATCTCCAACAATTTTCTCTAAGAAAAAACGCTGTGGCTCAATCGTTACAGTAAGTGCTTTTGTATCATTTTTCTGCCCCATATTGCACGAAATAAATATCAATATATTGGCAACAACAAAAATAACTTTTCTCATAAGGGATCTCATATTTATTTTTTTTGACTTATTTAGTTTTAATATCGAACACAAAAATAAGAAATTTGACTTACAAAATCCCCATTAATCAATTATTTTATAATTTTGCAATAACATTAAAAGAGCAATCATTTTAGCATTTATCATTAGCATATGAATTTTGAACTTGAAATCACCGAAGATGGTTCGCACACCCTCTTTGTTCCAGAACTTAATGAACATTATCATTCAACGAATGGAGCAATACAAGAAGCTAAGCATATTTTCATAGAGTCAGCACTCAATCATTGCTCTCTAAATGAAATTAAAATTCTGGAAATAGGATTCGGAACAGGCTTGAATGCTTTTATGACTATGTTAGAGGCTGAAAAAAGAAATCTGCCTATCAACTTTACAACATTAGAGTTGCACCCAATACCATTTTCAAAAATTGAGAGCCTCAACTATCCTACATTAATAGATGAGTCTAAGAAGGAACTATTCTTCAAACTACACTCGACAGAATGGAACCTACCGTGCCCAATAACCCCAAACTTCAGTATTTGCAAAAGGTTGATTGACTTTAGCAATCCTGATAACTTCACTACCACTGACAAATTTGACATCATCTACTTCGACGCTTTCGGTCCAGACAAACAACCAGAGATGTGGCAGCACAAAACTTTTGAAAAAATATATTCGCTGATGAACATCGGAGGGATACTCACAACATATAGCGCAAAGGGAGTAATAAGGAGGATGTTGCAGTCAATAGGATTCAAGGTGGAACGACTACCAGGACCTCCAGGAAAAAGAGAAATGCTCAGAGCTATTTCGATTGGTGAATAAAACTTGTGCCCTGAAAGGCATGCCTATTGAATCTCGATTGTCAACCTAAATTGTTACTAATTAATCTAACTCTTAAAAAAACAACTAAGTAAGAACAAATTTCAGATCGACATTGTTAATAAATTCAAAGCCCTATAGCTTTTATTAATAAGCGTCCATAATAGATTGTGGCAGTATATCACAAAACACAGATTTTATCACAGCATCAATGTGTTTTGCTCTTGCGTATATTTTTTGTTTATCAGCCAAGCTACTCCCTTGAGGGTAGTTCATAACCTAACCCTTAACAAAAATAGAGACAGACATGATTAGTACATTTAGGGAACTTCAAAAGAAACTTAAAAAAGAAACTAACTCTCTTCCATTACTTAGAGTAGCTCTTTTGGGAGATACTGCTACACAATTTTTAGCCGTTGCTATTCAGGGCACAGCTATAGAAAGAGGCTATAGAATTGAATTATTTGAGGCAGATTATAATCAGGTGGAACATCAGTTTATGGACAAGACATCGGAACTCTACAATTTTAATGCCGATTATATAATAGTGTTCCAATCGTCTCACAAATTACTATCAAAATACAACAAACTAAAAGTAGATGAGCAACACACATTGGCCCATCAAAGATTAGAATTTGTAAAGATGATATGTGCTTCTACTCAGTCAAGAATAATCTACTTCAATTATCCAGAAATAGATGATAATGTATTTGGCAACTATTCCAACAAAACACAAAGCTCATTCACTTATCAAGTAAGAAAGCTCAACTATGAACTGATGAACCTTTCTCAAGCACACTCCAACTTGTTTATTTGTGACATTGCAGCCTTGCAAAACAAGATGGGGAGAGATACTATGTTTCACCCATCAGTATATATTAGCACCGAAATGGTATTGTCTATTGATGCCTTGCCATATGTTGCAGCTAAAGCAGTTGATATAATCATGACATTGCAAGGTAGGTTCAAGAAATGTTTAATATTAGATTTAGATAATACAGTCTGGGGCGGAGTTATTGGAGATGATGGATTAGAAAAGATACAACTTGGTCATGAACTTGGCATCGGCAAAGCATTTACTGAGTTTCAAGAGTGGGCACTAAAACTAAAAAATAGAGGCATAATACTCGCTATATGCTCAAAGAACAATGAAAATGTAGCAAAAGAACCCTTTGAGAAGCACCCCGAGATGGTGCTTAGATTGGATGATATAGCAGTTTTCGTTGCAAATTGGGAGAATAAAGCAGACAATATTCGTAAGATTCAATCTATACTAAATATTGGTTTCGACTCAATGGTGTTTTTAGATGACAACCCTTTTGAAAGAAATCTTGTGCGTGAAAACCTGCCTGACGTGACGGTGCCCGAGCTTCCTGAAGATCCTGGACAATATTTGGAGTATCTCTATAGTTTAAATCTATTTGAAACAGCTACTTACTCTACCGCTGATGCCGACAGAACACGTCAATATCAGATTGAATCTCAAAGAGCAGTAGCACAATTTAGCTTCACCAATGAGGCTGACTTCCTTAAAAGTCTTGACATGGTATCCGAGGTTAGACCATTTAATGGCTTCAATACCCCAAGAGTTTCCCAACTATCACAGCGGAGCAATCAATTCAATTTGCGAACAGTAAGATATACCGAAGCAGATATAGACCGACTATCTAATGACAAAAACTATCACAACTTTTGCTTCACCCTCACAGATAAGTATGGGGATAATGGGCTTATATGTGTAATCATTATGGAAACAAAAGATCATGAGACTCTTTTTGTAGATACTTGGTTCATGAGTTGTAGAGTGTTGCGAAGAGGCATGGAGAATTTTACTCTCAACACTATTGTAAAACATGCAAAGAATAATGGGTATAAGAAAATAGTTGGTGAATATATCCCTACAAGCAAAAATCAAATGGTGGAAAAGCATTATCCTGATTTGGGCTTTGAGGATATAAGCAACAATGGCAAGCATCTTTTTGAATTAGATGTGACAAAATATCAAGATTTAGAATCATTTATTACAACCATATAACTTTAACAAATACAAACAAATGAATAGATTAGAAGTATTAGATCAGGTGCAGGAAATATTTCGCGATATTTTGGACGAAGAAGAATTGGTATTAGAAAATGAAACTACAGCTGAAGATGTAGAAGGATGGGACTCCCTCACGCACATTCAATTGGTAGTAGCAATAGAGAAACATTTCAAATTCAAATTTACCTCTAAAGAAATTCTCTCATGGAAAAACGTGGGTGAGATGATTGACAGTATCGAAACCAAATTATAAAGCAATGAGAGTGCATCATATAGGCATTGCTTGTCATGATATTAATCAAGCAATAGAGGATTTCAAGAACTATCACAATATAGTTTGGCAGAGTGATATCGTAGAAGACCCACTCCAGCATGCTCAACTATGTTTGCTAAAAACAGATATGGGTCTCGACTATGAATTCGTTTCAGGACCTCAGGTAGAACGATTAGCAAAGAAAGGAATTTCATATTATCATATTTGCTATGAAGTAGAATCGATAGCAGCATCGATAGAGGAGCTATTAGAAAAAGGAGCCAAGATGGTGTCAGAACCTAAGCCTGCAATATTATTCAACAACAGGATGGTTGCTTTTCTATATGTTTCATATGGCTTAATTGAGTTAGTTGAGAAGTAGGCAATCTACCCGTTTACAAAGTATTTACAAAACCCACCAATCATTATTCTACTAATATGATTATTAATTCGTTTAGCTTTCTCATCTTCTTTGTTATAGTTTTTTTCTTATACTATTTCCCATTGAAAGAAAAAACTAAAGCCCAAAACTGGCTATTGCTTATTGCCAGTTATGTGTTTTATGGCATCGCAAACTGGAAAATGATTCCCATACTACTGATAGCTACAACTTTTTTCTACTTCTTAGGCAAAGAGATACCCAAAGGATCTGACAAAAGATCATCAATAATAACAACTATTGGTGTATTGGCTGGAGTAGGGTTGCTTTTCTATTTCAAATATTTAGACTTCTTTATTCAGTCGTTTGCCGATCTATTCAATGCCATTGGACTAAAGGTAAACTGGAGCACCTTTAGCATAATATTCCCTTTGGGAATAAGCTTCTTTACATTTAGGCTAATCAGCTATATAATTGAGTTGCACAGAGGCAAAATAAAACCTGACAATGACTTCGTAACTTTTGCAACATATATTTCATTCTTCCCCACCATCATGTCAGGTCCCATTGACAGACCTAATGACTTTATACCTCAACTAAAAGAGAAACGACCCTTTGACTACAACTTAGCCATTGATGGTAGCAGACAAATACTGTGGGGAATATTCAAGAAGATGTTGATTGCAGATACATTAGCAGTATTTGTTGATGCTGTGTGGGCTGATATACCCAATCAAAACAGCACCACATTGATAATTGCCGCATGTCTTTATACTATTCAGATGTATGCCGACTTCTCGGGCTATTCGGATATGGCTATAGGTGTAGGAAAAATATTAGGATTTAGGATAACTAAGAACTTCAACTACCCATTCTTTGCCAGGAATATTGCAGAATATTGGCAGCGATGGCATATATCTCTCACATCTTGGGTAACAGACTATGTATTTATGCCACTCAATATAAAGTTTAGAAGTTTGGACAATGTTGGAGTTGTTTTGGCAATAATCATAAACATGATAATTATTGGTATATGGCATGGTGCTAACTGGACATTCGCTGTCTTTGGATTATATCATGGCTTGCTGTTTATACCATTAATAGTTAGAGGCTCCTTTGGCAAAAAGAAAAAGCTCAAATCAAATAAGTATGGGTTGCCACAATTGAATGATTTTATTAAAATGGCAATCACCTTTCTTATTGTGTCATTTGGATTGATTATTTTCAAAGCAGAGTCCATTGTACAAGCAGGACACTACATTGTTAGACTATTCAACCCAAACAACATGCTAACTCTCACAACTGATGGGCTACGTGATCTCATCCCCACTTTGATGTGCATGATCGCTATGATCGCTGCAGAGTGGAAGCTAAGGGACAAAGAGTTTCCTCTACAAGTTGACTCAATTATCAGTAGCAAGTTTTGGCGGATAGCTCTGTTTTGGCTTATAATAATCGTAACTGTGCTATATAGTGGCGAGGAGCAAGAGTTTATCTATTTCCAATTTTAATTGCTGGAGGAATGCAATATGAAAAGATATTTATTAGATGCCTTTTTGTATATTATTATCCCAATGACACTCATTGCGTTTGTGTGGGAAAATTCTATTCGTTCAATTCCTAACGATTATGCTTATAAAAGTGAATGGCTGAGTAAGAACAGTCAGAACATAGAGGTGCTGTATTTGGGTCCCTCCACGATAATGTATGGTATAGATCCGACGTTATCAAAGTGGAAAGGATTTAATGCATCTCATGTTTCTCAGCCTTTAAGTTACGACCACTTCATATTCAACAAGTATATAGATCAAATGAAGTCATTAAAGTTTGTGGTTTTGGGAATGGAGTATTGGTCACTATATGGTTCGCTAAAAGAAGGTGCCGAATGGTGGAGAGTCAAATATTATACCATACATTATGGGAGCCCATATCATGAAAATAAGTTCAAATACAAATATGAATTATGTATTCACAACTACAAATCTCTTGGCATTGCTGCAAAAGGATTCATGAGATTATTAGGTTTAGGCAATGTATCGCATGTAATTGTGAATGAGCTTGGATATGGCACAAACTATACGACAGATAACAAGAGTGCAGATTGGGACAATGGAGCTAAAGAAGCATCAAGATTTAGCACTCTCATACTCGAATCGAAAGCTACCAATAATATAACCACAATGAATAAGGAGTATATAAAGGACATATGCGCAAAATGCAAGGAAAAAGGAATAAAAGTCATATTATTGAGCACTCCTTTATACAAAACGTTCAACGATAATATGGATGGAAGAATTATTGCCGAACGCGACGATTATAGTCAATCAATAACAAGTTCATTTGACAATGTAGCATTCTTGAATCTCTCAGAAAATGAATTATTCAAAGCTGAGGATTATTATGATGGGAATCACTTGGATGAGCATGGAGCTAAAAAACTTACTCTAATAGTTGATAGCATTATCACATCAATAAATAATCAACAGAACAATGTAATGATGAGTAAAGTCATTACCAAATAAATAAGCAAAACTCATGAGGATGAAAAAATATATACTCGAAACTCTATTTTACTTTCTCTTGCCTATTGCTGCTATCGCAATAGTAGCAGAATATTCAATACGCAAGATACCTAACGATTATGCTTACAAAAGCAACTGGCTCGATAAAAACAGCCATGATATAGAAGCACTTTATTTAGGACCCTCTACAATTGCATATGATATTGACCCCTCACTATCAAGATTAAGTGGCTTTAATGCGGCTCATGTATCACAGCCAATAAAGTATGATCACTTTATTTTCAACAAATATATAGACCAAATGCAATCACTGAAATATGTGGTGCTGGGTATAGATTATTGGACGCCCTACGGGTCGATAGAAGATACTCCCGAATGGTGGAGGGTGAAATATTACACAATATATTATGACAGTCCGCTACATGAAGGCAAAAGCAAGTATAAATACGAACTATATTTTCATAATACAGAGAACTTTGGAATTGCTTTAAAAGGCTTCCTTAGAATGTTCGGCTTAAATAATATATCCCACTTGACTGTCAATGAAAGAGGGTATGGAATTAACTATACTACTAAAGATAAAACTCTGGACTGGGACAATGGATTAGCAGAAGCTGAAAGGCATAACGCAATGATATCTGAATCAAAAACAAAAAGTGACCACTATAAGCAAAACTTAGATTATATATATGACATTTGTAGAAAAAGCCAAGCGAGAGGCATAAAAGTGATATTGCTCGGCTCACCAATATATCAATCTTACACCAACACAATAGAAAAAAAGCTTATCAGTGAGCGTGCCGAATTCTGTAACACCATTACTAAATCATTTGACAATGCAATATTCATTGATTTGACCGAGAGTGAACTATTCGCTGCTGACGACTTCTTTAATGCAAATCACTTGAATGAAATTGGTGCAAGAAAGTTTACTTCAATGGTTGACAGCATTATGACCAATCATTAGTCTTGAGTGTTGCTATCTATGCAACATCTTAAATAAATCCCAAATAACTATTCCTGCTGCCACTGATACATTTAGTGAGTGCTTTGTGCCATGCTGGGGAATTTCTATACATTGGTGGCATATATCTATTACTGATTGTTGCACGCCATGTACCTCGTGCCCCAACACCACTGCATACTTCGCACCTTCATTCAACTCTATTTCATCAAGCATCAAGCTATTCTCTGTTTGCTCTATTGCATAAACGATGTACCCACTCTCTTTGAGTTGATTAACGATACTAAGAGTATCTTCATGATAGCTCCACTTGACGGAATCTTCTGAGCCTAATGCTGTCTTGTGTATCTCCGCATTGGGTGGCGTGGCAGTGATGCCACAAAGCATAATCTCTTCTACAAGAAATGCATCACTTGTACGAAATACAGAACCTATATTATGTTGACTCCTAACGTTGTCTAATATTATAGTGAGCGGGATTTTGGGTACTTCATGAAACTCATCAATGCTAACACGGTTGAGCTCCTCCACAAGAAGTTTTCTTCTCTTCATAATATATATAGTCAGAATTGAATTGTTATTTTTTGATGATAGCTCTCACCACAAACCACACATGATGCGCTATGGTAGATACTAATCCATAATGCTTTACCATTATATTAAATCGTTCCTTCAATGAGGCTTTTCTATTGGTAGTTGTGAGCCCTTCATTAAGATAGTTTATCAACACAAGATTAGTATTGTGAATATACTTTGCTTGTTTCATCATACGTATAGCCCAATCAAAGTCGGACGAGTAGCGATAAGCAGTATCATAGGGCTGGAACAATCTTTTGTTCACAATAAATGCCTGATGACACACCAACATACCCTGCCTAAAGCTCTTATAAGTTAGATTTTGTGGAGACCTCAACCGTCGCATGTGTAGAAACTTGCTATCATTGTCAACAATAGCCGTTTCACCATACAAGATATCAGGCTTATGATTGAAATCGAAACTTTTCATTAATTGCTCTGCAGAATCAGGAGCATAAAAAGTATCTCCCGCATTTAGAAAACAAAGATAGCAACCATCTGCCAGCACCGCAGCTTTGTTCATTGCATAATATAGTCCTCTGTCGGGCTCACTAATCCATTTTGTTTTTTTATTAGCATACTTCCTTATAATATCAATAGTTCCATCATTGGAATTGCCGTCCACTATTACATGCTGAATGTATGGATATGTTTGCTCTTTAACGCTTGCGATGGTCTTTTCTAAAGTGTGTACGGCATTATATGTCACCGTAATTACTGATAGGGTTTTGGCATTTTCCATCTCTACCGATATAGTTCTAAATATTTATTTACCACTTTACTTTGCAAATAATGCTCAATAACAAACTCTCGAGAGTAGGAAGACAATGTCTCTGCATCCACATCATTGAGCACCCAACTAATACCATTAGCCAAATCCTCAGCATCTTTGTAGTTTGCCACATAACCAGTGCTCTTATGCTGAATCATTTCGGGAATACCACCAATATTGAAACCCACACAAGGAGTACCACATGCCATTGCCTCCATGATTGTGTTGGGTAGGTTTTCCTGAATAGATGGAGTCACAAATAGATCAGCTGCATTATAGAGATTGATCATTTTTTCAGAGTTTACATACCCCATATTGTATGATGAATAAGGAAGATGAGTAGATATCTCTGCACCATCATTGCCTGCAACGAGAAATAGGATGTTACCTTTATTCTTTTTAGCCAATATACTTGCAGCCTCTATGAGATAATCAATTCCCTTTCGCTTATCCGAAACATTAGCAGCCGCAAAGAGTATAATGTTTTTATCCTTGGGCAATCCCAACTCCTGTCGAGCAGAATATTTGTCGAAAGGACGATAGACGGAAGTGTCGATTGGGTTGGGTATAGAGATCAGACTGTGATTCTCGGTAAGCAAACTCTTTGCTGCCAAGTCCTTTAGCCAATCACTACAAGCCACAAATGTGATGTGCCCCTTTGAGTATATCTTTCGCTTCTTTATAAATGTAGTATAAGAGATATCCTTTGGGGATGGCGAAGCTAAGTATGGACACATACCGCAAGCCTGTTGATA
Organism: uncultured Proteiniphilum sp.; assembly: GCA_964575445.1. Taxonomy (GTDB): domain Bacteria; phylum Bacteroidota; class Bacteroidia; order Bacteroidales; family Dysgonomonadaceae; genus Petrimonas. The sequence goes on along the minus strand of CAZNRT010000020.1, from coordinate 5,325 downwards.
ATGTTGGCAAGAGCCCGCATGATGACAAATCCCCGTAAAGGGCCACATATCGTGCATTGTCCACACCACCTTCTTGCCAGAAGCCAATATTCTACCAATCTCATCTAACGAAAGCATCCCCTGATTAATCCAATGCAAATGGATAACATCTGCTTCCTTAAATTCGATTGTGTTAGTAATAGACAAGCCAGTGTTGGCTATAGAAATGTCAAACAGATTGTTGCGAGAAAGTTTGTTTCTCAAGAATATGCTTCCACGCTCATAATAAAAACTTGCTTTGCTGAGTATAGGATTGCCAACTTGTATGACATTAGCATTGTTTGAGAGCTTTTCCATAACCATCATCTTTGCATTTGCGCCATTTGCCACAAGCCCTTGCAATAGTCTGTATGCCGCTATTGCTGCACCACCCCTTAAGTCGGACGTACTAACAAGAAGAATTTTCATGAGGAAAGGATTAAAATATATGTATTACAAAATAGTCTTATTCGATAGCACATCGCGCCCAAAGACAGATAATGAAACATGCTCACCCACTTTCACTCCACTATTAGCAAGCTCTTTTGCCACTGTGTCATATGCTAACTGTGGGTGATTGTTGTCGCCACTAAGATGGCAAAGCCAAATATTCTTCAGCTTAGGCGAGAAGTTCTCTGCTAAGAACTCTGCCGTTTCGCGATTGCTCAAATGCCCAGTGCCATTTGTGATACGATGCTTGAGGTGAGACGGATAGCTCCCATTAATGAGCATCTCCTCATCATAGTTACTCTCAATCACCAAGTGATTTGCCTGAAGCATATAGTGCCTGATGTCATCAGTGATAGCTCCAACGTCAGTAGCAATCATAAGTTTGTTATGTCCAAACTCAATGAAATAGCCCACATTCTCGGTGCTATCGTGAGGCACGGGAAATGCCGTAATCTTTAAGTTCTCGATCCTAAATGGTCTTTTTTTATCAATATATCTTGCCGAACCATTCAGCTTCTGCTTAACCAAGGGTGTATTATTTATTCCTCTATGAACACCTACAGTAGCATAGACGGGAATGCGGTTTTTCTCACCAAGATATCCCACCGATTTGATATGGTCATAATGATCGTGAGTAATAAGCACTGCCCAAATAGATGCTATATCAACACCATGCTCTGCAAGTCGTTTTTTGATAATTCGAGGACCCACCCCCGCATCAATAAGAATGCCAAAGCGGGAGCAGCCCAGATAGTAGCAATTGCCAGAGCTACCACTACCGAGGCTAAAGAAGGTAAATTGTTCTGTTTTAAAAAGTTCGTACTGCATAAGTAACGACAAAGATAATACTATTTCAAGAAGTCATCAAAGTATCTGGTGATATGTTCGTGAAGATGTACTCTGTCAATTCCCATCACATTGTGTTCATGACCTGGATATACAAAGAAATCGGGGTGAGTTCCTGCCGATACAGCTGCCTTTAGAAATTGCATGCTATGTTGCATCACCACCACAGGGTCTTCATCTCCATGAATGATAAGTAAACGAGACTTTAACTTGTCAGCTTTATTCAATAGACTGGTTTCTTCGTATCCTTCTGGATTATCTTGAGGCGAATCCATATATCGCTCGCCATACATTATCTCGTAGTACTTCCAATCTATCACTGGTCCGCCAGCCACTCCCACCTTGAACACATCGGGGTAGCGCAATAGCATATTGATAGTCATAAAGCCTCCATAGCTCCAGCCATGTATGCCCAATCTGTCGGCATCAACAAATGGAAGCGATTTCAAAAACTCTACTCCACACATCTGATCCTTTGCCTCTTCCACGCCAAGCTGACGATGAGTGACGTTTTCAAAATCCGCCCCACGATTGCTCGTGCCACGATTGTCAACCACGAAAACTATATGTCCACTCTGAGCCATATAAAACTCCCAACCACCAGAACCATACCTCCATCTGTTTTGTACCATTTGCGAATGTGGTCCACCATAAACGTAGATAGCTACAGGGTATTTGTTATCTGGATTGAAGTTGGCAGGCTTCACCATTCTGTAATGCAAATCAGATGCTCCATTGGCAGCTTTGATAGTACCTGCCTCAACAGAAGGAACTAAATAGTTGGCATACGGATTGAGGGATTGAGCAAGAATAGTACTCTTTTGCGTTTTAGTGTCTATAAGTGACACAGTGCTTGGATTGTTGTGAGATGAATATTTATCAACTAAGAAGCGACCTGATGCACTAAGAGAAGCCGAGTGCAAACCCTCAATGTTTGTATATCTCGATAGCTTACCGCTTTTTAGATTGACACTATAGAGGTGCCTATCCATAGGTGTAGGGTTGGTAGAGGAGAAGTATAAGCTTTGTCCTTTGGCATCAAAGCCTATAACATCAGCTACTTCCCAATCACCGTTGGTAAGCTGTTTCACAAGCTTGCCCGACAGGTCGTAGAGATACAAGTGATTGTATCCATTGCGCCTGCTTTGCCACACAAACTGGTTGGCATTTGCCTCAACAAACATCACTGGATTCTCTGGCTCTACATATTTATTATGCCTCTCTTCAAATAGAGTTTTGTCAAACTCTCCCGAAGCAGCATCGTATCTATTAAGGTGCATTTGGTTTTGATCTCTGTTGAGCTCGGCAATATAGATAGCATCACTTTGTGGATTCCATGCCACGTTTGTCAAATAATGCTCGTCGGGCTCACCAGTATTCATATAAGTGGTAGTGCCCAATTGGATATTATATACCCCTAAGGCTACATGATGACTTGCCATTCCCGCCATTGGATACTTATAATCTCTGAGTTTTGCCTCGCGGGCAGACATATCCACCAAAGGATAATCCTCCACCATAGATTGGTTCATTCTATAGAAAGCCAATTTATTGCCGTCGGGCGACCAGAATATCCCCCCACTGATACCAAACTCACTTTGGTGTACCGTTTTGCCATATACTATATCTCTGCTACCATCGTCAGACAGGGCAGTCTCTTTTCCATCTTTATCAATTATAAATAGATTATTGCCCTTGGTGTAGGCAAGATAGTGATTATTGGGTGACAGGGTGTGATTTTCACTTCCCTGAGGATACTCAAAAGCAGATACACGGCTTTTGGCATCTGTATTATAAACCACTAAACCCTTGTTAGATCTAAAACTAACCAATGGCGAACCATCAGAATAAAATGAAGGTGAGAAAAGCCTCTCGCCCTCTTGTGCCAATGAACTTATAGTAAATAGCAATTCATTTTTGCCCAGCTTCGATGGATTGTGAGTTACAAACACTGAGTCGCCTTTTATCCCAATCAATTTATCTCCATTCCACTGATATTGCATATCAATTCGTGGTGAATATTGATAATAAGATTTGCCACCAGGTATCAACTCATCAAGCGTGAAATCCTTAGTTTGCTGAGCCGAAAGTGTCTGAGCCACAAGGGCTATCAAAAGTATAATTATAGTTTGCTTTTTCATTATTAATATCAGATTTTTTAGATGATTTGAGTTTTAGCAAGAGACAAAATTGTGTCATTATACTCCTTCACAATCTCATCCACTACTTGCCTTACCGACACCACCTCATGCACGAGTGATGCCACTTGCCCAATCTCCAACTCACCATCCATTAAGTCACCCTCAAAAATTCCTTTCTTGGCTCTGCCACGTCCTAATAGCTCTCTCATTTCATCTGCCGAGGCTCCACGATCTTCCATCTCCTTAACCTCTTGGTAGAAATTGTTCTTAATCAAACGAGTTGGGCTCACTTTCTTTAGCGACAACACAGTTTCGCCCTCAGGCAGCGACAAACAACGCTCCTTGAACACGTCGCTTGCCGAGCTTTCGCTTGTGAGCGCAAAGCGAGTGCCCACCTGCACGCCCTCTGCCCCGAGTGCAAAGCATGCAGCCATAGCAGCACCTGTGGCGATGCCACCTGCGGCTATCACGGGGATATCAACCGCCGTGCTGACCTGTGGAATAAGTACAAGAGTGGTAGTCTCCTCACGTCCATTGTGTCCGCCAGCCTCAAAGCCTTCGGCAACAATAGCATCTACCCCAGCCTGCGCAGATTTTTGAGCAAAATATGAGCTCGACACTACGTGCACAACCTTGATGCCGTGAGATTGCAAATGCTTGGTCCACGTTTTGGGATTGCCCGCAGAGGTAAACACCACTGGCACTTGCTCCTCAACTATAATTTGCATTATCTCCTCCACCTGAGGATACATAAGAGGCACATTTACCCCAAAAGGCTTGTCCGTTGCCCGCTTACATTTCTGAATATGCTCACGAAGCACTTCGGGATACATTGATCCCGCGCCTATCAATCCTAACCCCCCGGCGTTGCTCACTGCCGATGCCAACTTCCATCCACTACACCAAACCATACCGGCTTGCACTATTGGATAATGGATTCCAAATAATTTTGTGATTCTATTTTCTTTCATAATGAGTGCAAAGATAACTTTTTCTTCTTATTATCATTTTGCGAATAGGGGTCCAAATTGCTTCACTCTTTAAAATCATTACATGATGGGTGGTCTAATAGATTTTGGTCTCTTTAAAAACTATACGAATAGTAATATCCAATCCGATTGTTACCTTCATCATTTTACGACGAGTAATATCCGATCCGTTTGTTACCTTCATCAAATTACGAAGAGTACAAATCGTTCCGTTTGTTGTCTTCATAAAACTACGAAGAGCACAAATGGTTCCGTTTGTTACCTTCATAAAATTACGAAGAGTACAAATGGTTCCGTTTGCTATCTTCATAAAACTACGAAGAGTACAAATGGTTCCGTTTGTTGTCTTCATAAAACTACGAAACATGAAACGGATTCGATTTATCATGATTTTCACCTTGTTTTTAACACAATTAGGTCGAATTGTTAACAAATTAAAGTTACAATTAGATGAAATCAATCGAATTGTCCACAACGTCATCCAATAATCACTACTTTCCAATCGAATTATATACTTCGTCATTTTACGAAAGTACCAATTCATTCCGTTTGTCCAAAAAATAATAATACGAAACATGGAATCGGTCGGTTTTCATGTTAAACGCTCACATTTCTTAACGCAAACAAATGTTAACCCGTGAAATTCACTTACTTTTGACTCCCATTTACTAAATGGAATAAGCACATTTTGATGCAAAAAAAGAGATATCCGAAATTAGCTCTATACTGCAACTATCAATAATTGAGTTTTGTGGCTCAAGTTTAGTATATATTTATTAGTTTTGTGGCTTAAAGTGATTTCTACAATTTAAAAATATATTCATTCATAATGAACATCTTAATTCTTGGGTCCGGAGGACGAGAACATGCATTAGCATGGC
>CAZNRT010000019.1:0-29657 GCA_964575445.1 uncultured Proteiniphilum sp. | reverse complement strand
GTGCTGGTTGCTGCTGCCGAATGTGCATTTGTAAATCTAACGCCATTTTGTGCCAATTCATCAGTGTTTGGTGTGCTAATTCTTGTAGCACCATAGCATGACAAATCTCCAAAGCCAATATCATCGGCAAGTATGAATACTACATTGGGTTTTTGTTGCCCAAAGGCTCCAACTCCTGCTATTAAGGAGGTGGTTAAAGTGGTAAGTATTTTATTCATGTTGTCCTGTGTTATTTGTTTTAAATTGTAAAAAGATATATTCTATTCAGTATTTGGAGTATATTTGAAAGTATTAATTTATTCTATAGCATAATTGATGACTGAAGTTACCTTTCATCAGGCCATGGACAATTAGTTCCGTTTGTTTTGAATGTAGGGCGCTGTGCGTTCACTTTTCGCAAATATTGTCCTAAATCTATTGAAAAATCATCAACAATTTCAGGATATTCAACTGCCATATTTTTAGTTTCGCCAATATCATTTTTGATATTAAAAAGTTCTTTTTGTTTCGTGTCATAATAGTAAATCATTTTCCAATCCCCTCTTCTTATGCTGCTGGTAGTGCCAATACCTGGGCCAGTGTTGCCCCACAAATTTGGATAATGCCAATAGAGACTTCGCTCTTTCGTGCTCAATTTATTATCGAACAACAACGGCAATATGCTCTGTCCATCAATCTCTTGCAAAGTTTCGTATTGTGCAACCTGAGCCATCTCAAGCAACGATGGGAAGAGATCTTCCACAATCATATAATTGTCATTTTTTGTGGATGCATCTACCTTATCTGACCATTTCACAATCATCGGCACTCGTATACCTCCTTCATATGCAGAACCTTTTCCACTGTTCAGCGGTGCATTTTGAGTGTTCAGCGGCGCATCGCGCCATTGGGTGGATGTTGAGAATCCGCCGTTGTCTGACATAAATATCAAAATGGTGTTTTTGTCCAGATTGTTGTTTTCCAGCCAATCCATCAAATCACCCAAACTTCTGTCCATTCCTTCCAACATGGTTGCGTATGCCGCTTCGTTTTCTGACAGTCCTTGGTCGATATATTTTTGATAAAAACGCTCATCCTTTTCCATTGGGATATGAACTGCATAGTGAGACATATAGAGGAAGAACGGTCGTTCTTGCTGCTTTGCTTCATCCAGAGCCTTTATTGCCTCAATGGTCAACGCTTCAGTAACAAAAATATCTTCTCCCCAATATTGCTCCAATCCGGGAATGGCATTCAGAGGATTAGGTTTTCCATCGGTTCGGTTTCCAAAATTATTCTCGCCTAAGTAACTGGCTAAGCCACCCGCCGCATGCCCTGCTATATTAACCTCAAAACCGATATGCAACGGATCTGCACCTGGAGTGCCTATAGCCCCAAAATGTGCCTTTCCGCAATGAATGGTTTGGTATCCGTTATCTTTAAGCAATTGAGGCAGTGGAGTTACCTGATAGGTAAATGGAATGTCAGCAGTTTGGCAAATACCGTTTACATTCCATTTGGGAAACTGCAATATGTCACTTTCTAAATCGGTCGATTTATTCTTTTCTAAAGTCCAATTTGTAACACGATGGCGTGCAGCATTCATTCCAGTCATCAGGCTTACCCGTGTGGGTGAACTCACTGCACATGCATAAGCTTGTGTGAATATCACTCCCTGCGATGCTAATCGCTCCATATTTGGGGTATGGTACCGTTCATTGAGTGGAGTCTTCTCCTTCCAAAACGGAAGCGATGTATCTTGCCAACCCATGTCATCAACTACGAAGAAGATGATATTGGGTTGTGACGAATCGGTAAGCTGCGCATACACTCCGCTGGTGAGGAGTGCTGTGGTTGCAATTAGGGTTGTTTTTTTGAAGAACATAGGAACAAGTTTATTTATTAAAAAAATTGCACTAAATAATTTTTATCTGACTAATCATAAGGTATCATTTCCTCCAAAATTCTCTCGCTGTGCCAAGGAACGTTTGCCCTTTTGAATAGATGGACCAACTCAATCATCAACATTATTTACGACATGGCTACACATGGTATCACCTTGATCGGTAGCAAAGACCACGATAGTATTTTCATAAAGTCCCAAATATGACAATCTATTTAATAATTACGTCAGTACACTATTGAGAGGACTTTGCCCCCCCTTATAAATCCTCTATTTTCTTCCTCCTCTTATGATTAAGCCTTTTCATCAGCACGCTTTTGTATTCCTGAAATATTTTGTCAATCATAATATTTTCACTTTTTAAAAGCTCAGAGTCGTTGTATCGTACAGGTGTAGACACTAACAAATTCATAAATATTTTCAGATTTTCATATGCATACTCTCTAATTTCAACATACGAATATTTGGGCAATTTTTCTACTATATCCTTTTGTCGCTGGTGCTGTGCTTCTTCAATTTCGGCAGTTAATAGTTCGAGATTATCAAAAAAATTTTTCAATTTGCTTGCTTCAATTGCTTTTTTGATGTACTCATATTTGTTTATGTCCTCTACCATTTCATTCACTTTGAATGTGAGTTTATTAATGCCAAGATCGTACATTCTTTTGCCAAAGCTCAGGTACCATTTTGAAATTACTCCAAGCGCAATTTCTTCCTCATCCCTTCCCAAGTCATTTGTTTTTAAATAGGCAAATAAATATAGTGCACTTATCAAACCTTTGCGTGTTTTGTGTAGATCATTTATATGTTTTGTCAATTTGTGCTTCACTTGTATCGGGCTCATAGACTGCATCTCCTGATTTATAGAATTCATACGATCAAATATAAACTTAAAGTCTTTGTCATTCCTGACATTGGTACTTATAGATTCACATATTGAATTATAGAGGTCTGTGAACTCCTCATTATTTAATCTGGTAATCCAACTAAATTGTTTTTCTTTTAATTTTACTTTGTCTGCCATCCGAAGATTTATAGTTTTGTTAATTATGGTCTTTCAGCAAATGTACTAAAGATTTTGTTATTGTTGAGCAAAAATTTTATTAAATGACATGCTTTGATTAGGGTGGGATAGATATTTTTGTAGCACTCGCTGGGGTGCTTATTAAGGGCTAAACTTTTTTTTGAGTATTCACATAATATGTTGTCAGTGCGACACAATTTTTTTAATAACTGAGCGTATGTATTTTATACACCAAAAAAAGATTTCACGTATCCGTAATACTTGTTTTAGACAGCACAAAATATTTTTCTAAATCCGACACAACTTACAAAACCACCATTCACTTTTTTTTATTATCCAAAACGTTTTACAAAACCACCATTCACAAGTTTCAATGATACGACAAGGGTTACAAAACCACTATTCACTATTTTTACCCACCCGCCATACTTTACAAAACCACTATTCACAACTTTCAACTACTCGCCACACCTTACAAAACCATTATTCACTTTTTATTTGTACTCGCAATGCTTTACAAAACCATCATTCACTTTTTTTTAGCTTCCGCCACGCTTTACAAAACCATTATTCACTACTTTTCGTCATGCAAAGCATCTATTTTTAGTGAAAAAATGTTTTTGTAAGGTATGGCAACAATATGAATCAAGCCTTTTTTATTTTTTCAATTATTCAAACAACATCCCATCAAGCAAAAAATAAATTTTTAGCTATTCGCCGTGTTGTGTTTTGGTGTAAATTATAATTTTATATCATTTGCAATAATTGCTTTTTGATTAATAATTATTTTGGGGCTTATGTCGTGGCTCAAAATGTGCACTAATATACGTAGTGCAATTATAAAAAAACCCCTTGCAAATACTTATTACTTGCAAGGGTTATGTGATATATGATAAGGCTATTGTTGGGAGTATTCCCAAATTACCGTATCGGTGATTATTTGTTTTTTACTTCCTGCTCTTACTTCCATAGTATTATTGCCATGCTGCAATGCGATATTTTCCCAAGTGATGGTTGCATAGCCGTCAGCTTTTTGTGTTCCACTATTCTTGCCATTTACCCATAGTTCAGCTTCTGGGAAGTTAGTGAAAACCGTTACAGAGGTTGTATTATTTGTTCGTTTCGTGTTTCTACGTTCCGAAATATATACCAATGGTTCCTCTTTGTTCCAGTTAGCTTTGTAGAAATAATATGAATCTTTTTTCACTTTTCTGTCAAATGTAACCAAACCCTTATCATTAATCCCTGGTCTGTCTCCTTCGGTGCGATGAGCTGCTCCAAAATCAAACAAGTTCCAGATAAACGAGCCCCAAATGAATGGACGCTCATTGATTGCTTTCCAATTGCCGATGTGGTATGCAGTTTGCCAATTTTCGGGATGCCACCAGCTTGTAGCCACTGTGGGTGTGAGTTCTTCCTGCTGATGATATATACTTGCCCCAGCACCATACTCGCTTACTCCCAACTTATATTGCGGAAATCTTTTGTGAAATCCATCAGCCCAAGTTCCCATGTGATCAAATCCACCACCATACCAGCCATAATATTTGTTCCAAGCAATCAAATCGCTATGTGGCGTCAGTGGATTGTCATCTCCTAAGAAACTTGCTGCCACAGTTGGTCGGGTAGGGTCTTCATTGTGAGCCACAGCATTTAGTTCCTCAATATAATCGGTGGGGCTGTCGCCTTCCGTTTTCAATTCATTATACAATCCCCACATACAGATAGATGGATGATTGAAGTGTTGGCGAATTAATTCTTTAAGCTGCTCCTTGCCGTTGTCTCTAAAGCTCTGTTGATTTACATATCCTCGCTCGGCGTAGCCACCTGGTCCGATAAATGGTATTTCTGCCCACACGATTAGACCGTTTTTATCAGCCAAATCATAAAAGTATGATGCTTGTGGATAGTGTGCCAAGCGCATAGCATTTGTGCCCATCTCCATGATGATATCCATATCTTCGTCATGATGCTCGGGGCGCAATGCATTGCCTACCTCTGCTCTATCCTGATGTCTGCATATCCCTCTGAGCTTGATATGTTCGCCATTAAGGAAGAAACCTTCTGTTGCATCAGTGTGATAAAATCTCAATCCAAGAGGCTGTTTCACTACATCTTTCACTACGCCATCCACAGATAGTGTAATCTCAGCTTGATACATAAATGGGTCTTTTTTGCCGTTCCACAATCTTGGTTTATCTATCGAAAAGTTGATTTCATGGCTTTCATTTGTTCCATTTTTCAGTACGATATTCTCTGTTTTGGATACAATATTTTTTTTCCCGTCGGTAATGTTCAGTGTTAGCTTAGCATCTTTATCAGCCGAATAGTTGCTGAGCATCACTTTGGCAGTGACGTTAGCTTTGTCTTTGGTTACACTGTTTTGGATCAAATAAACTCCAGGTGAGGCATAATCTGTAAGTGAAATATGTTCCTCTTCAGCCACCACAAGATATACATCTCGATATATACCTCCATAAAAGTTGAAATCACCAACTAGTGGCATTATATCCAATTGAAGAGCGTTGTTTACTCTTACCAATAGTTCATTATCCTTTCCATAATCCACATAATCGGTAATATCAAACACGAAAGCACCATAGCCCCCTCTATGTTCGCCCACTTGTTTTTGATTGACAAACAGATTGGTTACAGTATTAGCACCTTCAAAGCGCAAGTACAAGCGTTTGCCCTTCAGTTCATCAGATATTGGAAGCACTTTTCGATAGTTGCCAATACCTCTAAAATAATCTTGCTTGCCCGACAGTGCATCTTGTGCATTCCAAGTGTGTGGTAAGTCAACTCTCTCTTCAGAGTTTTTCTGCACTTGCCATGAAAATCTAAACATCCAATTGTTGTTTAGCAGAATCTCTTTGCGTGATGCCAATATAGAAACACTACAAAGCAATAATAGAGATAGGAATAGAGTCTTTTTCATTATTGTTTAATATATGACGTTTGTTAATATGATTTCGGAGCGTAAACATACAAAAAAAACGTCAAAGGAAAATATTGTTATACAACTCTCCTTTGACGTTTATGTATTATCGCCTATCTGTTGATCTAATATTCGAATCTATCTCTATATGCCCAAAGCCCCAAAGCAGGTGTTGAGATATAATATATCTCTTCTCCGTTGGGCATTGTATTGAAGCCCTCTTTTAGGTTTTTGAAATTATATTTTTCCATCATTTCATCAATGTCAGCATATTCAAATCCTACACTCTCTATCTCTTCCTTAGTGATATTTTCGGATCCTTTGCCTGGGCAATAGGTTATGGAGAATCGCCCTTCAGACGAACCATGAATGAGGTGAGCAGCAGCACCAAGATTATTACTTAGCTCTTCGTTTTCTTCTGTTGCTTTTAGTGTTTGTTCGGTGCCAAAATATCCATACTTCCTGATGAGTCTATCAATCTCTTTATCCTCCCCAAATTCTATAAGTGCGGGAGCTAATACTATCAGTTCGCCTCCATCGGCAATAGCCATTCGGGTTCTATAAATAGATTTGTTGCCCAACCAAGTGCTTTTGAACTCAGTGGGGTCTAACCACACCACAACTTTTTTTAATGGCTTTTCTACCATCTGGAAGTTTACCTCTAATGATAACTTTGCGGCTTCATTGAAAACATCAAAATCGTCGCCGATGAATAGACCGTAGGTTTGTTGTTTTCCTTCTTTGTTAACTCCAACCACTGTTAGAATATACAAAATGGGTAGATGTGCCGAGAAGTTATCAGACGCATAGTTGAATATCTTTCTGACAGGAGTGTCTGCACGACCCATCATTTTCTCCATTCCATATACTGCCCCCACATAGTGGCTCTTGTTGATTCCTTCAAAACCACCAGTCCCAACAAATATATTCTTGTTGTAGTTTGCCATCCCCACCACCTCGTGAGGCACTACCTGACCAATAGATAAGATTAAATCGAAGTCTCCTTCAACAAGCAATTTGTTTACTTGCGCTGGCCACGTAAAATTTAGCTTCCCTTCGGTGACTTCATTCACATATTCTTCGGGCACTTGCCCAAGTGTGATAACATCATTGCGCCAGTCATGCTCTCTAAATAGATCTCTGGGAGTATTGCCAAACATTAGGCTAATTTGCTCGTCAGTCATGGGGGTGTGCGTCCCTAATGCTGGCAATATATCTGTCATCTTATCACCATAATATTCCCACGCCATCTCCGTGAGCTCTCCCGCACGACTTGGATATCGAGTAAAATCTGGAGGAACGGCAAGCACCTTGTCCTTCTTGCCAAGCTTATCTAATGCTTCAGACAATCCTTTCTGCAAATCCTCTTTGCTTAGATTATGATCTTTAGATCCATATTTATAGTAAATCATATAAATTCAATGTTTAAAAAAACGCAATCCCTATGGTGAGGAATTGCGTTTTGTATTTAGTTGATTAATTAAACGTCATACATTGTAGATGCTGTGCTTCCTCCGCGACCAGTCCAGTCGGTGTGGAAAAACTCACCACGTGGTTTGTCGATTCGCTCATATTGATGAGCTCCGAAATAATCTCTTTGTGCTTGTAGCAAGTTGGCAGGCAATCTATCGTTGCGGAATCCATCAAAGTATGCTAAAGCAGAGGTCATAGCGGGCACGGGGATACCATTTTGCATGGCAGTAGCACATACTCTTCTCCAGCTCTCTTGAGCCGATTGCACTGCTTCTTTGAAGAATGGATCTAAAAGAAGATTTTCCAACTTCGGATTATTGTCAAATGCTTTTTTGATATCACCCAAGAAGCGTGAACGAATAATACAGCCACCTCGCCACATTAGGGCAATGCCACCATAGTTTAAGTTCCAGTTGTATTCTTTGGCTGCTTCCATCATCAAGTCATATCCTTGTGCATATGAAATAATTTTTGATGCAAAGATAGCTTCTTCCAAGTCTTTGATGAATTGCTCTTTGTCACCAACAAAGTTAGGCTTAGTTCCAGTTATTTGTTGTGATGCTTTCACTCGCAAATCTTTTTGTGCTGATAGACAACGAGAGTAAACAGATTCGGCAATCAATGTCAATGGTATGCCAAGGTCTAAAGCAGTTACTGCTGTCCACTTGCCTGTGCCTTTTTGTCCAGCGGTATCAAGAATTTTCTCAACTAATGGGCTTCCATCTTCATCTCTAAATCCTAAAATATCTCGGGTGATCTCAATTAGATATGAGTCTAATTTTCCTTCATTCCATTTTTTGAATACTTCATGTTGTTCAAATGCATCCATTCCGAGAAGGTCTTTCATCAAGTGATATGCTTCGTTGATAATTTGCATATCGCCATATTCGATACCATTGTGTACCATCTTTACGAAATGTCCTGCACCGCCTTCGCCCACCCAATCACAGCAAGGTGTGCCATTGTCAACCTTTGCAGAGATTGATTGGAAAATATCTTTTACAAAGGACCATGCTTTTGGCGAGCCACCTGGCATCATTGAAGGTCCTGTAAGGGCTCCCTCTTCACCACCCGAAACTCCTGTGCCAACGTATAGCAATCCTTTGCTCTCCACATATTCGGTTCTGCGAACAGTGTCAGGGAAGTGAGTGTTGCCACCATCAATAATAATATCGCCTGGCTCCAATAATGGAATTAGTTGGTCAATAAAACTATCAACGGGTTTTCCCGCTTTCACTAACATCATCACTTTGCGTGGACGCTCAAGCGAATCAACTAACTGCTCTAATGAATGTGCGCCGATAAAGTTTTTATCTTTACCTCTCCCGTTCATAAAGTTATCAACTTTCTCTACTGTTCGATTGTAAACTGCAACCGTGTAGCCTTTGCTCTCCATGTTTAAAACCAGATTTTCGCCCATCACAGCCAATCCGATCAAACCAATATCAGCTTTCTTTTTCATCTATGATAAATATTAAATTGTCAAATAAAAATAAAAGATAGTATTAACGTCTCACTCTGGCATTGCCCGCCCATATGCTCCAAACCATCTCTTCGTCGGCTGGAACAGCATAGTCAGTAAGGAATGTGGTTGCTAATGCACCTGTTGCCCAAGCAAATTTCACCCATTCTTCAGCAGGCTTTTCTGTGAGTATCGAATACAATAGTCCACCAACAAATCCATCTCCACCGCCAATACGATCTAATACTCTGATTGTGCGAAGTGGTGCAAGATGCCAATTATTATTTTCATAAACAATTGCACCCCAAAGATGTTCGTTTACGCTAATTACTTCTCTTAGTGTATTTGCAAATACTGTGACATTTGGGAAGGCTTTTTTAGCATTGAGAATCATACCTTTAAATGCATCAATAGTTTCCTCAATATTCTCACCTCCAGCTTCAGGTCCTGATACGCCTAAACATAATTGAAAGTCCTCTTCGTTTCCAATCAATATATCCGATAGTGAAGCAATCTCTTTGAATGCTGCATGAAGCTCATCTTCTCTGCCTTTCCAAAATGTTGCACGATGGTTAAGGTCGAAAGAAATAAGTGTACCATGTTTTTTAGCATATCTTGCTATTTCAAGGCAGAAGTTGCTTGTTTCGGGAGATAGTGCAGCTATCAATCCTGATAGATGAACTATCTGAACGCCTTCTTCACCAAATATGCGCTCAAGGTCAAAATCTTTTACGTTTAGAGTTCTCCCAACTTCTCCCGCACGGTCATTCTGAACCCGTGGTCCTCGCAATCCATAGCCGCTATCTGCAACGTTGAATTGGTGGCGATATCCCCAAGGATCGCCTTGCTCCACTTCTGGTCCTTCATAATCAATATGACGTGCTTTTAGATCTGATTTTATAAATGCTGCAATTGGGCTATCTTTTACGAAAGTCGTAAGAGCTTTTACTGGCAGACCTAATGATGAAGAGATGCTTGCTACGTTTGTTTCAGCACTTGTGGCCTGCATCTGAAACATATTGCTGGTGTGTACTGGCTGTCCATTTACAGGAGTGATGCGTACGCCCATGCTCGTTGGCGTAATCAACGAATATTTGAAATCTTTTCTTAATTGAAGTGACATTTTATTATAAATGAAATTAGATGTTTAAATACTGAATGAATCAAATCCACCGTCAACAATGGCTACCGTTCCAGTAACGAACTCAGAAGCCTCGCTCACTAAATAGTGAAGTGTGCCCAAAAGCTCTTCTGACTGACCGAATCTGCGGAATGGAGTATGTGCGATGATAGTATTGCCTCTGTCGGTGTATGAGCCATCAGGGTTTGTTAGCAATGCTCTATTTTGTTCGGTAATAAAAAAGCCAGGACAAATAGCATTTACTCTGAATTGTTCTCCAAACTTTATAGCCATTTCTCCAGCCATATATTTGGTGAAGTTGGTAACTGCTGCTTTAGCTGCGCCATATCCTGCTACTCGAGTTAGAGGGCGGAGTGCTGAAGCAGAAGAAATATTTATGATATTCCCTTTTTTAGCATCTACCATATATTTTGAGAATACTACTGTTGGCACTACTGTTCCCATAAGGTTGAGGTCAACAACATTTCTGAAATCGTCAATCTTTAGGTCAAAAATATTATTGTTTGGTCCGATAGTTGCACCAGGCATATTTCCGCCAGCACCATTAATCAGAACATCTATTTTGCCATATGCTTTCACGATTGCTTCTGCATTTTGGGTAAGCACCTCTTCGTTGGTTACATCTGTTTGTAAAAACATTGCCTCACCTCCGTTAGATTTTACCTTTGCTACAAGCTCATCACCTTTTTGTTGGTTGCGAGCCAAAACTGCAACTTTGGCTCCATGAGCAGCAAGATACTCCACCATTGAGGCACCAAGAACTCCAGTGCCTCCAGTTATTACTATAACTTGATCTTTTATATTAAATAATTCGTACATAATACTATCCCACTGTTAAATATTAAATAATCTTTTCAGGTGTCTTTCGTAGATATTCTCTTCTACGCACGAGCCGATTACATCAGCATATTTTTCAAGTAGGTCATAGTATTCTTGTCCCATCTTTGCAGCTACTGCATATGCAACGTGAATTAATTGACGGAAGTTGGGGTTATAATCTGGGTGTCCAGGGATGTGTCTAAGAGTGTTTGCATATTTCTCGCCCGACCAGCTATTTACTTCCTCTACAGACGGAAGTTTGGAGCCATCAATATCAATAACGTCAGCATATGGAGCACATAGTTCATCCTTGCGATTGATTGAGTTTGCATAAATTTTCTTTGCTGCTTCAAGTCCTTCACCACCAGCAAGTGCTAATCCAATTACTTCTTCCAACCAAGTAGTACCAGCCGTTTTAAGATGCAAACCTTTGTTATATTTCTTGATAACATCTGCCATGATTGGATAAATAGAAAATTTATCGCTACCTGAGTGAACACTTAGTTTTAGTTCTTTTGGTAATCCAAATTCTTTTACCGCAAAATCAATAACAAGTACATCCTCTTCAAATTCTTTTGCAAATTGTTCAAGGTTGCCAACATAGTCAACACCTTTGTTGAAACGTCCTGTAAATTTTGGAGCAATAGTTTGTGCTGGCACACCTTTGTTTGCTAACATTTTTAGGATGAATAGCATTTCGATAGGTGTTTGAGGGGATTCCACTTCGTCCATTGATACTTCAGTAATGAAGTTTCCTTTACCCTTTTCTTTTGCTAAGTAGTTATATATTTCAGCAGCTTGTTGTGTTGCAGCCAGAAATTTGTTTGCGATTCCTTCCAATAATTCCTTTGTAACAGTGATAGGTGCTACAATACCTGGAATTTGTAATTCTCCAATATATTTCTCGCATGAAGCAATGAAAGCATCAATATCCGCTCTGCTGCTTTCTTTCCCAATGAAAGAGGCAACATCAAGAGTAAAAAAATCAGAAACAGCAACAAATGGCTCTACTGTGGTTAAGTTGATATGGTCTGCGTCCACGAAGTAATGACCTTTAAATCCTAATGCTTTTACTGCATCATCAGCCTCCTTTCTTGTATCTGAAGGTGCAGAACCTACATAGATATGTTCGCGATTTGATTTGTTCCAAACTGGATTAATATCCAATCCTGTTTCATTTGCTTTCATGATTGCGCTAAGTTGCGCTTTTCCTTGATGAGAGAAACGGTCACCAACACCGATACTAAATTTTCCAAGTTTCATAATCGTTATATTTTTATATTGTTTGTATGTTTAAAAGTTAAAGAAATTTTTTGCGTTATTGTATGAAATGTTCTCTACCATTTCTCCAATAAATTTTATTTCCGAAGCTGGAAGTATTCCATTTTCAATATCGTCTCCAAGCAAGTTGCAAAGAATGCGGCGGAAATACTCGTGACGAGGATATGATAAGAAACTGCGTGAATCTGTTAGCATGCCCACGAATCTGCTTAGTAAACCAAGGTTTGATAATGAGTTCATTTGAGCCTCCATACCAGTTTTTTGATCTAAGAACCACCATCCTGAGCCAAACTGAATTTTTCCAGCTACCGAACCATCTTGAAAATTGCCAATCATGGTTGCTATCATATCATTGTCTCTTGGGTTGAGGTTATAAATAATTGTTTTGGCAAGCTTATTATCTTTGTCCAATTGATTAAAGAATCTACTCATTGCTTTTGCAACCGTGAAATCACCAATTGAGTCAAAGCCAGTATCTGGTCCTAATTTATTGAATAATCGTGTATTATTGTTTCTGATAGCACCATAATGAAATTGTTGTGTCCATCCTTTTTCCCAATCCATTATAGCTCCTTCATACAACATTGCAGATTTGAACTTAAGAATTTCCTCTTTATTCAGTTCGCTACCACCATATACTTTGTTGAAGATATTGTCTATCTCGCTTTGTGTGTATTCTGTAGCATAAAACTCCTCGATGCCATGATCTGAAAGCTTGCAGCCAGCACTTGCAAAGAAATCGTGACGATTGCGCAATGCAGCAATCAAATCCTCAAATTTGTTGATAGTAATACCCGATACTTCAGATAGGGTCTCTATATATCTTTTATATTCAGCAGGGTTCTCTACTGCCATTGCTTTGTCGGGGCGCCATGTTGGTAGAACTTTGATTTCGAATCCCTCGTTCTTTAATGAAAGATGATGTTCGAGACTATCAATAGGATCATCTGTTGTGCAAACTACTTCCACGTTATAATGTTTCATTAAGCCACGTGCAGTATATTCGGGAGTGCGTAGTTTAGCTGTGCATACGTCAAAAATTTCTTTTGCTGTTGAGGGGTTTAGTAGCTTTTCAACTCCGAATGCTGTTTTTAATTCAAGATGTGTCCAATGATAAAGAGGATTTCTCATAGTGTATGGCACTGTCTCTGCCCACTTCTCAAACTTCTCCCAATCGGTAGTCTCTTTTCCAGTACAGTATCTTTCATCTATACCATTTGTGCGCATTGCACGCCATTTGTAGTGGTCACCTTCTAGCCATATCTGCCCTAAGTTGTCAAACTTGTGGTCATTTGCAATATACTCAGGGATTAGATGACAATGATAGTCGATAATTGGTTGCTTCTTCGCATGCTCATGATACAGTTGCTTTGCAGCATCAGTATGAAGCAAAAAGTCGTCATGAATAAATCTTTTCATTTGATATAATTATTTTAAGTGATTTGTTTTAACCTATTTGCTGTTTACGTGCACATGTTGTGTGTGATAAACACAAAAATTTAGTCCAAAGTTATAACTTTTATTTGATACTTAGCGATATAGGATAATTTAATTTATTGAGCATCTCTTCTATACACTCTTTAAAATCATCTATGTTTTTAACTGGTTTCCAATCTAACTCCCATGTTGGCATAAAATAATACTCAGCATAACCATCTTTTGGATTAAGAATTACTAAGTGGTTTAGTTGGTCTTCTGTAATTTCTTTTAGTTGATCATTACGATAAAATATTACTAATCCCATCATATCCGAATTTAGACTTTGTTGCCCAAAAGTAGCTATATATGACCACTTTTCGTTTTTGTTATTGTTTTTTGGCAATATTAGTTCAGCCTTTTTATCCTTGATTATTCCAGTAGTAAGATTATCAATACTCTTATCAACTAATAGCTCCATATGTGACGCACGATTTCCAGCATCGATAGAAATAAGAGCGTCTAAGTTGCATTTTGTTCCATTAGCATCCCAACCATAATATGTGGTTTTTACTTGCGATCTTATTTTTCCATCAGCAGGAATATAACACATTGCGCTATCACGCTTTTCTACTCTCACTGCTTTCTCTCCATCCCAAATAGCAATTGAGCCAAGTCCTAATGCTTTGCCTACCTTGAGAATATCCATTCCCCAATCAGCCATTTTGTGATAATTATCATATCCATCGACTCCCACAGCGGGTAGTGAAATTCCAGGTGTTGTTTTTCCATATACATCTATTCCATTTCGTTGATCCAAGTAAAATCTATAACCAGTCATATCGCTTTCCCATCCTGGACCCTCATATTTTATATAATATGCATGATCACGAAAAGAACCATCAACTGAAATCTTGTTGGGTTTTACCCATGAGTATCCTCCTTCATATTTGTGACCTTCAAATTTTCCTCCAATTTTGTGAGAAAGCTCAGCATAAGTTCTTTTTGGGTAATCAACTGCAACTCCTTTTTTGAGAGAGAATTGTTTTTTGCTATTCTTGGCAATTCTATCAATAGGAAAAATAACTTTTTGCTCACCATATATATCCGTAATTATCTCAACAGGTGCTACTTTGTTATTTTCGTCCAATACCACATAGTTTCCTATCGAAAGATTTAGTTGCACTGTGGGTATCTCAACAAGTATATTGCTGATTTCCTTTGCCGATCGGTTTTCTACTGTAATATTTTGTGAGAATAGGTTGTTGGTAGTTGATGCTATTATAATAACAGCTACAATTGCTTTTCTAAACCATAGATTGATATTCATGTACTATAAAAATTTAATATATTAATCATTGACTCTTTTTATACGGACTTGGTGTCAGCTTGAAGCCTATTTTTTATCCTTAATTCTCTTTTCCCATTCAGCACGCTCTTTGGTGAGATCGTAACCTCTTTGCGACAAATAGTTATTAATTTTTCCTTTATAACGCCCAAAAGTATTATGTTTTTTTGAAGAGCTTTCTTCATTCATTGCATATTCTCGAGCTTCAATTAGCCACGCATATATTTGTCTTTTCTCATCATCCTTTAATGACGGTATCATCTCCAATGTCGCAGTATAAGTAACACCTACAACACCAAATGTCATTCCGTCTTTTACTGCCTCTACCTGCTTTTCGTCTAGGTATTGAGACAATTCTGTTTGAAAGCTAAAGTGTGCTTTGTATAATGTAGCATCTTTTTCATTTACAATTTTTTCTATTTCTGATGTTTTTTCCTCTTTTGAAAGAACTGTATTGTCTTTTATAGTAACGAGCTTTCTGTCTCTATTCTCATAAACATCATTGAGCATGAAGTATCTATTTGCTACAATGTTGAGAACATTGGATGCCGAATTGCTATCATTAATATTTAAATTATCTATAATTTTTTGTGAACGACCAAGAATAGTTTCTACATATTTGGGGTCTCTATTTTCAGAGTCGAGTTTCACATCCTTAGCTATAATATTTGAGCTAATAGCTATTGCTAATAAAAGTAGAGTATATATTTTCTTCATTATTGTTTGTGCTAATAATTTAATCAATCAAAGATTTTTTTGTTGCTAACGTATCGTAGTTATTATCAAGATTTGTCCAATCAATCTTTTTGTTAGTTGGAATGCCATTGATATATTTCTCAATGTTTGTGTAACCATCGCCAGTGCAATCTTTGTTTGCATCAGTTGGATCGAATGGATCCAAACCATTTGCAATTTCCCATGCATCTGGCATTCCGTCACCATCAGAATCAAGGTATGGCTTGCCCTTGTATTCAGGATAGCCACCTACTTGGCGAATATCTGTAATGATACCATTTTTATATGAATCTGCAGCCAATCTACGGTGTTCAAACTGATAGAATGATTCTGGGTTAAGTCCTTTTACATAATATACCTCTCCTGTTTTCACTTCATGAAGGACCCTCTTATCCACAATGTCTCTTTTTGGTAATGTAGCTCCAACGTTTTCCAGAACATAATCATATGCTTCTTGTGCCGACATTATTGGAAACCTTGGCATAGGGAATGGTTCGTTCCACTTCATCAGAGAAGTATAACCATCAGTATTAGGCTGCTCTTGTACCTGTACTCCACCATCCCAATTGTCTTTGGTTACTCTTTCGTTTCCTTCCATGATATTTCCATTAGCATACACGCGACCAAATACATAATGATCAAGTTTACTTCTTCCAGATTCTGGTTTTAATAATCTATGCCCTACAGGACTATTCTTTGGTGTTAGTGGACCAGGTTTGTAATAGTTGTTGATAATATTGTAAAGAGCAGTATAATCACCACCATCAACAGATCTATGTACCCAGTTGTAAATAACATTATTCACGAAGTTGAAAATGCCATTCCACCCAATTGAAGGATTACGCCCAGCATTACTTGCCCATAAGTTGCGCATAAACGTACAGTTTTCACCACCAAGAGTGCTTCCAAAAGCATGGTTGTAGGTATCTAATGCTTGAGAAGAGATAGTATTCTGAATTGTAACATTCACTGTTGGAAGTTTGAGATCTTTATAATCTTCTCCAGGACTGAACATATGTCTGTAAAAAGAAATATTCTCGTCCAATCCCCAGCTCGTAGAGCAGTGGTCAATCATGATATTTCCTACTGGATTTCCTCCAAACGAGTCATCTCTGCGTCCTACCCAAGTTTCTCCTCTTCTAAATCTCATGTGGCGAACAATAACATCATGAGTATTTACTTCAAAGGATTCGCCAGCAATACATACTCCATCACCAGGCGCAGTTTGTCCAGCAATTGTTATATATGGGGCACGTACTATTATCGGAGTTTTTAATTTTATAATACCAGCCACATTAAATACTATTATGCGAGCTCCACCTTGTTCGCAGGCGTCTCTGAAAGATCCAGGTCCACTATCATTAAGATTGGTAACTGTAATAACTTTACCTCCACGTCCACCAAAAGTGTAGCCACCTCCTCCTTCGGCACCAGGGAATGCTGGTATTTTAGCTTGAGGCAAGTCAGTTGGTCTGGCTGCCCAAGGGATATATGGACGTCCTTGTTTGGCTTCAGCCTCAATTATTGGCAGTGCTTTCTCAAACGCTATATCTGATAATCTTTCTAATTCTTGTTTTAAATATTGGGTTGAGTCTCTAACCTCTTTTGTGATTTTTGGATATTGAGCAAAAAGAGTATTAGAGAACACAATTGATAATATAAATGAGAATGTGAATAATTTTTTGTTCATAATCTGGAATAATTTTTTTTGAATATATAAATATGACACTTTTGTATGGAAAATGTAATCACTTAAATGAAAAAAAATATTTTTTGGCATATTGATTATAGATAAATATCTTGATTGTCATTATTTGCTACAAATAAAATAAGGGGATGTTCAAAAAATGAGCATCCCCTTATATTTCTGATAGCCTTAATATGTTACGTTAAGGTTATAGTTTGGGAAACTATTCTGCGAGTGGGTCGAAAGTGCCCATTCCACCTTTGATTAAATCATCCCATCCAATTGTTTGTTCTAATGTAGTGTTGTTGCTTTGAGCATTTGTTCTCAAGCCTAAGAAGTAGCAATGTGGTTTGTATTGAATAACTCTATCACTTGGGTCAACATCTTTTTTCTTTCTTGCAAGTTTAGTATTATAGAACTCTTGAAGCTCGACAGATGGTTGTGCTTCTGCTTTCAAATTCCAAGCTGTAGGGCGTTGGTTTTTCAGAGGATCTGCGTCTGGCTTTGCATCACCGATATATCCAGGAACACTATTTGCAACACGTAGTTCTAATCCCTCACGTATTTTGCCATTTAGAGGTTCAACTCCAAGATAATTACACGTATTGCCATTAAATCCAGTAAGATTCCATGTGGCTGGTTGTCCTTCTACTTTCTGCGAACCACCATCCCAAAGCATCCATCTGTGCATATCGTCATAGCGTTTTCCTTCATAAGCGAGTTCTATTTGTCGCTCATATAGTATTGCCTCGAATAATTTTGAACGGTTTCCCTCCAAGTCAGAATCTAATCCATAGTTGTTGTTAGAAGTATATCCAACCCTTTCGCGAATCTGTTTTAAAGCACTTACAGCTTCATTATCATGACCAGCACCACAAGCTGCTTCAGCAAAGTTTAACAATACTTCGGCAAAGCGAATCTCCATATATGAAGCTGCGCTTACACCAAACGGCTTGCTTGTGTTTATATCATAATTATATAAAGAACTGTTTGTTAAATCATAATCATCTGAACGTTTGCGAACATATATTCCTTTATAATTAGTAGTCAATCCATCAGCTCCATAGCCTGATGTGTTTGATTTATCTAAATCATTTTGGCTACTGTACCACGCATAATTCCATAGTGCGTAGCTTTCGCCTTTATACGGATATTGAATTGCATTAAGACTTGTAGGATCTCCCACAAATGCCCATCGGGCACCAGTGAATGCGAATGTTCTATAGAAACGTGGGTCACGGTTAAGCATAAAAGCATTCCTATCGTAATCAATATCTGATTTATTTGGTCTCTTGCCATCAGCCATTGGGAATAAGTCAATTATAGTTGCAGTTGGCGTCTTTCCACCAGAGCCAAAAGCATTAGATGGGCGAATAGATTGTTCCCACTCGTTATTCTTGTTTAGGTTTGTGGAGCCCGATTGTTTCACATTGTTGTAAAGAGTAACAAATACTGCTTCTGGATTTCCGTAAGTGTCAGAAAACATTTTTCCCCAATTTGAAGCATTAATTTTTTCTGTTGGTGATGCATCTTTGTATGCTAATCCAAACCTTCCTTCTTCTAATTTTGCTAATGCAGCTTTGTTAGCATTATAAGCATCTTCCCATCTGCTTTTATCGTCAGTACGATTAAATACAGGACTTGCATATAATAGTTTAGCACGACCTTGGAGAGCTAAGGCTGCTCCTGCGGTAATTCTTCCAAAATCACTTTCACTCCATCTTGCAGGTAGATATTCACTCGCTAATTGGAGATCTTCACAAATGAAATCAATACATTCTTTTGCTGATGAGCGTGGCACTGCTAAGCTTAGTCCTTCATCATCTCCGATAATAACATCTTGTCTTTCCTTGATTAAAGGAATACCACCGTACATTCTCGTTAACTTTAAATTCATCCATGCTCTAAAAAAGTATGCTTGTCCTAATAGCAATTCCTTTTCTTTCTCGGAAAGCTTTGAGCTTGTAACCCCTTGTATTACGTCATTACAATTACGAATACGTCCAAATGGATTGTTGGAAGTTTTTAATTCTTGATGAAAATATCCAGGTACATTAGTATTTGTTAGAATAACGTTTGGGTCTATCAAATCTGTAAATCCACCGTATTCTTCTGTATTTTTTGATTGGTCGTCGGCTGATCCAGCACTTGGGTAATTCCAATTTACTCCCGCCGTAGCTGAAGGTAAAATCAGGGCATAAAGGTTATCGACTCTTGATTGAGCTCCGTGAAAGTTATCATAAACAAACTCTGTAGTTTTGTTATAATCTTGTTTTTCCTGAAGGAACATATCGCTACATCCATATAGCAGTAGCGTTGAACTAATTGCTAAAAGGAGTATTTTATTAATTATATTTTTGTTCATAATTGTTCTTTTTAAAATGAAACGTTGACACCTAATGTTACAGTTCTCAAGTTTGGATAGCTGCCGTATGAACCTGCTAATGGATTCATAAAGTTGTCGGGATAATGATTAAATAGACTAATTACATTTTGCACAGTTAGATTAAATCTAACATTCTCCACTCCAATCTTCTCATTCACCACCTTTGGAAGTGCATATGCAGCTGTAATATTTCTTATTGTAACATTTGTAGCATTTACTTTCCAAAATGTTGATTGTTGTCCATTTATTGCGTACTGAAGATTTGGATATTTGGCATCTCTGTTCTCTTCAGCAATTATTTTACCTGTAGCATCTTCAACATCCTCATAAATAAACATATTGTTAGCCCAAAATGATGGTAGGTTAGTATATTGCATAACATTAGCTCCTGTTGATGTTGAAGTTAAGCTCGCTATTGATCTTGCATACCTTGGCATTATATTGTATCCGCCTATGCTAACGCCGACTTGTGTGCTAAGTGAAATACCTTTCCATTCTGCCCTCATATTAAGAGTTGTACCAAAGATACTTCCACTTCTCTTCTGAATTGGAACTAAGTCATTCTCATCCACAATTCCATCTGGACCTTCATAAGTTCCATCTGGTTTTTGTTTGCTTCTTACGTCTTTGTATATCAACATTCCAGGTCTTACGTTTTCTTTAGTCATACCCATATAGTTGGTGATGTTGTATTTGTCAAAATACTCCTCGATATCCTGATAGTTTCTAAACATACCCATAGCAGCATAGCCCCATATCCCAGTATCGCTCCTTTGTCCTGGATGAACTTCATCAAGTCCTATTTGTTTTTTCCAAAATCTCTTGATATTCTTGTTGTCGCTATAACCTAAGTTGGCTCTGACTGAATATTTAAAATCTTTATTTATTCTATCACTCCATCCAACCGAAACTTCAACACCGTAGTTATCCATTTCTGCATAATTTTCGGCTGCAGCTTGTGTACCAATTGTACTTGGAACTAAGTCGCCAGAGCGAGTTGCAAATATTTCGCGGTTCCACTCATAGTATCCATCAACAACAAAGTTCAACCTATTTTTAAGCATACTAAAATCTAACCCAAGGTTTGATTTGTAACTTTTATCCCAATGTGCATTAGGATTGATATCAGTATCAGGAATGCCGATATGTGTACCAGATGTAATATTGTTACCAGAACCAATGATTGGTCCTTTGTCAGGATTTAAGCTATATGTTCTTAACCAAGCCCATGCTTGTATGTTATCTCTTCCTAAGAGACCAAATGAACCTCTGATCTTAAGGTTGTTTATTGCATTTATATTGTCTCTAAACCACTCTTCTTCTGAAGCAACCCATCCCGCAGAAACAGAGGGAAATACTCCCCAATAGTTTCTTGGAGCAAACTTGGTAGATGCATCTGAGCGTACAAGAAACTCGAATAAATATTTGCTTTGAAAGGCGTAGTTCAATCTACCAATATAAGAAAGATGTCCTGATTCTGAGCGTCCAAATTCTGTATTTTTATCACCTGTTGCTGTGTTAGACTGTCCATTGGTGAAAGGATAGGGATCGGTAATGGACCCTAATAAATTCTCCATCTCTGATTCTGATCTTTCAATTGAAAAAACTCCACTAACATCATGCTCTCCAAATGATCTATTATATGATGCTGTAAAGTTAGCCTGATATCCATCACTTCGATCCATTGATCTTCTAAGTTGATTGCCATTTGTTACATTGCGAATCACAAAATTTGAGTCGTCCAAGTTAAGATCGTTTCCAGTGTATAAGTGACTGCCGCTTCCGCCTCTTTCAATCATTTGGTAAAGAACATATTTTGTTCCTTTTTCATTGCCTTTTGATGTGCCAACATTTTTAGAGTATGACAATCTTAGCTTCAAACCTTTGCTGATTTCATTCCAACCCAAATCGTATTCTATAGATGAGTTGATTGTCATATTTTGGTTCATATTTTGTGTGTAATTATCTGAACCTTGAATCAAGCCAAAGTGATAATCTTGTGAATCGTTGATCGAAGTGTTGCTTGGTCCAAACGCAGAGATAGGTCTTCCATCAACATACAATGGAATATATCTTGGTCTTGTTAGTAAGTTATTGTAATCTGCCTCAGGATTTGATCCTCCAACCTTATTGTATGACTTTCTATTTTCACCATAATCTCCAGAAATTTGCAAGGTTGTTTTTATCCACTTGTTTATCTTCAAATCAACTCCTGCTCGATAGTTCCAGCGATTATATTCTATATTTCCTAAGTTTCCGTCTTGTGTATTGTATGCAATGCCAGCAAAGTAGTTAGCATTCTCATTTGCCCCACTCATGTTGACGCTATGTTTTTGAGTTAGTGCAGCACTCCACTCCTGATCCAAGATGTCAAAATTAAGTGATTTCATAGCTTCAAGTTCGTCATATTGGAATAACTCTCTTTGAACATCAAGGTCTGCTGACCCTGGATTAGTTGTTGCTCTAACTCCATTCCATAACTTTCCATAATTGTATGAGTTAAGCAATTTTGCCCTCGCTACCTCATCTGCTAATCCAAATTGACCATTGTAAGAAATCTTTGGCTTACCAATCTTAACCTCTCTTTGTAGTAACTAAAATTACACCATTAGCTGATCTTGCTCCATACACAGCTGCTGCACCGTCTTTGAGTACTGAGATATCTTCAACCATAGTTGGTTCAAGATTATTGAAATCTGATTCTGATGAAATAAATCCATCAATAACGTAAAGAGGACCTGTATCTGGAACAAATCCTGATACAGTTGACAAAGATGTTGTTTCTCTTGATTGACGGATATTTACTCTTGCTTGTTCTCCAGGACGACCATTACCTCCACTTACGCTAAGACCAGGCATAAGCCCAGCGAGAGATGTAGCTAAGCTGGTTGTGGAAAGATCAAGTACCTCATCCAAATCTACTGTTGAAATAGATCCTGTAATATGTTTCTTCTTTTGAGTGCTATAGCCAACAACTATTACTTCCTCTAAGCTTGTAACATCTTCTTGTAATACTATTGTTGTGTTTGTAAAATCAGATATAGTTTTAGAGATATATCCGATATAGGATATCGTCAATTTCCCTTTTTCGGGAACATTGATGGTGTAGTTACCATCAATATCTGTTACTGTTCCTGAGGTGGTTCCAGTAACAACAATTGAGGCTCCAATAATTGCTTCACCACTTTCATCTACTACTTTTCCTTTCACTGTTTTGCTCTGTGCAAAGGCTGGTAGTGCAGAAAGAGCCATAAATATGCTAAAGCATATACTAAAAATGAAATATTTATTCTTCATGTTTTTATATTTGTTCTTTCAGTTACTCTGTTTCTTCTATTACGGGTAGCCAGCGAGGGTCGCCAGTACGTGCGCTTAATTGCTCTGCACCCAACACCGTAAAATCGCCATTTGTAGGATCTTTTAGCTGTGGGTTTGTTTCAATAATTCTTCCATTATCCCAGATTGACTCGCCTGAAACGAATGCTCCATTAAACCAATAAGAATTATTTGCGAATGTTGCAGTTGGTTGATTAGCCCTACCGCCCAAATATCGTCTTGCTACTTCTCCATTGCCAGAGTTTACAAATATATTGTCTTTCATATTCCAAAAAACACTCTTTTGACCAGCAAATCCGTTGTAATTCCCCCACTGTTTGTTGTAGCATATGTTGTAGAATGTACTATTCAGATAATTTAGGGATGCAGTTACAAACCCTGCTCTATCAGGACGCCCAGAATTGTTGTATTGAACAAAATAATTGTTGTTCTTAGAGCCAGTGTGCCAAAAAGTCGAATTGCGCACTGTTAGATCATTTGCAAATCCTTGCGCATACCTCACAATTGGTTGTTCTTCAGTAGTCTCAAGCTTTACTATACAATTATCGATTAGTACCGTTTGGTTACAATATTTTTTATTATTGTCGTATATAAAATGACGTTGAATGCCTGTTATGTTACATGCTTGAATTACGATTGGATCCTTAATTAAATAATAATCGCCTATTCCTTTAATTGCTTCATTAGGTGTAGCACTCAAAAGTATAAATGATCCGTCAGAAGAGGAGCCTGGAATAGCACTACAATCAAAATCGATAAACTTAATCTTCAATCCAGCCGAAGTGGATAATCTTCCAGTAGATCCGAGTTTTACTGATGGCTTTTTAATTTTGTCACCTCTAAAAGTAATTAGTTGACTGCCAAAGTCAACAACTCCTGACATAGTGTAAGTGCCATTTGGTTCTAATACATATGCTAACTCCTCGCCTTTTTTGTCATTTGGAATTGGATTTGAGCTAAACCACTCATAGATATCACTTCCATTTGGTATCTTAGCATATGTGGGAATCATTGTTGTAAACTCTTTCAAAGATGGTGATTGTGCCTCTTTATTATTGTAAATTTGATTACCTAATGATCTCACAACTACTTTATAATTTGTGTCATCTTTCAATTGGCGTTGAGCAGAACATCCATCAACAATTTGATTTTCTTCTCCCACCACTGTCGGGTTGTCAGCATCATCATTGATGTACAATGAAAATTCATATCCGCCAGCTCCATGAACGACAGGCCAAGTAACCTTTACGGTAGAGCCATCTGGGCTTGGGGTAAACAATATCTCATCCTCGTTAGGGGATGACAATGTGGTGTTCTTTACATCAGATGAAAACTCGGAGTCTTTGTAAACTCCAATATCTGTGCAGGAACTGAAGATGATAGCACTCATCATAAAAATGAGTCCTATCCTCTGTAATAATAAGTATTTTCCTTTCATATGATTATTTGTTTTAAATAGGTTTGTTTTGGTGAGGGTTTATAATGTATAATAACAATTTATCCTTAATTATTTTAAAGACGAATATCTGATATATGTGTACTCACACGATATTAGAAATATGATGTTTAACATATTATATTGATTATGGTTGAAATATTTTTTTCATATATTCTACATTAGTTCCAAAATTTTTCTTTACGTTATGCGGATCATTTTTGTCACGAGAGCGTTCAATTACTAACCAGCCACTCCATCCTATCTTGTCAAGTACTTCTTTAACTTTGTTCATATCCAATCGTGTGTTATAAGGTAGAGTTACATCATCTGTATCAGTGCAGTGTATTTGACAAATTCTATCTTTGCCCAGTAGCTTTATCTCATTGTATATATTCCATCCATTTTCTAGTGGATTCTGGAATTTATAATATATTTTTATTGCTGATGAGTTTATTTCATCAAGTAGCTCGATATCTCCTTTTGCATCCAATGAAGTTTCTATTCCGATAACTATACCTGCATCTTCAGCCATTTTGCCAATAACTTGTAGTCGATTGACTAATTCGGGTCTTATTTCTGGTTGCTTTTTTAGATCTCCATGAACACCTAATGGTAGAAATGCAATTTCCACATCTAATTTCTTCATAGAGTTAATACAATCTTCTACCAATTCTATATAATTTTCTCTCTCCACAAGTGATTGTCCATAGAATGCAGACATCGCAAGTGATGAAATTTGAATATCAAACTCTTTAGATTTCTCTTTGAATAGGTCAACAAAATGTTCTTCTCTAAATTTATTATCAAACATTTCTCTTTTGCCCAATCCACCCATATCAATTTCCACGCCATCACTTCCAAGCTCGTGTGCCAATTCAAATGAACCAATTTTTTGTCTTTTCAGAATCATCCAATCACAGACCGAAATTTTGTATCGTTGCCCATCTATACAATTTCTTTCATCAACTTGTTTTTCATCTTTGCTCATACCATAACATGGAGAGGTAGTCATTATTATTATTATTGTAATCAAAATAATACACTTGAGTAAATAATCTAATTTTCTTATTGATCTGATGATTCTATTCATATTGTTTTTATCATTTGTTTTATTGCAAGACGTTCGTAGTAATGTTTTGTAACTATTAGTCTGCATAATAAAATATTCCCCAGATTCCGCAGTCTTTATATTTTGAGTTTTACCTATTATTCAATAGTTCGAATTAAAACCATTTTGCCATCAAATACACAATACATAGAGTAATATAATCTTCGACGTGACAATATTCTCAACTCAGAGCTGTAGCAAAGGTATATTCCATTCCGATTCTCACCTTCATCAAATGACGAAAAGCACAAATCGTTCCGTTTGTTGTCTTCATCATTTTACGAAAAGTATAAACCGTTCCGTTCGTTGTCTTCATCAAATGACGAAAAGTACAAATGGTTCCGATTCCTACCTTCATCAAATGACGAAGAGTACAAATGGTTCCGTTTGTTGTCTTCATAAAATGACGAAACATGAAACGGATTCGATTTGTCATGATTTTCACCTTGTTTTTAACATAATCCAGTCGAATTGTTAACAAATTCAAGTGAGAATTGGATGAAATCAATCGAATTGTCCACAACATTATCCAATAATCACTACTTTCCAATCGAATTATATACTTCGTCATTTGACGAAAGTACCACTTCATTCCGTTTGTCCAAAAAATCATAATACGAAACATGGAATCGGTCGGTTTTTATGTTAAACGTTCACATTTTTTAACGCAAACAAATGTTAATCTTGTTTTTTGAGCTTTGCGTTACTAATAAAACTGTAATATTGAGGTGATGGATAAAAGATAGGGTAGAGAATTTATTTTAGGTTCAATAATCATATAAGCACATACATTTGAAAACATGATGCTCTGTTTGGATGACCCATCTGCGGAATTAAGGTATGAGTACAAACACCATGTTACTACGTCCATATGGTATAAAAAATATTTTGTAGTAATGAAACATTGTTATTCCCTCATATTGTGGCTTTTGTCAATTCTTATTTTTTCTTGTAGTGTGCAAGAGAAAGAGGTATATCTATTTACATCCTTTCACGAGCCAGCAAATGAAGGATTGCGTCTTCTTTATAGTGAAGATGGATTATCGTGGGATTCAATCCCTGGAATTTTCTTGAAGCCTTATCTTGGACAACATCAATTGATGCGCGATCCATCAATTACTAAAGGTCCAGATGGTACATATCATTTAGTGTGGACTACAAGTTGGAAGGGGGATTTAGGTTTTGGTTACTCACAGTCAAAGGATTTAATAAATTGGTCTGAGCAAATAATGATCCCCGCAATGACAGATACAACTACTGTAAACGTGTGGGCACCAGAAATTTTTTATGATGATGTTGTAGGGCAGTTCATCATAGTATGGGCATCGTGTGTGCCTGACAAGTTTGAAAATGGAACGGAAGATGAATATAATAATCATAGACTATATTATCTTACAACCAAAGATTTTGAAACTTTCTCAGAAACTAAGTTATTTCTTGACCCTGGCTTTAGTGTTATTGATGCAGTAATTGTGAAGAGAGGTGTTGATGATTATGTTTTGGTGTTGAAAGATAATACCAGACCAAATCGCAATCTAAAAATATCATTTGCAAACTCTCCAATCGGACCCTTTAGTGATCCTTCGGACCCTTTTACAACCGAGTTTGTGGAAGGACCAACAGTTACTCAAATAGGTGAAGACTATATTATTTATTTCGACATGTATGGAGAAAAGATATATGGCGCAATGAGAACAATAGATTTTATTCATTTTGATGATATCACTAAAAGTGTTAGTCTTCCAGAGGGGCATAAGCATGGTACAATAGTAAAAGTGCCACAATCAATCATCAACAATCTGAAAAATAATATTCAATAAGTCATTATAAAGTCATTTATGAAAAAGATTAATATTGTTTCCTTCTTAGTTCTTATACTAACTTTAGTATCATTGCTGTGTAATGCTCAAAACAAAGTGCATTATACGGGTTCTAAGCTCTCAAATCCTTCTTATCATGATGGTCAATTATCTCCTATTGTAGGCGTTCATAATATTCAGGTGTTAAGAGCAAACAGAGAAAAGCCTGATGTGTCGAATGGAAATGGATGGACATACAATCATCAACCAATGCTCGCATATTGGAATGGAAAGTTTTATCTCGAATATCTTGCTGACGAGGTGGGTGAGCATATTCCCCCATCGCAAACATTTTATATGACATCATCCGATGGGTACAAATGGAGTAACCCCGAGGTGCTGTTCCCTATATATAATGTGCCCGATGGTTTTACTAAGCCAGAAAAAGAAGGTGTGGCAAAGAACTTGACTTCAATAATGCACCAAAGGGTTGGTTTTTATGTCTCTAAGTCAAATCGGCTTATTGCAATGGGCTATCATGGTATAGCTTTAGATAAAAAAGATGATCCAAATGATGGTAATGGTGTTGGTCGTGTAGTACGTGAAATAAAAAAGGATGGCTCTTTAGGACCAATATATTTTATTAGATATAATCATAACTTTAATAGTAAGAATACAGACTATCCTTTCTTTGAAAAAAGTAAAGACAAAGGCTTTGTAGAGGCGTGTAGAGAGATTTTGTCTAATCCATTATATATGCAGCAATGGGTGGAAGAAGCTGATAGAGATGACGAATTGATTCCATTGAAGAAAACATATAAAGCATTTTCATATTATCATTTGCCAGATGGTAAAGTAGCAGGCTTGTGGAAGCATGCACTTACATCGATAAGTGAAGATGGTGGACTCACATGGCGTGATCCTGTAGAAAGAGCTAAGGGATTTGTAAATAGTAATGCCAAGATTTGGGGTCAACGTCTTAGTGATGGCTCTTATGCTACTGTATATAATCCATCTGAATTTAGATGGCCTCTTGCGGTTTCTTCAAGTGCTGATGGATACGAATATGCTACTCTTAATTTGATTCATGGCGAAATTACACCTATGCGCTACGGTGGAAATTATAAGTCATATGGACCACAATATGTAAGAGGAATATTGGAAGGTAATGGTACTCCCCCTGATGGAGATATGTGGGTAACTTATAGTATGAACAAAGAGGATATGTGGGTATCGAGGATACCAGTACCTCTAAAACAACATGCTACTATGCACGCTAATGATAACCTTAATATGGTATCAGACCTTTCGGAGCTTACGGATTGGAATATCTATTCTCCAATTTGGTCACCTGTTTATCTTGAGAAAAGAGATGATGATACTTGGTTGACACTAAGTGATAAAGACCCATTTGATTATGCCAAAATAGAACGTAAGATACCTCAGACAACTGATTTAAGTGTATCTTTCAAAGTAATAGCAGACCAAAATACTCATGGAACTTTGCAAATCGAGTTCCTTGATGAAAATGGTATCTCTTGCTCACGATTAGAGTTTACTCCAGATGGAATTTTCCGTGCAAAGGGTGGTTCTCGTTACGGCAATTTGATAAATTATGAAGCCAATAAAGTATATGATGTAAGAGCTGATCTATATGCATCGAGACGAACCATTGAGATGTTTGTTGATGGAAAGAAAGTGGGAACAAGAATGTTCTATGCTCCTGTACATTCTATAGAGAGAGTTGCATTTAGAACAGGTGCTTTGAGAGATTTCCCTACTCCTGAAACACCAGCTGATCAGGATTTTGATTTGCCAGATGCTGGTGCTGAAGATGCTTTGGCTACTTTTGCCATTAAGGATTTTAAAACTCAATCTATGAGCTCTAATATAGGCAAAGTTGCATTGTTAAGCTATGATAACTTTGATCATTATACCAAGTTCTTTAATGAGATGGAGTATGAAAATATTGCTCAGGCGATATCTAA
Source organism: uncultured Proteiniphilum sp. (assembly GCA_964575445.1). GTDB lineage: Bacteria > Bacteroidota > Bacteroidia > Bacteroidales > Dysgonomonadaceae > Petrimonas. The sequence continues at coordinate 396 of CAZNRT010000019.1, read as the reverse complement.
TAAAGAGTCAAGTGAATGGATGAAAAGCAATATACCCCTATTTGATTGTCCTCAAAAGAATTTTGAGGAGATATACTATTTCCGTTGGTGGTCGCTTCGTAAACATATCAAAGAAACTCCAATCGGTTATATAATGACTGAGTTTTTGGTGAATAGGTCATATGCGGATAAATATAACATGATAGCTTGTGCTTTTGGACATCATATATATGATTCACGATGGCTTCACGATTCAAAATATCTAGACCAATATATACATGCTTGGTATAGAGGAAATGAAGGTAAGCCAATGGATAAATTCCACAATTTCAGTTCTTGGGCTGCCGATGCTTTATATAATAGACTGATGTTTCGCAGTTGACATACCCATTGGTAATTAGATGATAAAAGAAAAAT
>CAZNRT010000018.1:0-30017 GCA_964575445.1 uncultured Proteiniphilum sp. | reverse complement strand
TTTTAAGATTAGTCATAACTGTTAACGAAGTAGTAATCTTAATTTTAAGATGGGTCATTTTTTCCCGAAAGTGAGTAATATTAATTTTAAGATGCCTCCGAGAGTGAAAAAATGGGGGAAATTGGTGTGAATTAGTGAATAAATACATCAAAGATCAAACAATTATTTTTTTCACATTATTAATGAAACGATTTACATTATAGGCAAATAAATATTTGACCTAAATAGAAAGGTAAAAATAAGAGGTACGAAATTCTGGAGAATGTAAACCTCAGAGCCAAGATAGTCTATACCCATTATACTGCCGCCTATGTTAGCGCATCCGTAGTTAATTACTCAAAAACCCCTTCAAATATTCATTTACAATCATAGATTTTGAGTATCTTGCGCTGTTTTTCACAAATCAATGAATATTTACATACAACTAATCAAATAATGAAAGGTATTATTATTGTACTAAAGCGTTTTCTACCTCCTTATAAGAAATATGTAGCGCTATCTTTTTTATTCAACATCATAACAGCTTTGCTAAATGTTTTTTCTTTAGCCACAATTATTCCAATTCTTCAGGTTTTATTTAAAGTAAATACGAAAACTTTCGAATTCATTTCTTGGGGTAGTCAAGATATTTCAACAATAGACCTATTCCTAAACAATGCCAATTGGTATTTTTCGCATCTCATAGAGATATATGGAGGCAGCAAGACACTAATGTATTTGGCAGTTGCATTAGTTATACTAACATTATTAAAAACTGGTACTGCATACTTCGGATCTTACTTTACTATTCCAATCAGAACAGGCGTAGTAAAAGACATAAGAAATAATATTAATGATAAGATTTTATCCCTTTCTTTAGGATTCTTCTCAGAAGAAAGAAAAGGGGACATTATGGCTCGAATTTCTGGCGATGTAAATGAAGTTGAAAATTCGGTAATGAGCTCGTTAGATATGCTTTTTAAAAATCCAATATTGGTATTAATATATCTAACTACAATGATTATACTAAGCTGGCAACTAACACTATTTGTATTTTTAGTGCTACCAGTGATGGGCTATGTAATGGGAACAGTTGGGAAAAACCTAAAGAAAAGCTCATTCGAAGCGCAAAACAAATGGGGAGAACTAATGTCGCAAATAGAGGAGACACTTGGCGGACTTAGAATCATCAAAGCCTTTAATGCTGAAAGCAAGATTTCATATAGATTTCACAAAAGCAATAAAGAGTTCCGAAAAATGTCGAATCGCATAGCCAGGCGTCAACAGCTTGCACATCCAATGAGTGAGTTTTTGGGAACACTCACTATAGCAATAGTCCTATGGTTTGGAGGCGCATTGATTCTAAATGGAACAGGAATGATCGAAGCCGCTACATTTATATATTATCTAACAATTTTTTATAGTATAATAAACCCTATCAAAGAGTTCTCAAGATCTGCATATGCAGTGCAACGTGGACTTGCCTCAATGGATAGAATAGACAAAATATTAAATGCCAAAAACAGCATTTCGGAACCAAGCACACCCTCCAAACTGTCTTTCAAAGAACATATACATTATAAAGATGTGTGGTTTAAATATCAAGAAGAATGGGTATTAAAAGGAATTGACTTAAAAGTAAAGAAAGGATCGACCATAGCTTTGGTAGGACAATCAGGATCAGGAAAATCAACAATTGCCGACTTACTTCCACGCTTTTATGACATACAAAAGGGAACATTGCTTATTGATGAGACAAATGTGAAAGACTGTACGATGCACGACCTAAGATCAAAGATAGGATACGTTAATCAAGAGGCAATATTATTTAATGATACATTTTACAATAATATTGCCTTTGGAGTAGATAATACTACGGAAGAGAAAGTAATTGAAGCTGCTAAAATAGCCAATGCTCATGAGTTTATAATGGCAACGGCTGAGGGTTATCAAACAAATATTGGAGACAGAGGTGGGAAGCTATCAGGCGGACAAAGACAAAGAATAAGTATAGCAAGAGCTATATTAAAGAATCCTGAAATACTAATTCTTGATGAAGCCACCTCAGCTCTTGATACAGACTCAGAGAGATTAGTGCAAGAAGCGTTGGAGAAACTTATGCAAAATCGCACAACAATAATAGTTGCCCACCGCCTATCGACTATAAAAAATGCAGATATTATATATGTCTTGCAGGATGGACAAATTATTGAATCTGGTGATCATAACTACTTATTATCTATGGATGGGCATTACACCAAACTATGCACAATGCAAAGTGATTTCAATTCAAATTAAATTTTGATGAGACCTATTTGGTGAGACGACTAAATCCTACATACCAAAAACAGGAAGATGAGTATAATTTCATCTTCCTGTTTTTTTTGTTCTTGTAGTTGGTATAATTATTGAACCAGATTACACATCCAGAGATTCAAATTTTGAATTCATACTCTGAAACTCAGGAACAATTTCCTTCATCTTTTTCACAGTCAACATATCATCAAATTCAAATGATATATCAATCAATTCATCAATAGACTTATTAGCTTTTTCATAATCATAGTCCATGACATGGGCAATCATTATTTTATCATGATGAGTTTTAGTTGTATTTTCATCATTATTGAGCAACTCCTCATATAATTTCTCACCATGTCTCAACCCTGTATATTCTATCTCCACATTTTTTGCCCCAGATAAGAGAATCATTCTTTTGGCAAGATCAACAATTTTCACAGGCTTCCCCATATCAAACAGATAAATCTCTCCACCTTTCCCCATTGAACCAGCTTCAAGAACTAATTGGCAAGCTTCTGGAATTGTCATAAAATAGCGTATTATCTCGGGATGTGTAACAGTTACAGGACCACCGTTTTTTATTTGCTCCTTGAATAAAGGAATAACAGAACCATTCGATCCAAGTACATTGCCAAAACGAGTTGTAATAAACTGAGTCGTATTAGCCCCATTCCTTTCAAGAAATTTCGCATAAGACTGCACATATATTTCGCTTATCCTTTTGGAACACCCCATCACATTTGAAGGATTAACAGCTTTATCAGTTGACACCATTACGAACTTCTTAACTTTATATTCTACTGCAAGGTCAGCTATAATCTTAGTGCCTAAAACGTTATTTTGAATTGATTCCGAAACATTGGATTCCATCATTGGCACATGTTTATATGCGGCAGCATGAAATATATAATGAGGCTTGAAATCCTCAAAAACCTTCTTCATCCTTTTCCAATTACTAATATCAGCCACAATAATCTCGGTCTCCAAATTCACCCACTCCCTCTGAAACTCCAAAAACATATCATGAAGAGGTGTTTCAGCCTGATCAAGTAATATTATTTTGAAAGGATTGAATGTTGCCACTTGTCTTACAATTTCGCTACCTATAGAACCCGCAGCACCAGTAATCAAAACTCGACGCCCCTCCAAGTTCTTAGCAATCTCTCGCAAATTCACATTAATGGGACTACGAGGAAGCAGATCTTCAATTTGGACCTCCTTGAGCTGAGGACCAATAGGCGACTTACCATCCCACTCACTCAATGGAGATGCAACTAACAAAGAGATATTGTGATCTACTAAAGCTTCTACTAAAGCAAGTGATTCTCTACTCTCCATTTTATGCACAGAGACAATAACTTTTTGGATTCCTTGATCCATAATAATATCAAAAATGGACTCTTCGTTACTGTACACATTAACCCCCATGAGCTTTTTGCCAACCATGCTTTCATCATCAGTAATAAACCCCTTCAATTCGAAAGAAGAATCCCTATTACCTTTGAGAGCCTTTGCTAAGATAGTACCCCCTTCTTTAGTGCCATAAATCATAATTGGAACAGTCAAATTGTTCTTAGAACTTAATTTATCATGAAACTCTTTGACAAAAACACGCGAAAGAGACATTAGCATAACGTTAAGAACATATGAGCCCCAAAAAACTGTGATGGGAAATTCGGTTACAATATTGGTGGCGTCAAATAAAAGAAGAAGCGAAAATGCCGAAATATAAGACACACTTAATGCAAGTAAAATACGCATAATATCTGAGAACACAGAAAAGCGAAGAACTCCCCAATATGTTTTGAAAAGCAGAAAAGATATCCAGTTTATAAACACCAAAAGTATAACTGAAATAACTGTGTCTATTTCTATATCATTTGCAAATGCAGCAAACCCGTAATGAAAATAATATGCCACAAAAGATGAAAGTAATACAAGAAGTGTATCAAAAATAAATACATATATGCGAGGTGATACTCTCTTTGAGAATAGAGGCTCAATAACTTTGTTCATTATTTATTATTTAGATATTAACCAAACTATTTGCAAATAATCTATTTGATGATTTCACTTTCACAAACTATCAGATCCATTTTAACATCCCATCCATCAATTGGAACATTTTCGATCAGCTGAAAATCGAAACAGATTGCTACTTTGAGAGCCTTAAGCTTTGGCAGCAGCCCATCATAATATCCTTTTCCTCTTCCCATTCTATTCAAGTTACGATCAAAGGCAACGCCAGGAACTACCACCATATCGATATCATCATAATTAACAAAAGCATCTCCCGCAGGTTCCTTAATTCCAAATTTGGAAATAACTAAAGAATCATCCGAAGTATATTCTTTAATAATCAGTCCAGCCTCATTTACGATTGGTAGAAATATATGCTTATCGCCCCTGATAGTATTTATCAAAGACTTGGTATTCACCTCATCGGGCATGCTATAATAAAGCAGTATATTTTTAGCAGTATTAAAAGCTTCTAAGTTAGACAAGTTGTCGATTACCCTCTCAGATATCTCAACTAATTCCGCTCTCGAGAACTCATTCTTCAGATCAGCGACTCTCTTTCTTAGTTCTCGTTTTTCAACAACCATACTATTTTATATGATATTAAATTTGCGCTTCCAGTAAATTAGTTAGTGAACCTCCGCAACTTTTTGTCCATTATATGCTCCCTCTCGTACTAAGCGAGGCGAAGCCATCCCATTATCGAGCAATTCCACAGCTTTCTGAAACTGAATATCTCCCTGCAAATAAACAGGATAAAAACCATCCTCACCAAAGAAGTTTCTTACTATATAAGATATCAACTGCTCCTCTATTAGACTTTTGGATTGTTGAATATAATATGGTCGTGGGCGTATGCCATTGTTATCTGCATAGCTAACTAAATTAACCATAAGAGGTTGCTTCTGCAGATATTTAGCAAGCTCATCATATGTTGCAAACTCTTTCAATTTAGATCTATACATATCAGAATACATCATAGCATACTCTTGTATAAAATCTTTATTAGCAAGACTCCTATAATAAGAATTGACACCCAACGTATCACGAGCCATAAATATATCGGGCATTATACCATCGCCCCCATATACTGTGCGACCACCAAGTGTGGTAAATTGGATAAGACCTGAAACAGAATCATTATTTACATAATCACCCTTCATATATCTACTGATTGCCTCCATTTCATACTCATCATGCTTCCCCTTTTCATACTTTCTTTGTATGGATCGCCCCGAAGGAGTATAATATCGAGCCACAGTGAGCCTAACTGCAGAGCCATCAGACAATAGACGCTGACTTTGCACCAAACCTTTACCAAAAGATCTTCTACCAATAACCAAGCCCCTATCATGATCCTGAATGGCACCTGCAAATATTTCACTTGCCGAGGCACTCATCTCATCTATCATCACAATAATATCATCATTTTTGCATGTGCCTGACCCATTAGCATAATCATCTTCTCGAGGAAAGTTGCGACCATCAGCATACACAATTAAGTCTCCTTTATTAAGAAACTCATTTACAATTGCAATAACCACCTCTAATGATCCACCACTGTTGCCTCTCAAATCCACGATAAAGGATTTTGCACCACTATTTTTTAGCTTAGATAATGCAGATATAAACTCATTGAATGTATTAAACCCAAATGTGCCTACTTTAATATAACCCACATCATCGGTTTGCATAAATGCACCCTGAACACTATTCATTGGAATATCACCACGAGTAACGGTAATATCAATAAGGTTAGAAGTTCCATCTCTTTTCAATCCCAATTTAACTTCAGAGCCCTTTTCACCACGAAGCTTCTTAAGAATATCAGCATTTACAATCTTTATATTAGCCACACAAGAATCATTTACATTCACTATCCTATCCCATTGTTTTATGCCCGCTGCCTCTGAAGGACCACCTGGCACAATGCTCGTGACAACGATAGTATCTCTAAGCACATAAAAGCTTACACCAATTCCTGAAAAATGTCCTTCCAATTCTTCATTTACTCGTTTCATCTCTTGTGCTGATATATATGAAGAGTGCGGGTCTAACTCTTGAAGGATTTTGGGCAGTGCATCCTCTATGAGCTCTCTCATATCAACTGTGTCAACATATGATCTATTGATATAACCCAAAACAGCGTCAAGCTTACCAGTTCTGCCAGAAATAATGGCTGAGCCACTATTGGAGTACCGATTACCAATAAAAACTCCCAACGCAATACTTACACCCACCAAAAGTGGAAGCCATGTAACAATCTTTTTCTCAGGATTCATTTACTAATTAAAATATTATTTTCAACTATTTATATCAATTTCGGCAAGCTCTATATCAACTCGCCTAAGAAGATTAATTCCGTCACTCAATCTATACGAGTCTGCATATACAACTCGCTTTATTCCCGATTGAATTATCAATTTGGCACACTCTATGCAGGGTGAAGAAGTGACATAAAGAGTTGCCCCTTCGCTACTATTATTTGAGCGAGCTACTTTTGTAATGGCATTTGCCTCAGCGTGCAACACATATGGCTTAGTCACGTCATGCTCATCCTCACACACATTCTCAAAACCAGATGGAGTGCCATTATATCCGTCAGAGATAATCATTTTATCTTTCACCAACAGGGCACCCACCTTGCGACGCTTGCAATAAGAGTTTTCTGCCCATATAAAAGCCATGCGCATATAACGCTTATCCAACTGTTCTTGTTTTTGTTTTAAAGTATCCATTTAATTATATTGCCTTAAAGCTCATATCCAAACTTTTCACTGAGTGAGTCAGAGCACCTACTGAAATATAATCAACTCCACATTCAGCATATGCACGAATAGTATCAAATGTTATTCCCCCACTCGACTCAAGTTCCACTCTACCATTTACAATATTCACAGCTTCGGCAGTCTGTGTGGGTGTAAAGTTATCAAGCATAATTCTATCTACTCCTCCAATTGAAAGAACCTTCTCAAGTTCATCAAAGTTACGAACTTCGATTTCAATTTTCAAATCCTTATTATTATCCTGCAAGTATTTCTTTGCACCATTGATAGCATTCTCTATACCTCCAGCAAAATCAACATGATTATCCTTGAGCAAAATCATATCAAAGAGACCTATACGATGATTCTTACCTCCACCAATTCTAACTGCCTCTTTTTCGAGCATTCGCATGCCAGGAGTAGTTTTTCGAGTATCCAGCACCTTTGTTTTCGTACCCTCAAGTAGTTTAACGTAATTATTAGTAGTTGTGGCAATACCACTCATTCGCTGCATAATATTAAGCACCAACCTTTCAGTTTGTAGCAAAGATCTAATCTTGCCCGAAGCAATAAAAGCTACATCTCCAGGCACTACTTTTGCACCATCTTCTAATATAGATTCAATTTCTAATTGGTTGTCAAAAAACTCAAACACAGATTTGGCAACATCAACACCTGCCAAAATACCCTCTTCCTTAATTATCAACTGAGATTTACCCATTGCCGATTCAGGAATGCTGCACAACGTGGTGTGATCTCCATCACCAATATCTTCTGCAAAAGCCAACTCTATAAGTTTGGCTGTTAATTCGCCTACTTCCATACAATATTATATATCATTTAAAATACACTATACAATAATTGACAAGTATCTACATCATTGTCAAATCTCACAATTTGCACCACGATAATAATATCCTCAATTATAATATACTCCATATACTACCATTTAGATACCAATCTGAATGGAACATATTTTCAAGCTAAAAAAATCAGTAGAGTAGTACAACTTTAAGAAAGTGATTCTTTATAATAGCAACTTCGAGCATATCAACCTTAAAGACAATCTAAATAATTATCAATCATTTGTGATTGCAAAAATATAAAAATAAAAGATTACATTTGCACCTATGTTACAAATTTAACATAAAAGAAAAATTATTAAACAGTATGAAAGTTGTATTGATGTCGGTTGGCAAAACAGATGACTCAAGCTTTGCTCAAATCATTGACACTTATAAAAATAGATTGAAATTCTATATTTCTTTTGAATTGGAATATATACCTGATTTGAAAAAGACTAAAAATCTATCACAAAAAGAACAAAAAACACTTGAAGGGAAAACCATATTAAACCGAATACATAGCTCTGACCATATTGTGCTTTTAGATGACAAAGGCATTCAATACTCCTCAATTGACTTCGCACAATTTATTGAAAAAAGGACACATTATGTCTCCAAAAGAATAGTATTTATAATTGGTGGTCCCTACGGATTCTCTGAGGAAATATATAATCGTGCTAATGAAAAGATTTCACTATCTAAGATGACATTCACTCATCAAATGGTTAGATTAGTTTTCATTGAGCAACTGTATAGGGCAATGACAATATTAAATAACGAGCCATATCATCACGAATAATAAAACAACAATAAGTATGAAATATCTAACCTCCTTATTCATAGCTATCGCTATTATCACTACTCTTAGTGCGCAAGATATTACAGGCAAATGGAGTGGAAACTTGGATATAATGGGACAAAAACTCCCCATTGTGTTCCATATCTCAAAAGAAGACACTGTGTATATAACCAAAATGGATAGCCCCGCACAAAATGCTTTTAAACTCCCAACCGATAAGACAACTTTTAACAACAACAGGCTTGAAGTCGTAGCTAATGGACTTGGCATTTTCTTTCAAGGAATATTAGAGTCAGACTCTATACGAGGGATATTTAATCAGGGAGGAATGGCTTTACCTCTTATTCTAAAACAAGATGAGCTACCAGTTCACATGCGCCCACAGACACCCACTCCCCCATATCCTTACAAAATCGAGGAAGTGACATTCGCAAATACTAAAGACGACATATCCCTTTCAGGCACTATCACGATACCAGACACAATAGGCACCTTCCCAGCAGTAATACTTGTTGCAGGTAGCGGACCCAACGATCGTGATGAAACTATTTTTGAACATAAACCCTTTTGGGTAATTGCCGACTATCTCACCCGCAATGGCTTCATTGTCCTCAGATACGACAAGCGAGGCATAGGATCATCAACTGGAAAGTATGAATTAGCTACAACCTCCGACTTTGCTGAAGATGCAAAGCATGCGTTAGATTATTTGAAGACTCATAAGGATGTTGACAAAAATGCAATTGGCATAATAGGTCACAGCGAAGGAGGTATCATTGCCCCAATGATTGCTGCCAAAAGTAGAGATATAAAATTTGTTGTGATGCTTGCAGGAATGGGTACAAAAGGGATTGACTTAATAATGGAGCAGAATAAAATAGCACTTAATGAGCAAAGAATTGAACTTGAAAACATTGAAGAGCTATTAAATATAACTCGCAACACTCTGCAGAGCCTATCAGATTGGGAAGGAAGCGATAATGACAGAACATCACTCCGTGATCAGCTCAATTTATTGTGGGACAAAACTCCACTAATTCAAAAAATGAAAATGAATAAAGATCAATATATTCGCAGCAATCTCAATGCAATGTCGTCACGCTGGTTTAGAGAATTTATATTAATTGACCCAACAGTTTATCTCAAGAAAGTAAAGTGCCCAGTGCTGGCTCTTAATGGTGCTAATGACACACAAGTAGTAGCTGACGAAAATATTAGAATAATAGAAGCCTCACTCAAAGATGGGGGCAACAAAAACTTTGAAGTTAAAATATACCCTAAGCTCAACCATCTCTTCCAAGAAAGTGAAACTGGGAAAGTTGACGAATATATCAAAATAGAACAAACGATATCTCCAGAAGTGCTGACTGATATTACAAATTGGATAATCTCAACAATTAAACAATAAGCAAAGCATCAAATTAATGATTAACTTTGTTTCTCAATCATAACAAATCAATATGGCAACAAAAAAACAGATATTTAAAATCCTATGGATAGCTATTGCAGTCATTGCCATAGCTTCAATATCCTGCCTGATTGCACTACCAGGCATAAAAGGAATATTCTTGGCTGGTGGAGGTGGCTTCTTGATACTAAATATCTTTATATCTATGTTCTTTATTCAGAACAATTATAGAGACAAAAACTAAAAACACCCCTCACTATTTATAAATCCCCCTCTCATTAAGAGCCCTCTGATATCGCAAAGCATTGCGTGAATGCTCGGCGTGCGTAACAGCAAAGTTATGCCTGCCCGATAAGTCATCCTTAGCACACATAAATAGATACTGATGATATGAGGGTGTAAGTGTAGCATCAATGGCAGCCATAGATGGCATTCTAATAGGACCTGGGGGAAGCCCAGTCACCTTATAAGTATTATAGGGCGACTCAATCTCCAAATGACGAAACAATATACGACGCAATGCAAAATCTCCCACCGCAAATTTTACTGTAGGATCTGCCTCTAAGCGCATACCTTTCTTCAAACGATTGAGATACAAGCCCGCCACTATTGGATATTCGTCAGTATAAGTAGCCTCCTCTTCCACAATTGAAGCCAATACAGAAACTTGCGTTGGCGTCAATCCCAAACCTTCTGCCTTTGTCTTTCTATCATCATTCCAAAAGCGATTATATTCTTTTTTCATTCGCTCTAATAGTGCATCCACTTCCACATCCCAATACACTTGGTATGTGTTGGGTATAAACATTGCAATAAACGTTTCATCATCAAATCCCAACTTATCCACTATAATACTATCCCTTAATGCCTCTAACAGAGGAATGCTATCGAGCATCAATTGAGATGAGATTCGTCCAGCCAAATTTTCCTTAGTACGAATATTATTGAAAGTCAGATTTACAGCAGATTGATTTCCCGAACGAAGATTTCTCAACACATCTACCATTGTCATGCCATTCTTCAGCTCATATCTTCCCGATTTAATCGACTGAGGATACCTCATCCTCTCGGCAATCATTCTAAATATCTTTTCTGACGGTAAATTGTTCTTCTTCAACTGCTCCACCACAGACTCATAGTCCTTCTTATTATCTATATATATATGTGTGTTTTGTGATAATTCAAATGGCTTAAAGATAGCTTTACGCAAAACCAAAGCACCAAACACTAAGCCAATCAACAATACTATCAGCAACCAGATAATTATTATCTTTCTCTTACTTTCTTTCTTTTCTTTCATAAACAAATGCGCATTTTAGAAAAATCATGGCAAATGTAATTATATTTGAAGAGAATTATGCACTTTTCTTTGACAAGATAAAAATGTTCTGTATATTTGCATCCGATTTGGTAAACAAACCATCAAGGAAGTGTGGGTGAGTGGCTGAAACCACCAGTTTGCTAAACTGACGTACGGGTAACTGTACCGCGAGTTCGAATCTCGCCGCTTCCGCAAAACCACTAAAGCTGCACAGTTTTAGTGGTTTTTTGTTTTTATGAGTAAAATAAACTTCACACACCCATATGCGAATAGATATTATCACCGTTTTGCCCGAAATGATTGAGGGAACAATCAATACATCGATACTTAAACGAGCACAAGACAAAGGCTTGGTAGAGTTTGGGCTACACAATCTGAGGGATTATACATTAGATAAGCACAATCGTGTGGATGATTATCCCTACGGAGGTGAGGCAGGGATGGTGCTACAAATTGAGCCAATTGACAGATGTATATCCGCCTTAAAACAGCAACGAGAATATGATGAAGTGATATTCACCACCCCCGATGGAGAGCAATTTGTGCAAAGCACTGCCAACGAGCTTTCACTAAAACAAAACCTAATAATACTATGTGGACACTACAAAGGAATTGACTTCAGAGTAAGAGAACACCTTATTACTCGCGAAATATCTATTGGCGATTTCGTGCTGACAGGTGGCGAGTTAGCCGCCGCAATGATTGCCGACGCCGTCGTTAGAGTAATTCCAGGAGTGATTGGCGATGAGCAGTCTGCACTTTCCGATTCATTCCAAGACAATCTTTTGGCACCCCCAGTCTATTCTCGTCCCGCTGAATATAAAGGATGGCGTGTGCCCGATATATTGCTCTCAGGACACGAGCGCAAGATTGCCGAATGGCGATTGGAGCAAGCAGCTGAGAGAACTAAAAGATTGAGACCAGATTTGCTGAAGTAAACAATATTCAATTTATATTTGTCAATCGACATTATTCCATCCATCCACTCTTATTTCTATTTGTTCTTTGGGAAGAGTGGAATGAAACTGAATATTAATAATCTCACTATCGTTTGGCATCAGTGTAATATAATTGTCTGAATAGTGGACAGGCAAAATTCTCTTGCCTGAAACCTTATCAAAAACCTTTATACGATTGAAAAAAGAAATATTTGAATCCGTTTTCAGTTCTACCATAGCGGTATAATCATTCTCATTTTGCATCAATTCATATTTTACATTTAGGTCCGAGGATGGAAGATTATGCAACATCGAATAATCTTTAGGAGTAGTTGTAAGCCAATAAATATTAGACAGATATTTTTTATTATTACTATCTGACATTTGCAACTTGAGAAAATAGACCCCATTTACACCTTCAGGAGTTGGAATAGCAAACATATCGATGATACTGTTCGCCTCAATAAAGGTAATATCTTTATTTTCAAAAATAATATTACCATTAATATCAAAAAGTTGGGCAACTACCTCAATATCCTTATAATCATCGACAGTAGAATTCATAAAATTAACCCGCTGTGTCGCTAAATTATAAAAAGGATGAAGCGGTTCACAACCTTTCTTCACACCATAAAAAGAAGCATTAACATCCAAAAACCAATCATACATTTGTCCACGAAGAGAAGTCCACGGATTTTGAGTTTTCCAAATCAATATCCCTGTGTACCAATCCCACATATGCGAAGCCCAACCCTCCATAAAGCTACGATACTGATCATAGTTTACAACCTGAGCATACTTAGAATAAGTTTCAATATCAGTCACATCACCATATCTTTCCAAATGATCTCTATATCCCAAGTCCTTATGATATCTCCACGAATAATTACGAGTACTTCCATTTTTAGGATGCTCATTCAAATCAATTTCAGACATAATCTCACGCATACTCTCCACTTCGGGCGAACCCACGGATCCCGCCTCTGGATTAAAGGGATGCGAACGGAATGTAAAAAACCATTCTAATTCTTGTATGCCGTAAGGTCCATCACCATTATCACCCAACAGATTGCGAGTAAAAACAGAGTCAGTAGAATAACTTATGAACAATCTCTCAGAATCTAATTTAGGAAAAACTTCATTCTTAAGCCTATCATCAATATCTTTAGCAAGAGGCCACTCGTTGCCTCCACACCAAAGGCAAAGACTCGGATGATTTCTAATCATTTTCACCTGATCCTCTACCGATGCAACAAACAAGTTATGATTATCAGGATAGTCCCATCTTCTTTCACGCGAATCTTTTTTCATAATATCCTCCCAAGCACCATTGCAATCACCAGTGCCCCACAAATCTTGAAACACTAAAATACCATACTCATCACACGCATCATAAAACTCAGGACGCTCCACTAATGCCCCACCCCACACACGAATCATTCGTAAATTCATTTCAGCATGAAACTTCACCTCAGCACGATACCTTTCGGGAGATAGTCTAAGCAACCAATCAGAGGCAATATAATTTCCACCGGGCATATATATTTTCTGACCATTCACAAAGAATCTTCTTCCTCCATTATCAGGACATTTATCCGAAGTTATTTCCCTAATTCCATATCTAACTTTTGTGACATCATCTATTTCACCATCTCTCTCAAAATAGATTTCCATATCATATAATTCCTGTTTGCCGATACCATTAGGCCACCACAAGCGTGGATTTTTTATTATTATTTCCGATAAATCTACCAATCTACTCTCAGAAGCATTTAATACAATCCTATTAGAAAAGATTCGACCATCCGTATTACATATTAATTCACCTCTAATTATTTTATCAGAAAGGTTCTCAATCTGAATCGACGTTTTTACTATAGCATCAGGCTGTTTAGCTGCATTAGGATTTCTAATTCCAGGTACTTTTGTCACCACATACGGATGAAGAAGCCTCACCACGCCCGTTGTTTCCAAACATACCTCATCCCAGATACCCGTGTTGCGATCTCTCACTGGCTGTATCCAATCCCACCCTGGAGTAAACTGCATCGTGACATTTCGAGCTATCTGACCATCACCACCCTGACCACCATTAGGATTGCCAGGATAATCAGGTGGGCTTACCAAAACCGCTAAAATATTTGATGCACCTACTTCAACATATTCTGTTATATCATATGATTGCCTAATAAACATCCCCTCGTGAGTATTTCTGTTGAGGCGCTTACCATTTAAAAATACATCAGCTTTGTAATTGACACCTCTAAAATTCAACCATAATCTTTTATCTGCTGCAAGCTCTTTAATATTAAAGCTATTCACAAACCAATATGTGTAAAACTCATTACCCACATCATAAATATCAGGAATTAGATTATTATTCAACCCAAATCCAGGATCAGGATATATATTATTCTCAATAAGAGATGTCAATACAGTACCTGGAACTTTCGCTGGCATCCATCCATTGATATTATAAGGAGCCCTTGTTAAGCGACTACCATCAATCATCACCTCATCTGCTCGCTTCATATACCAACCATCCGACAAAGCTATTTTATCACCAATTAGTGGAGACAGAATCTGATCAACTTGTTGACTTATTATTTGTTGCTGACAAACAAGTGTCAATAATAAAAACATAAAGAATGCTCTTTTACTCATAACGGATTATACTATTTGGAGTTATAAAAAAACAAGAAAAGACCTCATCAAGAATGTATGACGAAGTCTTTTCTAACATATTATTATTGAATTAATAGATTACTTCATCTATTGTAAAACTCTTAAAAGTTCTTGCCAGTATCCCACCACAATCTTGTAGCAGGGCTATCAGGCCCAGTTAACAACTTAACTGCATTAGCAACCTCATCAGCGTTAGCATCCTTATCGCTTTTTGGAAAAGGCAAACGCTTAATAAATTCACCTTGTGGTATCTTCCAGTCACCACTACTCAAATTATTTGCAATTGGGAAAAGCTTAGGATAACCTGTTCTACGAAACTCCGACCACGCCTCTTGCCCCTCGGGGTACATTGCAATCCACTTTTGGTTAATTATCTTATGTAGTTTCTCCTCTTTAGTCAAACCCTCATCCCACTTGATTGTGCTCTTGTCTATTCCAGCAACATTATTAGAAGTGTTGTGCGGATCTACATAATTCAAGCACACACCTGTATTATTGCCTATGTAGTTTTGATAATCTGCATTAGGTATTCCATATTCATCAAATGATACTTTTATACCCTGCTCATACAAGCTCTGTGCCGTTCCATTCATATTCCAACCTCTCAAAGCTCCCTCAGCACGCAAGAAATATGCTTCGGCAACCTTCATCCATGGCAAATGATTCGACAATTGTTGTTTATTACCAGTATAATCCGAATACTTTGTTTCAAGGGACAAATTGAGTGAAGAATACACTTGATATATATTCTTATCAACCAATGTACCCTGTCTTATACCTATAAATTCGCCAATTTTATTGAGTTTATTACCAGCTTTATCAACTATATCCTGAGGCACTCCATCAGCTTTAAACCATCCCACCTTAGTCACATATTTTGGAAGGCGGGGATCACTATAACCGCTTAACATACATATCAATGATGCATTAGCTCTCATATCATTATAGTTAACCACAATTTCGTTTAATGGATTTTGCAATGTTACATCTTTCACCTCAACATTGGGATTACCCGCCATCAACACACCGTATTTATGAGCAACTGCTGCTTCGGCAGTAGCCTTGGCAAGGTCTGGCTTTACAACTGATATACGAATTGCAAGACGAAGACGAAGTGTATTAGCGAAACGAATCCATTGCTTATGGTCTGCACCACATACGATATCAAAACTGCTTATTCGATTAGCTTCAGCTTCGCCCCCATCCACCAATGAAGTCAAGTCATTTATTGCCTCACCAAGCTCAGTTATAAATGTTGTATATAATGTTTCTAAACCATCATATGCCACAGATGCTCCTCCCTTCATTGCCTGAGAATAAGGTACAGCACCATAAATATCCGCAACACGATGCATAGCCTGAACTCTAATAATCTTTGCTATAGCAGTATAATCTTTAGCATCTGTTGATGCAAGAATTTCACTAATAGGCTTCATCACATAAAGCAATCCATCCTTGAAGGCTTCATTGTTCCATCCATCCTGCATCACATACGTTGCGTTATTTGAATTGCCATTAAATGGAGTTCCTGTAGCCATGTATCCTGAATACATATCAGCATTCAGGTTTTGTTGGAGCTGGTATTCATAATTCCTATTCTGGTAATTATTATAAACCCCCACTATGGGTTGACGAAATCTGGAGGTAATCTTCACTTGCGATACCTCCATACCATTCGGATTGGTGTTTATTTTTTCAAAGTTATCAGTACAAGCCAAAGTTCCAGCAAGTACAAATAATAAAATAAAACCTTTTCTTATATGTTTAAAAATATTTTTTTTCATAATCTCTGATATTTTTAGAATGTAACTTTTAGATTAACTCCATAACTGCGAGTTGCAGGAAGTCCAAACGAGTCAAATCCTTTCCATCCGTTATTTGTAGAAACAGACATATCTGGATCAGTTGGAGCATCTTTATAGATAAAAAACAGATTGCGAGCTACAAACGACAAGTTTAGATTTTTTGAAGGTCCCAATAAGTTACGAAATGTATATCCTAATGATAGTTCGCGCAAACGGAAGTTTGTTGCAGAATAAACATATAGATTCTTAGCTCCCTCCTTACCCGCTGTAGAGGTATAAAATTTTTGAGCATCCATCTTTTGACCATTCCCTAAATCAACGCCACCATTATCTCGGGCATCAGCTGTAGCCTTAGTCACACCATATCCATCCAAATAGCTTTGAGTTTGGCTGGCGATATTACCTCCAATTTTTCCATCGATCAAGAAGTAAAGATTAAAATCTTTGTAATCAAAATGATTACCCCATCCTATTTGCCAATCTGGGTTAACATTACCCAACTTACGCTCATCAGTTGAAATCACAATGTTGCCTCCACCATCAAGCTTGAATGCTCCTTTTTCATCACGTTCGGCAACTTTTCCATAAATATCGCCAAACGAACCACCCTCCATCAATCGGAAACTATATCCAGCACCACTACCCAATGATACACCTCTTTTCAACTTATCAGTCAATTCAATAATTTCATTTTTATTATATGAGATATTAAATTCAGGCTTCCAGCTCAAATCATTATTGAAATCCCAACGATAGTCCAAAGAAGCTTCAAAGCCCGAGTTCTGAATATTCCCAGCATTGATATAATAACTTTCATATCCAGAAGCTATTGGAGAAGCTATTGAGAAATACTGGTTCTTATTGTTAGTTTTGTAATAGGTTACATCAAAGTTTAAACGTCTATTAAACATTGACAAATCAAAACCAAACTCCATAGAGTGCATCTTCTCAGGCTTCATCTCAGCAAAAGGTTCTCTTGTGTTAGGCTCCAATCCACCAAGATTGATACCATCCATTGGATAAGTAATAAATGCTGGCACATCATTACCCACAATCGAATACGAACCTCTTAATTTTAACAACGATATCTTGTCCGACATTGGTATTATCTCGTTCAAAAGAGCAGTCAAACCAACAGATGGATAGAAATATGAAAAGTTATTTGTGAATGCTAAAGCCGACGACCAGTCGTTTCGACCCGTAACATCTAAATAAACCATGCCATTATAACCAAATTGTGCTGTTCCGAACACAGAGTTTAGTCTCCTACGAGGATTTGAGGTTCTTTGATTTGGATTACCTTTTATATTTTCAGGAACAAAGAAGTTAGCCTCAATCAATCCCAATTTATCACTATCAAGTATCGAATTCTGAACTTTATTTTCTTGGAAGCTGGTTCCTAATGAAGCATTAATCTCCCACTTATCAAAAGTCTTATTGGCATTGATCATAAAGTCACCATAAAACTGTTTCGCATCAAATCTTTCTTGTCTATATCTACCATTTCCACCTGGCGACCAAGTTTCAACAGTTGTAGCATGAAATTTACGATTGAAGTTATCAAATGTATTGTCAACGCTCAAACGACCTTGTGCATTTAACCAATCAGTAATAGTATATTTTGCTGATGCAGATGACATAATTCTCTCTCTTCTTTCTTCAGATTTGATTCTGTTAAGTATCCAATATGGATTGGCAGAGAAATCATCATCAGGAACATACCAATTGTGTGCCATTAAATTGCGTGATTGGCTAAATTGCTCATAATTATTTTTGTAATTATCAAAATCAGCATTAACAGGGAAAGTATATAAACCTGTCAGTGGATTGATATAAGTACCCCCATGAGGTCTGTTTTGTGCCTTTTGAGTAATGTATGATAGAGATACATCAATTGCCAACTTATCTTTAAAGAGATTAAATGTCTCACGCGTGGTAAAGTTGTGACGCTGAAAATCATTTGTTGGCATTATACCAAAAGAGGTAGTATTTGCATATGAGAAAAAGCTTTGCACTCTCTCCGTTCCACCATTTATAGTAACAGAGTTGATAAACGTTGAACCAGTGCGATAAAAATCATTCACGTTCTTCATTACATCCTTATCTGTTTTTCCAGACTTATCGCCCCAGGTTCTATTATTAAACTGTTCTCCTGTCTTGACTGCCCCATATCTGCCTTGAAGTTTTGGCAAACTAATTGGATTCTCAAGAGTTATATTTGACGAAAAATCAACTCTCGCAGCACCGTCTCTACCTCTCTTAGTTGTTATCATAATTACTCCATTAGACGCCATGCTACCATATAGTGCAGCTGCTGAAGCACCCTTCAGAATGTTCATGCTTGCTATATCATCTGGGTTAAGATTGCCAAGAGCATCTCCACCGTCACGTCCTTCATATTCGCCTGACAACTGTGTTGTTTCTGGGCTATTCATTGGTACACCATCAATAACAATCAACGGCTGATTGTTGCCATAGGCAGATTTGTTTCCTCTCAATATTATTTTTGAAGAACCCCCAGCTCCAGTAGCGTTTGGTGTGATCAGCATACCAGCCGCCTTACCCTGCAACGAGTTCACAAGGTTAGCATCTTTAGCACGAGTCAACTCTTGATTACCTACCTGCTGTGTGGCATAGGTGAGTGATTTCGCTTTGCGTTCAACGCCCATCGCTGTAACTACTATTTCATCGATCACTTGCGAATCGTTTACCATATCCACATTGATAACCGTACGATCTTTTAGAGACTCTTCAACAGTAAGCATTCCTATGAAAGAAAATTGCAAAACTGCACCATCTTTCACAACTAAAGAGTACTTTCCATCCAAATCAGTAACAGTACCATTTGTCGTGCCTTTCTCCACAATATTACATCCAATAAGAGGCAAATTGGCACCTTTTTCCATTACGACGCCACTCACCTTCACTTGCGCATTGAGCGCATTTGTGCATACCCCAATAAGAAATAGCACATAAAACAAGAAGATTTTTTTCATAAATCAGAATGTTTAGGCAAATTAAATATTTAAAACTAACTTCTTTTAAAAACATAACCTTAAAAAGGCATATCACATATTAAAATATACGATTCCAATTATATTAGAATATTTATACTTCCTTGCGTTATACTTGAAATAATAGGAGAAATACGCTTTAATAACGAATTGGAATTACATTGACAAATGTACTAATAGTTTTCCAATAACATAAATTCACAAACGTTTTTTTATACTGTTATCGAACACACATGATATAAAACATAAAAACGATTAAATGGCGATCAAAATACCAACCAATTATAATGTATCTGAATAAAAATAATAGTGCAAACAAGATGAAAAGAAGCCAAACATTAATCAACATAGGCTTTTTTCCACCTCTCACCTCCCGCCCCCTATCATATTGCAACACCCACACCCCTTTTTAACACAAATCAGCCTCACATAACTTACATTTTTCTTTGCACAAGGAATACTTTTCCCTACATTTGTGTTGTAAATCATAAAACCACAAAAGAAAAAACGTTTAAATTATGGACCTACAAAAGTACCCAGCGGAACCTTTCCGCATCAAATCCGTGGAAACGGTGAAAATGAACACTCGCGAAGAGCGCGAACAAATAATTAAAGATTCTGGATATAATACATTCCTTATCAATTCGGAAGATGTGTATATTGATCTCCTTACCGATAGTGGCACCAATGCCATGAGCGACAAGCAATGGGCGGGAATGATGATGGGGGATGAGGCATATGCTGGTAGCAAAAATTTTCAACACCTTGAAGAGACGGTTCGAGATATCTTTGGCTTCAGACACATTGTGCCCACGCACCAAGGGCGAGGAGCCGAAAATCTTCTATCACAAATTGCTATCAAACCAGGACAATATGTGCCAGGCAATATGTATTTCACTACCACCAGATATCATCAAGAGCGCAATGGAGGAATATTTGTTGATATTATTAGAGATGAGGCTCACGATGCTGCATTAGACATTCCTTTCAAAGGAAATATAGACTTAGCAAAACTCCAAAACTTAATCAATGAGCATGGTGGAGACCAAATAGCTTATGTGTGCTTAGCCGTGACGGTCAATCTGGCGGGTGGTCAACCTGTGTCGATGGCTAACATGCGTGCCGTGAGAGAGCTGACTGCCAAACATGGCATCAAAGTATTCTACGATGCCACCAGATGTGTGGAAAATGCCTATTATATAAAAGAGCAAGAGGAGGGATTTGCTGACATATCTATTAAGGACATTGTTCGCGAAATGTTTAGCTATGCCGATGGCTGTACCATGAGTGGCAAAAAAGATTGCTTAGTAAACATTGGCGGATTCTTGTGCATGAATGACGAACACATGTTTGAGGAGGCAAAAGAGCTTGTCGTGGTTTATGAAGGAATGCCATCATATGGCGGAATGACTGGGCGCGACATGGAAGCAATGGCTATCGGGCTAAAAGAGGCTGTGCAATATGAATACATAGAACACCGAGTGAAGCAGGTACGATACTTGGGCGACAAGCTTAAGGCGGCTGGCGTACCCATCATTGAGCCAGTGGGAGGACATGCAGTGTTTTTAGATGCTCGACGCTTTTGCTCGCATCTTTCTCAAGATGAATTTCCTGCACAAAGCTTGGCTGCCAACCTATATGTGGAGTCGGGAGTGAGAAGCATGGAGCGCGGAATCGTATCGGCAGGACGAAACAAAGAAACTGGAGATCATCATCGCCCCAAACTCGAAACCGTTCGCCTAACCATCCCACGCCGTGCATATACATATCGACATATGGATGTAGTTGCAGATGCCGTAATCAAACTGTTCAAGCATAAAGAGACTATCAAAGGCTTACGCTTTGTATATGAGCCAAAGCAATTGAGATTCTTCACCGCAAGATTTGAGGAAATAGAATAGGATAAATATTTAGATACTTCACAAACATTATACCCCTTGAAGAGTTTTCACACTTCAAGGGGTAATTTTTTTATATACAAGTGGCATCACCAAAACTATCGAAATCAAACCTCAGAATATAAGCCAAACCAAAAATATTCCAAATTCCAAACCAGAAATCAGTCGACAGACTTTCTAAACAACCAAAATTAGA
This sequence comes from uncultured Proteiniphilum sp., assembly GCA_964575445.1. Taxonomy (GTDB): domain Bacteria; phylum Bacteroidota; class Bacteroidia; order Bacteroidales; family Dysgonomonadaceae; genus Petrimonas. The sequence goes on along the minus strand of CAZNRT010000018.1, from coordinate 8,044 downwards.
CTTCAGAACATACGTCACACTTTCAAACACCCAAAAATTAGAATTCAGAAGACACGTCACAGTTCCAAACACCATCAAATTAAACTTCAGAAGACACGTCCAGAATCAAAACACCATGAAATTAAACTTCAGAAGACACGTCCCACTTCAAAACACCATGAAATTAAACTTCAGAAGACACGTCAAGAATCATAACACCATGAAATTAGACTTCAGAAGACACGTCAAGAATCAAAACACCATGAAATTAGACTTCAGAAGACACGTCAAGAATCCTAACACTATGAAATTTGGTTTTGAACAAGTAGCTACGCTAAGCACCACTCAAGAAATAACTTTTGGTTAGAATTGGATGTCCATTTCCAATCGAGAAATAACTTTTGGTTGGAATTGGATGTCAAGCACCATTCAAAAAATAATTTTTGAATAGTATTGATATGCTGGTAACCATTCAAAAAATAATATTTGTTTACTATCATCGGACTGCAACCAATCGAAAAGTAAAAATGTATTACTATCATTTTTTAGTGAACATATCAAATAGAATATTATTTATTGGTTGGTTTAAATAAATATTCTGTTTGCACGCTTAGGAATAAGTAAAACAAAAAGCCGACTGCAAATAATACAATCATGATAACAGTCCGAAATTTGAAAAACGAAAAAAGTACTATTGTGAAGACAAAGAATAAAGATAGGCACCCCATGAGGTGGGACATCGAAACCCAATAGAAAGGCAACGATATACACCCACAATAGAAGAATATATTGCAGAAAATAATATCCCATCAATAGATGAGATATTAAAGAACCCTTATTTGTTGAATTTGATATCGCTCGACAGGAGGATGAAGGGTAAAAATTATTATAATTATCCTTAGGAAAAGAATTAGGCGAAAGTGTGGCTAAGCCCCTGCTCTAAATCGGAAATAATATCTTCCACATTTTCCAAACCCACAGATATTCGTATCAAACCATCTTTGATATCGGCTGAGGCACGCTCCTCCGCCGAGTAGGTAGAGTGTGTCATGCTTGCAGGGTGCTGTATCAGCGTTTCGGCATCACCAAGGCTTACAGATATCGCTATCATCTGGAGAGAGTTGAGAAACTTGCGCCCCTCGTCTATTCCACCTCTGATTTCAAATGAAATCATTGCTCCAGGCATTAGCATCTGCATTTTTGCCAACTTATATTGAGGGAAACTAACGAGACCAGGATACAAAACGGTTTCTATCGACGAGTGTTGTTCCAAAAACTCTGCCACTCGTTGTGCATTGGCGCAGTGTCTCTCCATCCTAATTTCGAGCGTCTTCAAGCCACGAGCAATTAGGAAAGCATCAAAAGGGCTAAGGCATGCACCAGTAAGATCCTTAATACCAAGAAGCCTCACCTCATCAATATACTCCTTTTTTCCTGCCACAAACCCAGCTATTACATCACCATGCCCATTTAGATACTTAGTGGCAGAATGCACCACCACGTCTGCGCCAAGCTCAATGGGGCGAGTAATATATGGAGTGCTAAATGTATTGTCAACAATTACTTTACAGTTTTCGACACGATGGGCAATCTCTGAAATTGCTCTAATATCTGCAATGTAAAGATTAGGATTAGCAGGAGTTTCAAAATAAACAACTCGCGTATTGTCTCTCATAGCAGCTTTCACCTCATCAATATTTCGCATATCCACAAATGAAACCTCAACTCCATAGCGAGTGATTCCATGACTGAGGAATGCATAAGTGCAACCATACAAAGTTTTGGAGGCAACAATATGATCGCCCTGACGAACGCTCACCCAAATGGCAGATGTAATCGCACCCATCCCTGAGGCTGAAGACACGGCTGCCTCTGCCCCTTCTAACAGAGCCACTTTCTCCTCAACAGATGTGCACGTAGGATTTCCCAACCGAGTGTAGATATAGCCACCCTCTTCATGAGCAAAGCGTCGTCCACCCTGCTCTGCTGACTCAAAAGTGAAAGCAGATGTTTGATAAATAGGTGATGCCAAAGCACCGAATTGATTGGGCTGATGTCCACCATGAATTGCTTTAGTGGCAAAACCCCCTTTTTGTAGCAAAGACTTTTTCATTATTCGTATTATTAGGTTGTTATTTACCCCAAATTTATAATAACTTTTTCATATCCACTAAGTTTGTAAGTTTAAAAATGATATGTCATGATATTTTTCGATAATTGGATTTAGTTTTCAATAAAATTTGTGGCATAATTGAACAAACTTCTGTACTTTTGCTTTATATCAAATTATTAATGTGCAATGCGCAATAGTTTTGATATTTTCATCAAACAATAAATCAATCCTTTTTTTAAAATATTACAAACAACTTTTTTGAAATGAAAAGAGATACTCAGATATTTGATATTATCGAAAGAGAAAGGCAACGTCAACTAAAGGGTGTTGAGCTGATAGCCTCCGAAAACTTCGTGAGCAACCAAGTAATGGAAGCTATGGGTTCGGTACTTACCAATAAATATGCCGAGGGATATCCAGGCAAAAGATATTATGGTGGTTGCGAAATAGTTGACTTGAGCGAGCAATTGGCAATTGATCGCATCAAAAAACTTTATAATGCAGAATGGGCTAACGTGCAGCCACACTCGGGTGCGCAAGCCAATGCGGCAGTTTTCTTGGCATGCCTAAAGGCAGGCGATAAGTTTTTGGGACTAAACCTATCGCATGGTGGTCACCTAACGCATGGTTCGCCTGTAAACTTTTCGGGAATAATGTTTGATGCTCTTGAGTATAACGTTCGCGAAGATGATCAGAGAGTGGACTATGACCAATTGGAAACAGTGGCACGCAAGGAGCGACCCAAAGTGATTATTGCTGGTGCATCTGCCTACCCTCGTGAATGGGATTATGCTCGCATTCGTAAAGTAGCCGATGAGATTGGCGCAATATTCATGGTGGACATGGCGCATCCGGCAGGTATGATTGCTGCGGAACTATTGGAAAATCCACTGCAGCATGCACACATTGTGACATCTACTACTCACAAAACCCTGCGTGGTCCTCGTGGTGGTATTATCCTTATGGGCAAAGATTTTGAAAACCCTTGGGGATTGAAAACGCCAAAGGGTGAAATCAAAATGATGTCTGCCCTTTTAGACTCTGCCGTTTTCCCTGGAATGCAAGGTGGTCCTCTTGAGCATGTGATTGCATCTAAGGCTGTGGCATTTGGCGAGGCATTGGAGCCAGAGTTCAAAACCTATCAGCAACAAGTAAAGAAAAATGCTGCCACTATGGCTCAAGCATTTATGGACAAGGGATACAATGTGATTTCGGGAGGTACCGACAATCACATCATCCTTGTAGATTTAAGAACAAAATTTCCAGAGCTAACGGGCAAAGTTGCCGAAAAAATATTAGGCGAAGCAGATATAACCACCAACAAAAACATGGTTCCTTTTGACAGCCGCAGTCCATTCCAAACTTCAGGATTGAGATTTGGCACCCCAGCCCTCACCACTCGTGGTGCTAAAGAGCCATTGGTGCAAGAGATAGTGGAGTTTATTGACACCGTTCTCGCCAATACTGAGAATAGCAAAACAATAGCATCTGTGAAAGAGAAAGTGAATGCAACAATGTCGGGGCTTCCTCTATTCTCTTGGTAATAGCTATACTAATAACAACAATACTACAATATTTTTGTACACAGAGAGCACCGATAAAAATATCTGTGTTCTCTGTTTCATTATATACCTATCAATATTTTTCAATTACTCATAAATGGATATTCTTCAAACAGACATAAAATTTATTCCTGGCATTGGTCCCAGAAAGGCAGAAATTTTAAACAAAGAGATTGATGTTTTTACATTGGGCGATTTGATACGCTGGTATCCCTATCGATATATCGACAGGACAAGGATATATTATGTTCATGAGATAGATAGTTCGGTTGCATTTATTCAACTAAAAGGGAAAATAGCATCATTCGAAACATTTGGTGAAGGAAGCAAAAGGAGATTGGTAGGACGCTTCACAGACGGAACTGGTTTTATGGATTTAATATGGTTTCAAGGTATAAAACATATAGAAAGCTCATTAAGATTGGGGCAGGAATATATCGTTTTCGGAAAGCCGTCATTGTTTGGCAGCAAGTGGAATATTGCGCATCCCGATATTGAACCATATAATAGTGATAAAGACACCCCAAGTGGCTTTATGCCAATGTACAACACTACCGAGAAGATGAAATATGCCTATCTCAACTCAAAGGCGATGCAAAAAATTATTGCAAGTGCATTTGAAATGATCAAGGCACCACTGCAAGAAACATTATCAACAGATGTGATGCTTGCCACCAACCTTATGCCCTATCATGATGCCATTACAAATATTCATTTCCCACAATCACCTATGTCACTTCGTGATGCAGAGTTTAGATTGAAGTTTGAAGAATTATTTTACATCCAATTGAATATTGTTCGATACTCTTCTGATCGAAAATCGAAGCTAAACGGATTCTATTTCAAAAGAGTTGGCGACTACCTTAACAACTTCTACAAAAAACATCTACCCTTTCCGCTCACCAATGCCCAGAAGAGAGTGATTCGTGAGATTAGAGATGACACCGTAAGTGGGAAACAGATGAACAGGCTATTGCAAGGCGATGTGGGCAGTGGTAAAACTCTTGTGGCACTGATGTGTATGCTGATTACATTAGACAATGATTTTCAAGCATGCCTGATGGCACCAACGGAGATATTGGCATCGCAACATTACGATACATTCTTGGAGATGTTGAGCGATATGGATGTAAACGTAGCTCTACTGACGGGTTCGACTAAGAGAAAAGATCGAACAGTGATTCACGAAGAATTATTATCGGGCAAAACAAATATTCTGATAGGCACCCACGCTTTGTTAGAAGATATTGTACAGTTCAATAACTTAGGCTTCGTGGTGATAGATGAGCAGCACCGATTTGGCGTTGCACAACGGGCAAAGCTATGGGCAAAAAATGAACACCCACCCCATGTATTGGTAATGACTGCCACACCCATACCTCGCACTTTGGCAATGACGGTGTATGGAGATTTGGATGTATCAGTAATTGACGAACTGCCACCCGGTCGCAAGCCTGTCAAAACTTTGCATAGATATGACCAGAAGCGTGGCGACCTATATCAATTTATCCGCAAAGAGCTTAACACTGGAAAACAAGCCTATATCGTTTATCCACTCATTGAGGAGAGCGAGACACTTGATTTGAAAAACTTGGAAGATGGATATCAACATGTCAGCGAAGCCTTCCCTGAATTTAAGGTGGTGAAAATGCACGGACGCATGAAGCCCGCCGAAAAGGACGAGGTGATGCAGCAATTCGTAGCCAAAGAAGCGCACATAATGGTATCTACCACCGTGATAGAGGTGGGAGTGAACGTTCCGAATGCCACAATAATGGTAATTGAGAGTGCTCAGCGGTTTGGATTGTCTCAGCTACATCAGTTGAGAGGACGTGTGGGGCGTGGTGCCGACCAATCATACTGCGTTTTGATAACCCCCTATGAACTATCGGCAGGCACTCGCCGACGAATGCAGATTATGACCGAGAGCAATGATGGATTTGTGATAGCCGAGGCAGACCTAAAACTTAGAGGACCAGGTGACTTAGAAGGAACGCAACAAAGCGGCATCCCCTTTGAGTTGAAGATTGCCGATTTGGTGCGTGACAGTGATATTCTATATCGTGCTCGAGAAATTGCTGAACAAGTTATCAACAACGACCCCCAGCTCGTACAACCCGAACATAGTGTGCTGAAACAACAACTAAGCCGCTTGGGGGGGAATCGATTTGATTGGGGGAGGATAAGTTAGGGGGTGATTAATTGATTGGACAAACACAATCTGCAAATCACATCTATTTTACAAATCAACCACAATCTTAGCAGGGTACAACCTCTCAGGATCACCAAACAAAGCGCAGCTTTCTATCAAGGTTTCCTCATTTAGTTTTACTTTCGCATTATGAACAATTTTCCCTTTGTATTTGACTTTCACTTTCTTTGAATAATCAATATATCTATCATCAAGAAATATGGCGATTTGTCCATTGTTGATCTCCTTTAGCTCGGTCATCTCATCACTCATAAGCTGTGCATCCAAGTCAATAAGATTTTCTTTCTTGTTGAAATGAATGTCAAATAAGATTCTATTGAACTTGTCCTCCTCTTTCAGATTAGGAAATTTGGTGATGCCCACATTATAGAATCCCTTTCTATAACGATTGTGCATAGGGAAATATACCCAACTTATATCCATCGGAGAGGTTGTTCTATGATGTTTCACCAACCAAGGTGTAGTAAGTGTATAATCTACGGAGTGCCCCTTATCCTTTTGTATTACCACATTGTGAATATACTCACCAGGATATTTTGTAGCCAAACTGTCAAAGACATTTCCAGCCAAAGCAGTAAGTGTGTTTCTACCAAAACCAGCGTCATGCTCACCTGTATGAAATGAAAAGGCAACATGTCTGTAATTTAAAGGAGGCGCATTCTTCAAAGGTTCTCCACCAGCCATTGGACCCACACCAGCCAAATAATCGGCATAATATGCACCTAATCTTTGACTCCCATATCCACCCTCAGATATACCTAATACAAATATCTTGTTGGCATCCACCTCATCATTAAGCATAGAAAGTCTAAACATACGCTCCCAAGCGTTTTGCACGGGTTGGAACCACCATCTGTAGCGTCTCTCGTTAGGAATTTGAGGAATAAAATAAAGCGATGGAGAGTCCTCATACATTTTCGACAACATTAGTGCGGCATTAAACTCATGCGTTTTAGGACCAGAACCATGCAGATTTAGAAACAAAGGCTTTTTCTTAATACTATTATCTCCTTTCTTTAGCAGATAAAAAGGCATTGGATCCTCATCGATTAACTCCCAATGATGCAGCACGGGAGACTCCTCCGATGACAAAGAGAAATCAGGAAGTTGCTCTATATCATTGTTAACATCCTTCCATGCCGACCAAACTTTTTCTCTTGTGTCTTTTACTTTAGATGGCTTAATCTTTGTGTTACCAACAAATGGGACTAACTCGTTTTCGGTATTGCTATTTACTACTCTATCTTTAAAATAATTGTTTTCCTTGTCATCGATTTGCAGATTTCCTGCAAGACTTTGAAAACATATTAATGCAAAAGCAGCAAACGATATCATATAAGTTTTAATATTCATATATATTCTATTATTTATTTTTTCGATTAAAAATTTCATCTAATGTCAAAGGATTATGTATCTTTTGTGCTTCTGCAGATAGATCCTCTGCACCTTTATAATCACCTTTTGCTGTTAATAGACGAGATTTCATTCTCATCCAAGATGCCAAATCAGAACTGTTATTGCCATTAGGCTCAAGTTGATCGGCCCATCCCAATCCACGACTTAGTGCATCCTCATCATTACACTCAAACAAATAAGTTAGATTGAGCCAGATAAAGTAGAATCTTTTATCAGCGCTTTGAAAAAGATCTAACTGCAAAGATTTATCCATCTCATCTAACATTGCATTATAATCGCAAGCCTGCACTTCTTCTATCATTTTTAGTAGTGACAAATAGTAATCGTTATTATAACAATTTTGTGACTTCACTATTGATAAAAGAGTATCAAACTTATCTTTTGGGAAGTTCTCTTGAGAGAGTCTTTTTCTAAAAATAAATTGATTTACAGCACTCCTTGTTACTGCATCAATCTTACTCTCAACAGCGTCCGCCCCAATTATTTCAATAAAAGACTCACCATTATCTCGTAAAAAAGAGTAGCCTGATGAATAAATATCTGATACAGACTTATCAATAATATCCCAAAGATTTTCAATACTTTCTTTATCATCAGAAATATCACTTAAGAAATCTGCCATAATCTCTTCTTTCATGTCAAGCATATGACAAATGGAAAGGCAGTCGATAAATCTTGCAGTAACTTCAAAATCTTTCTTGTTCTCATTCACTGTTGTCCGATAAAAACTTTTTGAAAGAAGTACGAGGGCAAATTTAAGTT
>CAZNRT010000017.1:0-30295 GCA_964575445.1 uncultured Proteiniphilum sp. | reverse complement strand
TGTTCACAATGCTAATTGGTGCAGTTCTCAATATTATTTTAGATCCAATATTCATATTTGTTTTCAAGATGGGCATCGCAGGGGTGGCATGGGCTACGGTGATATCTATGTTTGTAGGTATGCTATTCGTGATGCATCACTTTGTGCAAATGGATAGCATTATCAGACTAAAGAAAAAGTACATTCGTTTCAACAGAGATATTATATTAGCTATTGTATCTATTGGCATGTCGCCTTTTCTTATGCAAGTGGCGGCTTCGGGAGTTGCAGTCTTGATGAATACATCATTGATTAAGCATGGCGGAGATTTGGCGGTTGGTGCATTTGGCATTCTCAACTCGATGACGTTGGTGATAGTAATGATAATAGTAGGGCTAAATCAGGGCACCCAACCCATTATTGGTTTCAATTATGGAGCCAAGCGGTTTGGGCGAGTTCAAGACACATTCATCTACACCCTTAAAGTTGCAAGTATTATATCAACATCTGGATTTGTAATAGGAATGTTCTTTCCACGAACCTTTGCATCAGCATTTACTCGAGATGTAGCACTATTAGATATTGCAGAAGCGGGGATAAGGTTGGGGCTTATTTCATTTCCGATAGTGGGTTTTCAAATAGTTGCAGGGAGCTTTTTTCAGAGTATTGGGCAGGCTAAGAAAGCAATCATACAGAGTCTTAGTCGCCAAATTCTATTTTTAGTCCCAGCGTTGCTTATTCTTCCCAATCTATTTGGTCTCACAGGAGTATGGATGTCAATGCCTATATCCGACTTTCTATCAGCATTATTATCGCTATATCTTCTGATAGGTCAGATAAGGATAATACGCGAAATGGACAAGAAGCATCTAATGAGTTTATAAGAGGAGAGGATATATTACTCCAACATGAAGTGTATTTGCGGATTCATTTCGGGTGGATTGTATCCTAATAGTAATTGAGCAAAGCTTGATATATCTAACTCCACATTTATATCATCAGGCAAAAGAGTCGTCGCTATATTATTGTCACTAATAATATTGTCGTTTACTTTGAAAGCTAAATTCTTTGCATTGTGCTCGGCATAGATAGAGACAAGTCGTTTGGCATCAATAATTCGCGACATACCAACAAGACTTTTCTTGGGTGGATAATTCCACAATGCAGCTTCTTCCATTATTGCCATAAAATCATCTAATGTTTTTTGAACTGTCATATCTTGATTTCTGAAATGAGAATCAAACTCTACATATGCAGATTCCATATCATCTTGATACTTATCTTTCAACTCCTTTAGAGAAACCAAGTTGTCGATACCTTGATCAAAAGTTTGTGCAAAACCATATTTACTATAGAACCCCAACAGCCATTCCTCTTGAGGCACAAGCAACATTAGTGGAATCTCTCTTTCTTTTGCAACTTCAAAGCTTCTGATGAGTAGCCGATCCATATATCCTTTTTTGCGAGCTTCGGGCAATGTGCACACTCCAGAAAGATAATAGATTGGGATTTCAGCTCCATAGAAGGTAAAATTGAACTCCAACATCTGAAGTGAAGCAACAGGTATTTCGTTTTCAATATATATCAGAGTATTCTCATTCTTATATTTTGTTCTAAAATATAGCTCCATATAGTTGTCTGGATCACCAAATACAGTTTTCCACATATCCCATACACACTTCTTAGTGTTGTTGTCAGCAAATCTGATCATCTTATATTGATATTAATCTGGCTACAGACTTCTCCATCAATATGTCGGGATGATATGACATCTTTGCTTTGCGAAGATTCTCAATCCCCATATCCTCCTCACGATTTACATAAGTATATTCTGAAAGCTCATTCTCAACAAATTGCTGATTAATGATGGTGTATGCGCCATGAATATCTGTTCGTGCCTTTTCAACATGAACCACAACGGTATCATCAGTCAATCTTTCACCAATAGTGAAAGCAGCAATCTCACCATCCACACAAATTAGTCCACCTTTAAGTCCGAGGTAATCAAAATTATCAAGCATTAGGTTTACTGCCTGAACATCAAAATCATCTTCTTGGTCATCAGTATCAATAGTATCATCACCATTTACTTTCATCCAAATTTTGAGTAGGCTTTTGCATTCTCTCACATATTCTGTTTCACCATGAAGTGAATGATACTCCCAATTGTATTCTCTTTTAAAACGATTGATGTGATTTCTTTTACTCTGAAGTTTTTTTCCCGCAAGGTTAATCAACTTATCTGTTGTGTAAATATAATCGGATACACTTCTATTAAGATTAAATTCAAAAACACCAGGCATCGAACTCTCAATTTCAGCAATCATCTCGTTTGTCAAACCTCTAATCTGGAATATATTGTCAAACTGTTTGTGATCCTCCATTATAATTCCAATTCCATCTCTTATATTGCCATTGCCAATAGGCTTGAGATATGAGTTGCGATTGTTATTATCTTTAAATCTAATAAACAACCAATCATTTGTTACTGCAAACTCAGTATTAAACTTAGCTCCCCATGTAAACAAATTAGTGAAACATAAGTCGGATGCTCTATAATTCTGATTCCGCAAATAGGAATCAATTATCTCTTTATCTTCTAATCTTACTCTTTTAAAATTAAGCATATCGTAAAAAACTCGAATATATTAATGTGTAAACTAAATTGATAGATGCATACAAACGTATTCTACATCTATGGCTCTAAATGAACAACTGTTAAATGAAAAAGTTTATAAAAAAAGACGAGACTCTGCTACAACAACAAAGTCTCGACAATATTATATTAATGAAACAGTCTAAAACTTCTTGAATCCGACCATTTCTCTTACGGCATTTATGGTTTTGATTGCATTTTGGCGAGCTTTTTCGGCACCCTCTTGAGTAACACGACGAAGGTATGCACTATCATTTTCGATAGCTACGATTCTCTCTCTAATGGGAGTAGTAAAGTTAATGATATCCTCTGCCAATTGTTTTTTTAGGTCGCCATATCTTATATCACAACTATTCCATTTGTCTTCATAATGTTGAACCACTTCGGGTGTTGACACTACTCTAAGAATTGTAAACAAGTTTTCGATATAATCAGGCATTTCAGAATTTGGTCCTTCTGGACCAGAATCAGTTAGTGCACGTTTCACCTTTTTCTCAATCTCCTTTGGCGTGTCGGCAAGATAAACAGCATTCCCTTCGGACTTTCCCATTTTGCCACTTCCATCAAGTCCTGGTATTTTCACCAATTGCTGCCCAAAGTTATAAGCCTCAGGCTCTTTGAAAAACTCCGTACCATAGAAGTTATTGAAACGACGAGCAAATCGGCGAGTCATCTCAAGATGCTGTTCCTGATCTTTTCCTACTGGAACTTTATCCGCATTGTGTATTAGAATATCAGCAGCCATCAATGTAGGGTATGTAAGCAATCCAGCATTCACATTCTCAGGTTGCTTCCGAGCTTTATCCTTGAAGGAAGATGTTTTGGAAAGTTCACCCAAATAAGCATGCATATTTAGATATAGATACAACTCTGTGACCTCAGGCACATCACTCTGCACATAGATAACCGACTTTTCTGGATCAATACCTGCTGCGAGATAGTCAACAAGAACATTTTTGACATTCCCATGTAGCAATTTAGGGTCGGGGTGAGTGGTAAGTGAATGTATATCGGCTATAAAGAAATAGCAATTATTCTCATTCTGCATTCGAATGAAGTTTTGTAAAGCTCCAAAATAATTACCCAAATGAAGGTTGCCCGTTGCACGGATTCCGCTAACTACTGTATTCATCTTTTTTTGTTTTAAGCATGCAAATTTAATCAAAAAAAGCATCTGAGTTGCTATAACACAGATGCTTTTTGGTATTTATATACTGCAAGCTAAAGTTTTATTAGCTTTGTAGCCCTTTGATACTCTCTTTCAGGACTGCAATTTTGTTTTCTGCGTCAGCCTGCTTATTGCGTTCATTCTCCACTATCTCATGTTTTGCATTCTGAACGAAGCGTTCGTTGCCAAGTTTTTTCATCACTGATTGTAAGAATCCCTCAAGATATTTTATCTCTGTCTCCATCTTGGCTATTTCTGATTCGACATCAATATTGCTTCCACTTAAAGGTATTGCAAACTCAGTTGTACCAACCATGAATGCAGCAGAACCAGATATTTTTTCTGACACCTCATCAATTGATGAAAGATTTGCCATCTTGATGATTACAGAATCATTTGTCTTATCGTGCCCCCCTACAATCTGCAAGATCAACTCCTCTCTGTTGGGGATATTTTTTTCCAATCTAATTGTACGTACACCAGCCACAATATGCTTTGAGTTCTCAAAATCAGATACAAGCTTCTTGTCATAGCTCTTAGCCTCAGGTAGTGATGCAAACATAATACTTTCTTTTTCTGATCTTTCAACAAGAGCTTGCCACAACTCTTCTGTAATGAATGGCATGAATGGATGAAGAAGTCTAAGCAAAGAATCAAAAAATGAAATTGTTGCCTCATATGTGGCTCTATCAATTGGTTGCTGGTATGCTGGCTTTGCCATTTCGAGATACCATGAAGAGAATTCATCCCAAAACAGTTTATAAACAGTCATCAATGCCTCTGATAAACGATATTTGCTAAATAAATCGTCCATTTCAGCGGCGGTTTTTGCCAATACATTTTCAAACCATCTTATTGCTCTCTTAGCCGCATCGGGTTGTGTTATATTTTCATTCACCTCCCACCCTTTTACTAAACGGAAGGCATTCCAAATTTTGTTATTAAAGTTACGTCCTTGCTCACAAAGCACCTCATCAAACAATAAGTCATTACCAGCTGATGAAGCAAGCAGCATACCCATACGCACACCGTCAGCACCATGCCTCTCCATAAGCTCGATTGGGTCGGGCGAGTTGCCAAGCTGTTTTGACATCTTGCGTCCGTGAATATCACGCACAATTCCAGTAAAATATACATTATTAAAACAATGCTCCTTGCGATACTCATATCCTGACATAATCATACGGGCAACCCAGAAGAAAATAATATCTGGACCAGTCACAAGATCATTAGTTGGGTAATAATAATTTATCTCATCATTTTCGGGATTGTTGATACCATCAAAAACAGAGATAGGCCACAACCACGACGAAAACCATGTATCGAGACAATCTTCATCCTGGCGCAAGTCGTCAATCGACAATTCATAGTCAACTATTTTCAAGGCTTTCTCGTAAGCTTCCTCTTTGGTAAGCCCTACCACTACTCCACCCTTTGGCAAATAGTATGCAGGTATCTGATGTCCCCACCATAGTTGGCGACTTATGCACCAATCCTTTATATTCTCCATCCAGTGGCGATATATATTTTTATGGCTTGCAGGGTGAAACTTAATTGTATCATCCATCACAGCATCTAAAGCTGGCTTAGCCAAGTCTTCCATCTTCAAAAACCACTGCATAGATAACTTAGGCTCAATAACTGCTTTTGTGCGCTCAGAGAAGCCAACCTTATTGGTGTATGGTTCAATCTTATCCATCAATCCAGCTGCCTCTAAGTCTTTTTCAATCATTTTGCGAACATCAAAACGATCCATACCGGCGTACATTGCACCATGATCATTAAGCGTTCCGTTATCATTAAAGATATCTATTGAGTCAAGATTATATTTTTCACCCAGCATGTAGTCGTTTACATCATGTGCAGGAGTAACCTTCAAGCATCCCGTGCCAAACTCCATATCCACATACTCATCCTCAATAACAGGGATAGAGCGATTGATAAGCGGAACAAATACTCTCTTGCCTTTCAGATATGCAGTTTTGGGATCATCTGGATGAATACACATTGCAGTATCTCCCATTATTGTTTCGGGGCGAGTGGTGGCAACTACTGCATAAGTTCCCTCTTCTCCATCTATTAGATAACGCAAATAATATAGTCTCCCATTTACTTCTTTGTGCTCCACCTCTTCGTCCGAAAGTGCTGTTAAGGCTTGTGGGTCCCAATTTATCATCCTCACACCACGGTATATAAGACCTTTATTATACAAGTCTATAAATACTTTGAAAACACTCTCCGAGCGAACCTCATCCATAGTGAAAGTAGTTCTATCCCAGTCGCAAGAAGCACCAAGCTTTTTTAATTGTTCGAGAATAATGCCCCCATGTTTGTGAGTCCAATCCCAAGCATGATCCAGAAACTCCTCTCTTGAAAGATCCAGCTTATTAATTCCTTCATTAGCCAATTTCTCTACAACCTTTGCCTCTGTAGCGATAGAAGCATGGTCTGTGCCAGGCACCCAGCATGCATTTTTGCCCAACATGCGTGCACGACGCACAAGGATATCTTGAATAGTATTATTGAGCATATGCCCCATGTGCAATATCCCTGTCACATTGGGTGGCGGAATCACAATAGTATATGGTTCACGCTCGTCAGGCACTGAATGAAAAAACTTATTGTCCATCCAATACTTATACCACTTATTTTCTACCTCTACGGGGTTATATTTGCTTGAAATTTCCATCTTCTTAAAAATTAAAGTGCAAAAATACAAAAAATCTTTCTCAAAAAATTAGTAATGATTGAAGTAATGTATATATCAATGCCATTTGACAATTAGTTCTACTTTGAGATTTTGTCCCCATTGTGGAAGTGATATAATATCCACCACACACCACCACCACCCCCCGTGAGGGTGGCACAAAGGCATGTGTTATTTTCAGCGGGACAGCCACATCCAATATTCATAGATTTAAAGCATCTAACTAATTGATTTTGAAAAAATATTTATATTTTTGCATTGAACTTAATTACACTTCAGAGATGTTTGATGATTATAACGATTTTGAATTTGACGATGAACACAAGTCGTACGATGATATTATAAAAATGCCGATCTATCAGAAAGCAAAAGAAATCACTGAAACTATACGACAAATCACCGACTTGATATCAGATGATGACGAAATGCTCTCAAGCATCAAATCTTTTATTTTGAGCGATTCGATGATGATAGGCGCAAAGATAATTGCGGCTGAAGGAGGAAGTCTTTATGACATCAGAATGGAAAATGCTGCTATCATCCGCAAGTGTGCCCGCGATTTGTTGGTTCAGAGTCACAGTCTAAAGATATTTGGATTTGAACACTACCAATACTACGATATCGTGAGGGAGCAAATAGAGGAGCTTCGCATTTTGTTTATTGACTGGGTACAAACCTTCGACAAAACAAATTATATTATCGATGACTGGGGATTATTCAACCCACCGGGTATTGGTCCTTTCGATATGTAATTTCTATTCAATCAAGATAAAACCCTCGCTACTCAATTTTAAAAGTAGTAGAAATAGAATTGCCTATATCGTCCACCACAGTAAGGCGATGATTGCCGATTGTGGGCAATAGGGATATTTGATGAATATTTGTGGTTTCACCAACAAAGTCTGAATCCATATGCCAAAATATTTTTGCTGATGAATTGCGATGAGCCACCTCAAAGACAATGGGACCATACTCCCCATAAATTTGTTTACTCCTTTTGATTACTGTATTTGGATGTGGATATATAAATTGCATTATATCTTCTGAAGAATCACCCATACACTCTGCCGAAAAAGGAGGCAAAGACTTATACCTAAGGTTTTGCTGCTTATAATACCAATCCCACGAAGGGGGAAGTACAAACCAAGACACCGATTTGATACCACCTTTGCCAGCACATCTCTCATAAACCTGATATCGCTCATCCAACGACACGTGAATTAACTTGTGGTAATTGCAAACAGTAGCTTGTTGTCCTTTGATTGGAACTAATAGAGCATCAATAGAACTTTCAGGACAATGCATCCCTCTTAGGCAGCCACTTTCTCTACACACCTCTACCTCAATCAAATCAGAATAAGGGACATCAAACCAGCTTGATTTGGGCAATAGATTAAATAAATCAAACATAACATTGGCAGAAGTCCTTGCTCCAGTAAGCCCAGGGCGACCTTCGCCACTCGCATTTCCTGTCCACACAGCAACCAAGTAATTAGGTGTAACGCCAACAGACCAAGCATCCCTGAAACCATAACTTGTACCTGTTTTCCATGCCACTTTTTGCATTGATGGCACACTATGCCAGTCTATCTCTTCTGGTCGATTTACATTTGCCAAAGCCTCAAGAGTAAGCCAAGCGGCGCCAGCATCTAACTCATATTTTCTTTTTGGATTGTTTCTTTTATCATCCCTCTCCATCTTGAAATTGCTTCCCATCAACCCCCTACTTTCATCATTAGCTACGGCATGAGCCATATCCGCATAACCTTGAGCTATCTCAATAAGCTTACCTTCAGCTCCTCCCAAAATAATTGAGAGTCCGTAATTGTTTGCAGATCGATTTATAGTTGTCAGTCCTAAATCTTTGAGATACTGATGAAATTTCTCTATTCCATATCTACGCAACAATAATACAAACGGAATATTTAATGACCGTGCCAACGCTTCATCGGCATGCACAGCACCATCATAACTGAGACTAAAGTTTTTGGGAGCAAACCCATTTATATTGATTGGCACATCTGCTAATAATTCATTAGGCAATATAATACCCTCCCGTAGCATTTCACAATACAAAAAAGGCTTAAGAATGCTACCAGTACTTCTTGATGATTGGATAATGTCAACCTGACCTCCATGAGCATTAGTAGCAAAGTTAACATTAGCGTTATAACCAATAATCTCATTAGTATTTAGGTCCACAATAAGTGAAGCAATATTATTAATTCCATTTTGAGCAAACTCACCACTCCAGCGTTCCAACACCTCATCAGATTGTAATTGCAAACCCTTATCAATGGTTGAGTAAATATGCTTACCCGGATTATTAAGATATAGTTGAGATACTAAATGTGGAGCTATTTGAGGAAGGGAATGAGGATTGTCGGGCAATGGCTCTGCAATAGCAAGCTGCAAATCTAAGGAATCAACAACACCTTTATTGTGTAATCTCAAGAGGAGTTGATTTCGCTTGTTTACCAACCCATCTCTATTTCGCCCAAAGTGCATAAGCGACGGAGAGTTTGGCAACACCGCCAATGTTGCAGCCTCAGCCCATGACATAGAAGAAGCATCATGTCCGAAGTATCGCCACGATGCTGCATCAATCCCCACCACATTACCCCCCATAGGTGCATGAGATGCATACAAAGCAATTATCTTATGCTTTGAGAATGACAACTCCAACCTTGTTGCCAATAATATCTCAATTATCTTCTCAAGGTAAGTGCGCTTATTTTGTCGCATCAGTCTTATTGTCTGCATTGTAATGGTACTACCCCCACTTACCACCTTTTGGGATTTGACATTTTGCAACACAGCCCTCCCAATAGAAATAGGATTAAATCCGGGATGATATCGATACCATCTATCCTCATATTCTATAAGACACATTTGGTACTTGCTATTGACACTATCAGTTGGCGGAAATCGCCACTGTCCATCGGTAGCAATGCGAGCACCCAAGAGTTCACCGTCTCGGTCCAATACAATTGTGCTATACGGTGTATCAAACAATCTTGTCGGAAGTGCGAATAAATACCATATTATAAAAATCGAAAAAGCAACAATCAGAATCTTTTTTGACCACGTCAATCTATTAAAGAAGTAATATGTTTTAATGATCACATTCATATGAAGAACGCTATTCAACAATTTCTACCCACATCCCTCTACTTCGAGCTTGCTCGTTGGGTGCATACATTGCCTGACACAAAACAGCAGGTAGATAATACCTACCTCTGTATGCAGCTTGAAGCCTCATGCGGAATGTTTTGGTTTCGCCAGCTGCAAGATTGAAATAGGTGAGGATTCTATCATCACGAATATCTCTATAGTTGTAGTTAACCTTGTCTGAAGGCGACAACGACTCAAATATTCGCTCATTGAGTATTTCCCATCCAGAAGCAAAGGTTTGGGTAAGAGCAAGATCAGTAAAAGCCTGCTCTACTCCATTTCTTATTGTTATCTCAGCTATAAACTCCCTACCCTGCTTGATTTTCGACACTTCAACTGGCTTACCATCGGTAGCTAAATATCTTATTGACATATCAAATGAACCTCTTATTGCCTCATTATTTTCGTCAATCGTGGGCTGAGTACGCATTGTCAGTTTTGTATAAACTCTCGCCAATCCTTTGTTTCTGACCTTCACATCAAGCACTTCACTTGGCTTCACATCTATCTGAACAATAGCCTTAGGAGAAGTGACACTCTCCATGCTTTTTCCATTCAATATCCATTCTACATCAATATTACCCGCACCCATTTTGTCAGAAAGCTTAGCCATAGCCATTAAGCCATAAGCTGCCGTTTGTGTGGTCACATAATCTGAGGATAATGACTCGGCAACCGATGGAGCTACAGTAAGAGCTTTGTCAATATTATTGAGCAGCAAATATGTTTCAAGAATCATTGCCCTATCCCGAGCAGCCGAACCATACGAATCATTATTGAAGGTATAATCCTCAACAATATCATCAGCATTAAATATTAGTGCATTTGCCACATCTACTTTGCCAGCAAGTGCATAGGCAGCAGCTAAACGCCAACGCGCTTGCAATGATAAGCCTTGCAACTCTTTGAGCCTATTCATAGCCCCCAACTCAGATTTTCCACTTATCACCAAAGAGTAAAGTCTATAAGCTTGTTGTAAATCCATCATTGAATAAGAATAATACCCTTGTATGGGATTAGTGTTAGACCAATTTTGAGCAAGCCTCTTTTGAAACTGAATCCATTGTGACAATACACTCTCAGGAACAAGGTATCCTTTGTCTTTTGCTTCAACCAAAAAATGTCCCGCATAAGTAGTCACCCATTCATTTGCAAAATTATTACCACTCCAGTAAGTAAAACCACCACCAGCTAATTGTCGCCCAGATACAGCTCTTATAATCTCATTTACTTTGTCGCTTATATCTTTCCTTCTGTTTTCATTCAATTCTTCAAACTTATCGACATATAGCAACGGGAAACCTTGTGATACTATTTGCTCTGTGCAACTATGGGGATAATTGAGTAGAAAGTTCAAATTCTTGCTAAAGTTTACACTTGGCATTCTGGATAGCTCCAAAGTAGCCCAATCATCTTTACCTACCATTCTGGCATTAAGAGTTAGTGTGGCTGAAGATGAAGGATCAACAAGCTCAGACTTGGCAACTACTACTGCGGGTATTGGATTTCTGATTTCAATATCAATAGTTTCAATAAAAGATGATCCATTTGTTGATGATTTAATCTGCACCTTCTCTTTACCAACTTTATTTCCAGTTTTGAATTGGAAATAAACCACTTGATCACCTGGCTTAGCAAACGAAATTGTTTTAGTAGTTTCTCCGATTGGCTGAAGCAGTCCATCAGTTTGAACAGCAACACGAACATTTTTGACACCTTGCTCTAAAGCAAATACATTTACGGGCAACCACACCTCCTCGCCTATACCCAACACACGAGGCAGTGTTGACAATGTCATCAATTCACTCTTTACTTCCGTTGTTTTTTCACTGCTTCCATATGCTCCATCACCTCCAGCAACTACCATAGTTCGAACCGAACCTACATATTGAGGCAATGCTACTTTATGACTTTTGGTCTCACCCGCTTTTATAGTAAAAGGTCCCATAAATTTAACGACAGACTTAAATCGGTTTACCTTATCACCCGATGCTTTGAGAGCCTCATCACCACCAATACTGAGCAATGAAGCAAATCGTCCACTATTTGCCCCAATCACACGATTAAACAAATCCCAAGTGCGGACACTCAAAGCTTCTCTTGAATAGAATTCATCCCAGGCATTGGGAGTTTTGAAAGAAGTCAAATCCAACAATCCATCATCTACAATTGCAATGGTGTAAGTCATTGGTTTTTTACTTTTCTCACTCACACTTATAGAGAACTCTTTTTCTGGTTGCAACACATCTGGCATTTTTATAATAGGAACAAGTCTGCAATCTTTATTCTCAACACTAATATTTTGCACACCATACATACGTATAGGTAAATCATTGTCAGTTTGAGAATGAGGCTGAAGCAGAGTTACAAAGACATAGAAGTTAGGAGCCATATCTTTAGTAATCTCAATTGTGTATTTCGCATCCTCTTTATCAATAGTCTTTACCCATTCTTTTTTTAGTATGCCGCTACTATTTTCAATGCTAATCAAAGCATTTCCGTTAGCACTCCCAGGTATAGTAATTACAGCTCTATCCCCCACTTCATATACAGACTTATCAGTAGTGAAAGACAGCATAGCTGGGCTATTAGGATCAGACTTCATAGAACGACCTCGCCACGAGGGCCAATCAACATAAAAAATAGATCCCGAGACGTGACTCCCCTCATTATCTTTTGCCAATATTAGATACCTACCCCATTCGGGATAATCAACTTGAAAGTCAATTTTACCCTTCCCATTTTTAATATAACCATTACCCTCCGCAACTATATTGGCGGAGCTACTTTGAACGTATGAGGCTAAATCATTTGAAGAGCTATCCCACCACCAACTCCAATTTAGTTTATATACTTTATAAGAGATATTGCCAGAAATTGGATTTCCTCTTGAATTAAGCATTGTAAAGTCAAAAGAGATTGGAGCATCTGTCTCCAAAAATTCATCTTTCCCGCTTGAAGGTGACTTTATACCCACATATCGCTTGAATGGCGAATAGTACAACGTTTGAGTGTAGAAACTCATATCGCCACCAGCCTCATAAACGCGTGATAGGATATTGCCCCGCAACATGCCAGGAGCATTGTCAGCAGTGGGCACTTTAGCATTTACACCCGCAACTCCCAAAACATTAAGAGTGCCTTTGAATATTTCAGTGCTGCTTCGTTCAAACTGCAATAATGGATTGTTAAACGAGTATCCCTCATATCCTTTAAATGGATTGTCAGATTTATAAAGACTAAGCACAATCTCTGCTTTGAGATTGGATGCAGGTGCGCCATGCAACCATTGCGAGCTCAGCGTTCCTGAAATACTCCCTGAGCTTGCATCTATGATTGAGTCAGTATCAAACCTCAACTTCAGACGGTTGGGTTTGATTGCCTCTATACGAAGTGCCTTATAAAAGGTGGCACCACCCACTTTGACGTAAGCTTGCCAAACACCAGTCTCAACGGATGGATCAGTATCTATCACAAATGTGTAAAATCCATTGATGCCTTCTGCCTTAATTTGTTTTTGGTAAAACTGTCTCTTGGGCGTATAAATTTCTAATGATATAGGATGGTCTTTGGGTAGCCTCTTCTCCATATCTTCCAATATGAATGATAAGTATATTGAATCACCCGGACGCCACACTCCTCTTTCTGTAAAAATGTATTCCTTCAATCCTTTTTGAATCTCTTTGCCCGAAACATCAAAACTACTGAGCGATAAAGAAGATTCTGTTGAAACTTCTAAATAGCCCAAATCCTTACCCTGTTTTGCTGTAACCACATATGGTGTTGCACCTGAATATTCGATAATGGCAAATCCGTTTGAATCAGATTTTCCAGAAGCAATAGGCAGCATTTGATAGTTGTAAACTGTTACTTCGGCACCAGAAATTGGCTTTGCCGTTAATATATCCGTAACGGTTATCATCATGCTATTATTCATTGTTGACTTTGCGATGATACCAATATTGGAAGCCATTACCAAGGTTTCAATTATCTTGTCAGAGCCAATATAATAAGACGGAGTGCAAGGATTATCTCTATCTTTCCAGTCATACTCACTCCAATCGAATGTCTCATAATAGTATGGACTTGGCTCATCCCATGTTGCCATATCTTCATCAGATAATTTGGAGTCTGAAAAGCGATGCATTGATGTTGCTGGAGGTATTACTGCTGATACTCCTCCACAGTTATAGAGTGAATATTCGGGCTTCATCTGTAGCTGAACCATATATAATGCACCTGGGTCGTCTTTGATCATCTCGGCGAGGTCAATAGAAAAATTGTTCCAATTTGTGAGATCAAGGCTTTTGTCATTGTCGAGCCTTAGTTGCCGTTTCATGATTAGCCTTCCAAAACGTCTTAACTCCCCGCTTGAGTATTCATTACTAAGTGAATTTGACTGCAAGTAGTATAGAATATTATTTTGATATATCTTCACCACTTTCACATCTATAGCCCAAAGATTGACAGCACTAAATGGAAGAATCAGTTGTTCAGAATTGGGAAGAATATTACCACTCTTTTCAATCTTTATTTGAGGTTTCAATCCTTCAGCTTGCAACTGGAAATTATAATCTTGATCGAGATACAGACCTGAATGGCTTTTCAAACCTTTGCTTATTGTCAAATTAAAAGCATCAGTGGGGAAAGACTCTGGATATATTTTTAAAACATTTTTATCAATCCTATAGGTGTAATTCTTAATTCCAGACAATGCAAACATCCCTGTCATGTCTTGTGAAGTGGATATGGGATCACTGAAGTTTACTCGAATATATTGCTCAGATTTGTCATGTAGTCGCACTTCATTCACATGATAATACTCTTTAGACAAAGCTGGAATACTGGCTTCATGTTCAAATTGTGTTTTAGAATCAATAGTTTTGCCATCAAAAAGAATCTTATAAATAATATCTTTATCATTACGAAGCAGACTATCTATTGTCACCATATATGATACAGAACTTATAGGCGTAGCCCTTACAACTGCTTGCTTGGAGCCTTTCACATTTGTCATTTTCACAACATCTTCTAATGCAATAGGATTAGAGAAATTGATAATCGCATCAATACTATTCCACTCAAGATTATCAATACTCATCGGGGAATATGGAATAATATCAACCGAAAAGGTTTGTCTATTTACAAAAAAGTTGAAATTGAATGTATTGAACCTTTTATCTACTTTGAGTAGTTTGCCAAGATTAAACTTCACATCATATCTCTTACCTGGCTTCAGCTCTCCTGGCTCGGGTGTAAACCTTATGGTATTATTATTAATCCAATAGGCGTTACCCTTGATAGCTGGAGAGAAGGAAAACAATTTATCTTTTATTTCACTATTAAGCTCAACAGATGGGAAGTTTTGAGTCAACTCGATCTGCACAAAAGCATCCGAAGGAACACTGCCATATGTGAAAGCAGAAACATAACGCGAAAACTCAGAATCTATTCCTTTATCTTGATAACGACATGAATATCCATTAATTAGAAATAACAAGATTATGAAATAAGAATATGATGAATGAAATATTTTTTTTATCATACCAACATTTTACAATTTAAATAAATAAGAAGCGACTATTGGATCATTACAATCAATAGCTAAAATTCCAGATATGGTTCTAACTGGACAATATCATCTCGAGTAAACTCATCAAAAATCGAAAGTTCATTGATAGACTTTATGTCTCCCTTCTTTTTGCGTAGATTAACAATAACCTGCACTTGTTTATAATTAAGATAAGGGTGTTTTAGCAAGTCCTTGAACTCTAATTTATTTACATTGAGCTTGTTTACATATTCATCAACTTCAATAAAGGATACGATACTCGAATATCTATCCTCCTCCATGCCATACACCTCACGCAATTGATCTATCGATACATACCCTCCCAACATATTTCTATATTTGACAATTCGAGATGCAAATGATGAGCCTATCCCTGGCACTTTTTTCCAATCTATTGTATCAGATTTGTTTAAGAAGATAGTCTCACCCACTTTCAATTTATCTGGTTTTGTATATTTGTTATTCTCTTTCTCAATCCTATTTGATTCATAATTGGTGTTGCGAGTGAAGGCTTTCTCTTTATTAGAAAATGACTTAACACTATCAACTTTAATACTATTATAACTATATTCGAATGCTGCAATTATTGAATCATTCTTGTCGATTACAATAGTGTTGGACTCACGAGCTATCAAAGCTACATTTAATAATAGAACAATGAATATTAGAGCTAACAATGTTAATATTGCTATCTTTTCTCCTCTTTGATAATATAGAAAATCTTTCCAATGCATAGATTTGGTTTTATAGGTAGTAAAGATAAAAATAATTTAAACGATAATTAGTATCTTTGACAAATTAAAAGTGAATATTTAGGGATATGGTATTAAATTATGTTTGGATAGCTTTCTTTCTTGTAGCATTTGTGGTTGCAATAATCAAATTAATCTTCTTCGGAGATGTAAATGTTTTCACAGAAATAATGAACTCAACTTACGACTCAGCCAAAACTGGATTCGAAATATCACTTGGTCTTACGGGGGTATTATCTTTATGGTTGGGTGTTATGAAAATTGGAGAAAGAGGAGGAATGATAGATTTGTTTTCTCGAGCTGCTGCACCATTATTTACAAAATTATTTCCTGACATACCTAAAGGTCATCCTGCCTCTGCATCAATATTAATGAATATCTCAGCTAATATGCTGGGACTTGATAATGCTGCAACACCTTTTGGATTGAAAGCAATGCAAGAACTGCAAAGTATAAATCCACAAAAAGAACAAGCATCAAACCCTATGATTATGTTCTTAGTTCTCAATGCATCGGGACTCACACTTATTCCCGTTACGGTAATGGTTTATAGAGCACAAATGGGAGCGGCTAACCCAGCAGATGTTTTTATACCGATTATGATTGCAACATTTGTTGCAACTCTTGTAGGCATGATTGCCGTTTGCATCAAGCAGTCAATAAACATTTTCAATAAAGCAATAATGGGCTTCTTAGCCACCATGATTGCAATCATATCAGGCACAATAATCATATTTCAAAGCATGCCTCAAGAACAAATAAATATTGTTTCGGGGCTTGCCGCTAATATAATTCTGTTCACTATTATTACTCTATTTATAATCAAGGCACTTCGACGGAAAATCAACATATTCGAAGCATTTATTGACGGAGCCAAAGATGGTTTCAAAACTGCTGTAACTATCATCCCCTATCTTATTGCAATATTAGTAGGCATTGGCGTATTTAGAGCATCAGGAGCAATGGAGTTTTTGATGGAAGGTATGAGAAGCATTGCAGCCCTTACGGGGATGGATACACGCTGGGTGGACGGAATGCCAACCGCACTAATGAAACCACTTAGTGGGAGCGGAGCAAGAGGCATGATGATTGATGCAATGAAAACATTTGGAGCCGACTCGTTCGCTGGACGATTCTCTGCAATACTTCAGGGTGCTACTGATACTACATTTTATATCGTTGCAGTGTATTATGGTGCAGTAAATATAAAAAACTCACGCTACACAGTGCCATACGCTTTGCTGGCTGACTTAGCGGGGGTAATAGCAGCTATATTCGTAGCCTATCTCTTTTTTGGATAACTAATAGTCAAACAAGAACTGAATAACATTATGTCTATCTCATTTAATACTGAAAATATAGAACTCCCTGAAATAAACAAATCAAGAGTTTCCAACTGGATTAAAGATATTGCTTCTAAATACAACAAAAGAGTTGGAGAACTTTCATATCTTTTTTGCGATGATAATAAGATTTTGGAGGTTAATAGGCAGTATCTTCAACATGATTTCTATACCGATATTATAACTTTTGATTATTCGGAAAGAAACAAAATATCAGGAGATATTTTTATAAGTCTCGATACTGTAAGATCTAATGCTCAACTTTTCGACACTAATTTTATAGACGAACTACATAGAGTTATTATTCACGGTGTACTCCACCTTTGTGGGATTGATGACATCACCGACGAGCAAGAAAGAGAGATGCGTAAAGCTGAGGAAGAGGCATTGGCACTATTAATTCTGTTTAAATAGCAAGCAAGAGACAATGTCATTAGGGATAGAAGATCTTTAAGATTATATTTTTGAAATAATCTGATATGCTCCAAAAACCATTTTTATCAAATTTCAAACATAGTGGGTGATATGAAAACTCTTATCATACCAAAACGCCTTATTGCGGATAGCACAAAATTTATTTATACCTCGATTTGAAGTTTTTTGGATAGTAAAAACACTCTATAACTGTCAACCAACAATGTTGTCATTCATAATAAAAGTATATTCTGATACAAAATGAGTGTCGCAATACCCGAAAACTTGTGAATAATGGTTTTGTAAGTAGTGGTGGATACCTCAAAAAAGTGAATAGCGGTTTTGTAAGTAGTGGCGAATCAAAATAATTTGTGAATAGTGGTTTTGTAAGTAATGGCGGATACCTCAAAAAAGTGAATAGTGGTTTTGTAAGTAGTGGCGAGACATAAAAAAAGATGAATGGTGGTTTTGTAAAGCATGTTAGATAATAAAATTAAGTGAATGGTGGTTTTGCAAAGTGCGGAGAGTAATAAAAAAAGTGAATGGTGGTTTTGTAAGTCGTGACAGAAACAGAAAATAAATTTCAGCTATAAAACGCAACCTTTTTGTACACACAAAAAATATTTGAGCTATATAAAGCATGTAATCCCTGAAACAATAAAAATATTTTCATATAGAAAAAACATTAGAGGAGTAATTCAAAAACATTTCAGGTATTGAAAGTAAATCATGCAAGAGGTTATAATTTTTTTATCGGCATCACAAGGCATGCGGTCAACTCTTACATCAGTAATTATAATGCAATAGCATAACTTTATTTGATTATCTAAAACCTTCAAGAAAAATTACTGCAAAACACTATCCCATTTCCATCATATCTTCTTATAATCAAACAACTGATTATTTGTAATTAACATAATGAAAAGAGATAACTTTTTCTTTTTTAGTATATTTGCAATCTAAATCAAAACGAAAAAATGGATTTTAATTATGATATAATTGTTGTTGGTGCCGGACACGCAGGATGCGAGGCAGCAACGGCTGCAGCAAATATGGGTTCCAAAACATTGTTGATAACAATGGACATGAACAAAATAGCCCAGATGAGCTGCAATCCCGCCGTAGGTGGAATCGCAAAAGGACAAATAGTAAGAGAGATAGATGCCCTGGGCGGGCAAATGGGAATTGTGAGCGACAAAACGGCAATCCAATTTAGAATGCTCAACCGATCTAAGGGTCCAGCTATGTGGAGCCCACGCACACAAAATGATCGATCCAAGTTTATAGAAGCATGGAGAGATATCGTAGAAAATACTGATAACCTATATATGTGGCAAGACATGGTTACCGAACTTATTCTTGATAATAGAACGGTGACAGGTGTGAAAACTAAAATGGGAGTATCATTTTATGCTAAAACCGTTATCCTAACCAATGGAACGTTTCTGAACGGATTGATTCACGTAGGGAAGGTTCAAATTGGTGGTGGAAGAATTGCTGAACCATCCTCCTATGGGATGACTGAGCAACTTGCTGCTGCAGGGTTCACAACCGACAGAATGAAGACCGGTACACCCGTTAGAATTGATGCACGAAGTGTTGACTTCTCATTAATGGAGGAGCAAAAAGGTGATGATACATTCCATACTTTTTCATACCTACCTGAGGTAAAAAGAGTGCTAACTCAGAAAAGTTGTTGGATGACAAATACAACAGAACAAGTACATGAAGTATTGAAAGAAAGCATCGACGACTCTCCCCTTTACAATGGACAAATTAAAAGTATTGGACCCAGATATTGTCCGAGCATAGAAACTAAGATTGTTACTTTCTCGGATAAGACAAGTCACCTACTTTTCTTAGAACCCGAAGGAGAAACAACACACGAATGTTATCTAAATGGCTTCTCCTCTTCCCTACCCTTAGATAAACAGATTGAGGCACTACAACTTGTTCCTGCTTTCCGAAATGTACATATCTTTAGACCAGGCTATGCCATAGAATATGATTTCTTTGATCCTACTCAACTTAAGCCTACTCTTGAAACAAAACTTATAGACAACCTATATTTTGCTGGGCAAATCAATGGCACCACTGGATATGAAGAGGCAGCGGGACAAGGGATAATTGCTGGAATTAATGCACACATAAGATGTCATGGAGGTAGTGACTTCACACTTAATCGTGACGAAGCATATATCGGAGTTCTTATAGATGATTTAATAACAAAAGGAGTTGACGAACCCTATCGTATGTTTACATCGCGTGCCGAATACAGAATTCTTTTGAGACAAGATAATGCCGATGAAAGACTGACAGAAAAGGGATACGAAATAGGTTTGACAGCAAGGCGAAGAGTAGATTTATTAAAAGAGAAACAGGAAAAAGTGAAAGAAATTATCGAGTTTTGTGATAACTTCTCTATAAAACCAGACAGAATAAATACATTCTTAGAGGGTATAAATTCCTCTCCTCTAAAACATGGTGTCAAACTTTCGCAACTGCTTACTCGTCCACATATCGACTTATCCTTAATGGCAACTGCCGTAGCTCCCCTTCAGGAAAAACTTGACACCATTACTGAAAGAAGAGAAGAGGTCATTGAATCAGCAGATATAAAAATCAAATATGAGGGATATATTAAGCGAGAAAAAATAATGGCGGACAAGATAAGCAGATTGGAAGATATCAAGATTAAAGACAAGTTTAATTACAAAGAAATCCAATCTCTATCAACTGAGGCAAGAGAAAAACTCACATCTATAAATCCTGAAACGATAGCACAAGCAAGTAGAATTCCAGGTGTATCTCCGAATGATATTTCTGTGCTATTAGTATTGTTAGGCAGATAATTAACTCGCAAATGTTTCACGTGGAACATTTCAAATAAATAAATTATAATAAAAAAAAATGAGTGTTGAAAAACTAAAGGCGGCAGTTAGGAATATACCAAACTTCCCCATCGAAGGAGTACAGTTTAAGGATATTACTACACTATTCCAATCTCCTGAATATCTAAAAGAGATGTCAGATCTCCTATATGAAAAATATAAAGATAAAGGAATCACCAAAGTGGTAGGAATAGAATCCAGGGGATTTTTCTTAGGTCCTACCCTGGCAATTAGACTTGGTGCTGGCTTTGTGCCTATCCGAAAACCAGGAAAGCTACCCTACGAAGTAATTGAAGAAAAATATACTAAGGAATATGGCGAGGATGCTGTCCAAATTCATAAAGATGCACTTAATGAAAGCGACAAAGTTATAATTCACGACGACCTATTGGCTACGGGCGGAACAATGATTGCAGCATATAACTTAGTGAAAAAAATAGGTGTGAAAGAAATTTACATCGACTTCCTAATTGAATTAGAAGATTTAAAAGGACGTGATACTTTTTGTAAAGACATGATAGTAGAATCTCTTATAAGATTCAATATCTGAAAACGATACTTAGAAAGTGAGGCTTAAATAAACTCAATATTCTGAACAATTGTTTTGAATATTGAGTTTTATAATATCTATACTCCAAGAAAATTTGAAGAGATGACAGACGATATTAAGAACATACTTTCAGTTGTTCCCCACAAACCAGGATGCTACATGTTTATGGACGAAAAGGGAACAATTATATATGTTGGTAAAGCAAAAGATTTGAAACGTAGAGTTTCTTCTTACTTCAACAAGAACCACGATAATGTGAAAACAAGAGTACTTGTAAAGAATATATATAATATAAAATATGTCGTAGTTAATAGTGAAGAAGATACCTTTTTGTTAGAAAATAATCTCATCAAAGAATTACAACCTCGATATAACGTATTGCTGAAGGATGACAAATCATATCCATACATTGTGGTGAAGAATGAATATTTTCCAAGAGTATATAAAACCAGAAATATAGTGAAAGATGGGTCTAAGTATTATGGTCCCTACACCTCTGTGCAAGCTGTTGACACTCTACTTGAGATGCTTAGAAAATTGTATCATATAAGAACTTGTAGGCTTAAATTAACTCCCGAAGGAATTGCGGCGGGAAAATTCAATACTTGTTTACAATTTCATATTAAAATGTGTGATGCACCATGTGTGGGCTATATTTCACTTGAAGAGTACAACAAGAATATTGAAGAGGTTATAGAAATATTGAAAGGCAATATATCACTTATTGAAAAGAAAGTATTTACAAAAATGCAACTTCTTTCAGACCAATTAAGATTTGAAGATGCAAATGATCTAAAAGAAAAACTGATATTAATAAGAACCTTCAGAGAGAAATCAGAAGTAGTGAGTAATATTAATTACAATATTGATGTATTCTCATATGATGAAGATGAAAAATCGGCATTCGTAAATTATCTACACGTAGTTTCGGGGGGGATAACTCAAGCATATACCTTTGAATACAAAAAGAAATTAGACGAAACCCGAGAGGAGCTACTTGGCATGGGAATAGTGGAAATGAGACAAAGATTCAAAAGTGAATCAAAAGAAATTGTTGTACCATTTATTCCCGACTTAATTATGAGCGGCGTAGAGATAACAATGCCACAAAGAGGAGACAAACGAAAACTATTAGATCTGTCAATTAAGAATGTCAAACAATATAAGTTTGATAGACTTAAGAAAGCAGAGATGTTAAATCCTGAGCAAAGAGTAACAAGAATCTTGAAACAGGTAGAAAAAGATTTGCATCTAAAAGAACTACCACTACACATAGAATGTTTTGACAACTCAAATACCCAAGGGACAAACCCAGTTGCTGCATGTGTTGTTTTTAAAAGAGCAAAGCCATCTAAAAAAGATTATAGACATTTTAACATTAAAACCGTTCAAGGACCTGATGATTATGCCTCAATGGCAGAAATTATTGAAAGACGCTACTCTCGAGTGCTTAACGAAGGCAATTCATTACCGCAACTCATTGTAATAGATGGTGGTAAGGGTCAATTAGGGATTGCTGTGGAAACAATGCAGAAAATTGGAATTTATGGTAAAGTTGCTGTTATTGGAATTGCCGAGAGATTAGAAGAAATTTATTTCCCTGGAGATTCAGTTCCATTGTACATAGACAAAAACTCAGAGACTTTGAAGCTTATACAGCAAGTGAGAGACGAAGCACATCGTTTCGGGTTAAAGCATCACAGACAAAAAAGGAGCAAAGCTCAAGTAAGTTCCGAACTTGACAATATAAATGGAATTGGACCAACGACAAAAAAGAAACTCATCTCGCACTTTAAAAGTATAAAAAGAATAAAGGAGTCAAGTAAAGAAGAAATAATAAATCTGATTGGAAAAAGTAAAGCCTCAATAATTTGGGAATGGATAAATAAATAGCCTCTCCCCTACCCTACCATTAAAACAATAATAATAACATATTAACCTTATTAGGCTGAAAGGTTTTAAATAAGTATTTTTGTTGCAATATTGCGAATGAAATTATAACATAAAAATAACAGAACGAATACATAATATATTATGCGAACACTTATTCAAAGAGTGACCAAAGCTTCAGTAATAATTAATAACAAAGAAGAGAGAAAAATCGAGAACGGCTTGGTTGTTTTGTTAGGAATAGAAAATGAGGACAACTCTTATGATATAGAATTCCTATGCAAGAAGATCGCAAATCTTAGGATATTTGATGACGAGAACGGTGTAATGAATTTATCTGTAAAAGACATTGAGGGAGATATTATGGTTGTATCACAATTCACACTTCATGCAAGCACTAAGAAAGGAAATAGACCATCATATATTATAGCAGCAAAACCAGATGTTGCAATCCCTTTATATATAGAATTTATAGAGAAAATGATCCACGAATTAGGAAAAACAATAAAAACTGGAGAATTTGGTGCCGATATGCAAGTTAGCTTAGTAAATGATGGTCCAGTCACAATATGGATAGACTCAAAAAATAAAGAATAAATACACAAAATGTCTCTAACAATAAAACAGGCGCAAGAAAAAGTTGACCAATGGATAAAAACCTATGGGGTGAGATACTTTAGTGAACTTACTAATTTGGCAATACTAACAGAAGAGGTGAGTGAATTAGCAAGGATTATATCGAGAACATACGGCGATCAATCATTCAAGGAAAGTGACTTACCACATAGCTTGGCTGATGAAATGGCAGATGTATTATGGGTATTAATAGCATTAGCAAACCAGACAGGTATAGATCTTGAGGAGGCTTTTGAAAAGAACATTGACAAAAAGACCAATAGAGATCACAGACGTCATTTAGAAAACAATAAATTGAATCAAGATATTAACGAATAAATAAAATATTCCATTATGCAGACAAACAAATATTCTGAAGCTCTAAAAAAGTACACATTCGGATTAACAGACAGTCAGGTAACTGAAAAGGTTAATAAAATCATCGAAGAGAAAGCAAAGGAAAACTATAATATTGAAGTCTTTAAAAAGATTTATAGTTGCATCGACCTAACGACGCTTAATAGTACCGATAGCAAAGAAAGTGTGTGGCAGTTTACAGACAAAGTAAACAGATTTGAAGATGAGCACCCCGAGTTGGATAATGTAGCAGCAATTTGCGTGTTTCCCAATTTTGCTAAAATAGTCAAAGACACCCTGACAGCCGATGCAAACATTGCTTGTGTATCTGGAGGGTTTCCAAGTTCACAAACATTTACTGAAATCAAAATTGCAGAAACATATTTAGCAATTGCAGATGGAGCAAACGAAATCGATATTGTAATAAACCTTGGCATGTTTGCTAACAAAGAATACCAAGAGATGTCAGAAGAGATATCAGAAATAAAAGATGCTTGTGGTGATGCAAAACTAAAGGTAATATTAGAGACTGGTGCATTAGAAACTGCCAAAGATATCCACGATGCATCAATAATATCACTCTATTCGGGAGCCGACTTCCTTAAAACATCAACAGGAAAAGGATATAAGGGAGCTACTCTGGAGGCAGCATATATAATGTGTAATGCTATTTATAGTTACAATAAATCAACAAAAACAAAGGTTGGGATCAAATTATCTGGTGGTATTTCAACCGTTGAAGATGCTGTAAATTATTATACAATTGTGAAAGAGATTTTAGGCGTAGAATGGTGCAACAAAGAAACATTTAGAATTGGAGCAAGCAGATTAGCAAACACTTTATTAGATGAAATAACAAAATAAATATATAAAAGATGAGTATGAAAATTAGAATTTTAGCATTAGTATTGCTTGGTGCTCTAACCTCAATTAGTAGTATTACTAAGAGTCAGGAAAGCAGAATGATATCGAATCTACGAACGACACCGTATTGGAAGGATGTAAACGTTGTTCAGGTAAACAAAGAGCAACCTCGAACTCAATTTATGACCTACAATAGCAAAGAGGAAGCATTGAACAACCGTTTTGAAGAGAGCAAGTTTTATATCTCACTAAACGGTACCTGGGATTTTTATTTCGTTGATGGTTATAAACAACTTCCCGAAAATATCACAGACCCTAAAGCAACAATAGATGGATGGAAAACAATTAAAGTACCTGGCAACTGGGAAATTCAAGGGTTTGGAACTCCATTATATGTAAATCATCCATATGAATTTGTGGAAAGAGACCCCAAGACGCGCTTTCCAAAGATGGCACCACCGTACTTGCCAGAGCAAAATCCAGTAGGAGTATATAAAAAAGAAATCGAAATTCCACAAGATTGGGATAATAGAGATATTTTCTTGAATATCGATGGAGCAAAGTCAGGCGTTTACGTATATGTAAATGGTAAAAAGGTAGGATATAGCGAAGACTCAAAAACGAGTGCAGAGTTTAAACTAAACAAATATGTGAAACCAGGACATAACACTCTCGTTATAAAAATTTTCAGATGGAGTACAGGTTCATACTTAGAGGCTCAAGACTTTTGGCGAATTAGTGGAATAGAGAGAGACGTTTTCTTATGGTCGCAACCAAAATTTGCAGTAAGAGACTTCCGCATTAAATCAACTCTTGACGAAAGCTATACAAATGGAATATTTGAATTAGAGACGACTATCAAGAACTACACTGGTGAAGTAGGTTATGGTGAAGTATCTTTTGAATTAGTGGATGCAGACGGCAAAACTGTTATATCAGACACAAAGGAGATAGACGTTCAGAGCAATGGTGAAAATGCTATTACATTTAGTGCAAAAGTACCTAATGTAGCAACTTGGACTTCAGAACATCCCAACTTATACAAAGTATTGATAAGCGTAAAGCAGAATGGAGACACAAAAACAGAGGTAGTTCCATATCAAGTGGGATTTCGTCGTTTCGAAATTAAGCCTGTAAAAACAGGAGACAGGGTTGATAGACTATTTCTTGTAAACGGTCAACCAATAAAATTTAAAGGAGTTAATATTCACGAAACCAATCCAAAGACAGGTCATTATGTGACGGAGGATGTGATGAGAAAAGACTTTGAAATAATGAAGTTACACAATATCAACACTGTTCGATTGGCACACTATCCACAAGCACGTCGATTCTACGAACTGTGTAGCGAATATGGGTTATATGTATATGATGAAGCTAATATTGAATCACACGCCATGTATTATGGTCAAGAATCATTATCTAAACAACCTGAATGGGAACAAGCTCACATGGACAGAACCATGAACATGTATTTGCGCAATAAAAATCATCCATCTATTGCAATCTGGTCTTTAGGAAATGAAGCAGGAAATGGAATCAACTTCTACCATACATACAGATATGTAAAAGATCAAGAAAGAGGATTTATGAACCGACCTGTAACATACGAACGTGCACTTTGGGATATGAATACTGATATCTATGTACCACAATATCCAAGCGCAGAGTGGTTAGAAGAAATCGGCAAAAAGGGAAGCGATCGACCAATTATTCCCTCAGAATATTCGCATGCTATGGGTAACTCAAACGGGAATTTAGATATCCAATGGGAAGCTATCTATAAATATCCCAACTTACAAGGTGGGTATATTTGGGATTGGGTGGATCAAGGAATGGAAGCAAAAGATAAAGATGGCAAGCTTTATTACAAGTATGGAGGAGACTATGGTGTGGATTCGCCGAGTGATGGAAACTTCTTAATAAACGGATTGGTAAATCCCGATCGTACGCCCCACCCCTCTTTGGCAGAAGTGAAGTATGCTCACCAAAACTTTGCTTTCGAAGCAGTAGATTTAGATAAAGGCATGTTCAAAGTAATCAACAGACAGTATTTCTCAAATACTGATGATTATACATTTAGGTACAATATTATTGAAAATGGGAAAGAGGTAGCAAAAGGAGATCTTTCAGTATCTCTCAATGCGCAGCAATCATCTGAAATAAATATACCACTGTCAAGCCTTCAGACTAAACCTGGTGTTGAATATTTTGTGAATTTTGTGGTAACACAAAACAAAGCCACTGAGCTTATTCCTGCAAACCATGTAGTAGCAATCGAACAATTCAAATTACCGATTACGGCTCCTAAAGCCACATATGTAGAAAGCATTAAATTCCCAACTTTAAATGTAAGTACAACTGGCGATATTACTACTGCAAAGTCGTCACAAGTGATGTTTGTGTTCAACAAGAAGTCTGGACTAATTACTTCTTATAAAGTGAAAGGAACTGAATATTTCGATAGAGGATTTGGAATACAACCAAACTTTTGGCGTGCTCCAAATGATAACGATTATGGTAATGGGGGACCCAACCGCTTGCAAGTATGGAAACAATCAAGTAAAAACTTCAATGTAACAGATGTCAAGGCTGAAATGAAAGGTGAAGATGCAGTAATAGAAGTTTCATATCTTTTAGCAGCAGGTAATCTATACACTATAAAATATACAATTCATCCTTCAGGTATAGTGAAAGCAGACGTAGAGTTTTATTCAACTGATGTGGAAGAAAATGAAATAGAAGCATCAGAAGCTACATTAATGGCTACATTCTCTCCTGAAGCGACAGCAGCAAGAAAAACATCCTCAGGCATCGAAGTGCCACGAATTGGAGTGAGATTCCGCCTGCCTGTTAACATGAATACTGTCGAGTACTATGGACGTGGTCCAGGTGAAAACTACAACGACAGAGCATCAGGATCAAAAGTAGGAAGATATAAAACTACGGCTGAAGATATGTATTTCCCATATGTTCGTCCACAAGAAAACGGACACAGAACAGATACACGCTGGGTATCACTTTCTGGAAAGGGAGGAATGATGATTGTAGCAGATGAAACAATTGGATTTAATGCTTTGCGGAACTCTGTAGAAGATTTCGATACAGAAGAGGCTACAAATCGTCAGTATCAATGGAACAACTTTAGCAGTGAAGAGATTGCAGGAAGAAATGATGCTGATGCAAAGAACAAGAAACCAAGGCACACCCATATCAACGATATTATCCCTCAAAACTATGTGGAAGTGTGCGTGGATATGCTTCAACAAGGAGTTGCAGGATATAATAGTTGGGGTGCACGCACTCTACCAGAATATAGCATACCTGCAAATAAGAACTACAAATGGGGCTTCACATTAGTTCCAGTGAAAGATACAAAAGATATTCAAGAGAAATCAATACTCAAGTATTAATCAATAAGATTATAATAATTTGCAAGAGGAGCCAACCATGTGTTAGCTCCTCTTTTAAATTTAAACCATAAATTGTGTACCTTTGCAATCAACATAAAATCAGAATAATAATGGCAAAAAGGACATTTTCAAAAAAACAATTTGGCTTCATAGCCATACTCTGGGTACTTTTAGTTGGGTTCATTTTAAAATATGCTGAAAAAATAGATGGAGTTACAATATTAATGATACTAATGTCAGGAGCAATTGTATTTATTCCCATTTACAAAAATCTTCGAAAGTAAAACACAAATATCAAATTGAATAATTTACAAGCGATTATTGGATAATTTGATTAATATTTATACATTTGCGAACCAAAAAGATATTTAGGTTATTCAGACAAATAAATCATAACTAAAAATGAATGCTAAAGAAATTCTCGAGAATATAAAAAGAAGATTTCCAAACGAGCCAGAGTATCATCAGGCAGTAGAAGAAGTAGTAAATACGATTCAAGAAACTTATGAACAATACCCTGAGTTTGAAAAATACAACATCTTAGAAAGACTGATAGTACCAGACAGAATATTAACATTTAGGGTCACATGGACTGACGACAGTGGTAATGTAAAGACAAATATGGGCTATAGGATACAACACAACAATGCCATTGGACCATATAAGGGAGGCATTAGATTCCATTCATCTGTGAACTCATCCATATTGAAATTTCTCGCTTTCGAACAAACTTTCAAAAATGCACTTACTACACTTCCAATGGGTGGTGCAAAAGGTGGTTCGGACTTTTCACCCAGGGGTAAATCAGAATCTGAAATTATGCGATTCTGCCAAGCTTTTACCGAAGGACTTTGGAAAAATATAGGAGCAGACACAGATATCCCAGCTGGAGATATAGGCGTAGGCGGTCGCGAAGTTGGCTACATGTATGGGAAATACAAAAAACTAAAAGGAGACTTTACGGGTGCCTTTACAGGTAAAGGTCGTGAGTTTGGAGGATCTTTAATCAGACCAGAGGCAACAGGCTATGGAAATGTTTACTTCCTTCTTGAGATGCTGAAGAGAAAAAACATAGATATCAAAGGCAAGAGATGCTTAATATCGGGTTCTGGTAACGTTGCTCAATACACTTGTCAGAAATTAATCGAACTTGGTGCCATCCCAGTTTCCTTATCTGATTCGGATGGATATATATATGATGAAAATGGTATAACAAGTGACAAGCTTAAATTTGTTATGGACCTCAAAAACCTATATAGAGGAAGAATAAAAGAATATGCAGAAGAGTATGGTTGCAAATATGTGGAAGGCAAAAGACCATGGGGCGAGAAAGCTGACATTGCCCTACCCTCTGCAACACAAAACGAAATAAATGAAGAGAGTGCTGCGTCACTGATAAAGAATGGAATTATTGCAGTATCAGAAGGTGCAAACATGCCCTCCACTAACGAGGCTATAACATTATTCCAAAAGCACAAAATTCTGTTTGCACCAGGTAAAGCTGCGAATGCGGGAGGTGTGTCGGTTTCTGGATTGGAAATGACACAAAACTCAGAGCGACTTAGCTGGAGTGCAGAAGAAGTAGATGAAAGACTTAAATCAATAATGGTAAATATACATGAGAGCTGCGTTAAGTTTGGATGTGAAGAGGATGGCTATATCAACTACGTTAAAGGTGCAAATATATCTGGATTTATGAAAGTAGCAAAAGCTATGATTTCACAAGGAGTATTGTAAATCAGAATTTGAGTATATTATACAAAGGAATAAACAAAGATTTCGACTCAAGCAGGGAATTATTCATTAAAAAACCAAATAACGAAATATATATTTTTTTATTCCTAAAATTTACTGTACTTTTGCAGTTCATAATAGAAAATAGAAATTTAAAAAGAGGTCCGGTAGCTCAGCTGGATAGAGCAACAGCCTTCTAAGCTGTGGGTCGTGGGT
>CAZNRT010000016.1:0-30931 GCA_964575445.1 uncultured Proteiniphilum sp. | reverse complement strand
TCTTCTGAAGTCTAATTTCATGGTGTTAGGAAGTGGGACATGTCTTCTGAAGTCAAATTTCATAGTGTTAGGAAGTGAGACGTGTATTCTGAAGTCTAATTTCATAGTGTTGAGAAGTGGGACGTGTCTTCTGAAGTCAGAATTTAGCTGTTTATGAACCACGACATCCATTATTGAAACCAAATTTGTAAGTTTTGTGAAATAGAGGTGTCAATCACAAAAAGAAAAGATGGCAATTGTGAAATAGAGAGGACAAAACAGTTTATGATTAATAATATCTTTACGAAAGTAAATTAGATATTAAAAAAAACAATCTATTCCATAAATCATCCATCGTGGCACCATTTTTGTTATTAATAGCATATAGTATTTGCATTAGAATAAAATAAAAAACTATATTTGTAAATTATAATAGAAGGAAAGGGAAAAAAATATATGAATAATAACTTTACACAGAGAGTCAGAGACATCATGACATATAGTCGTGAAGAAGCTGAAAGACTCGAAAACAATTACATTGGACCAGAACATCTTATGCTGGCAATCTTGCGCAGAAGCGATGGATTGGCAACACAGGTATTGAATGATTTTGATGTAAACATTAATGAGCTAAAGAACTCTATTGACGATAAATTTCGTCAACACCAAGAGACATTTGAAGGCACGAAAGAGGTTGTCATTAACAAAAGCACTGAGAAAACCCTAAAAATGAGTATTCTTGAAGCCAGACTAACCAAAAGTCCTGAAACAGACTCAGAACATATTTTACTTGCTCTATTAAAAGATAGAAACTCGGGTATAAATGAGGTTCTGGCTAAATATGATCTGGAATACACAAGTGCTTTCTTGTATATAAAGAATGTGTTGGAAGCTCGTGACGGTGGCGAATCAACAAATAAAGGACCTACTATGGGACCGAACTTTACTGATGATGACGAATCGTTTGACCGCTCATCGTTTGACTCAACGGGAAAATCAGGCGAGAAAACCTCTGGCAAGAACCCCGCTTCAGACACCCCAGTGCTTGACAACTTTGGCACTGATATCACTCGTGCTGCTATTGAAGGCAGATTAGATCCAATTGTTGGTCGTGACAAAGAGATTGAACGAATTGCTCAGATATTAAGTCGTCGCAAAAAGAACAATCCAGTATTAATTGGCGATCCAGGAGTAGGGAAATCTGCAATAGTAGATGGCTTGGCTTTGCGAATCATCCAAAAGAAGGTATCCCGAGCCATGTTCGACAAGCGTGTGATAGCACTTGACATGGCATCAATAGTGGCGGGCACGAAGTATCGCGGACAGTTTGAAGAACGCATCAAGGCTATCTTGAACGAATTGGCTAAGAATCCAAACATCATCTTATTTATTGATGAAATCCACACAATAGTGGGTGCAGGAGGTGCAGCGGGTTCGCTTGATGCAGCTAATATGCTAAAACCAGCATTGGCACGTGGTGAAATTCAATGTATAGGTGCTACAACATTGGACGAGTATCGCAAGAACATTGAGAAAGATGGAGCTTTGGAGCGTCGTTTCCAAAAGGTAATTGTGGACCCAACTTCGGCTGAGGAGACATTAACAATCTTGCAAAATATAAAAGAAAGATACGAAGAGCATCACAATGTACACTACACTAACGAAGCATTAGAAGCGTGTGTGAAACTAACTGAGCGCTATGTATCTGATCGCACATTCCCCGACAAAGCCATTGATGCTTTGGACGAGGCAGGAGCACGTGCGCGCATCTCAAACATCTCCATACCTAAGATAATTGAGGAGATGGAAGAGCAGCTAAAGACTGTGGAGCAAATGAAAAACGATGCTGTGAAGGCTCAGAAATATGAATTGGCAGCAAGCTATCGAGACAAACAAAGACAGCTACTCCTATCATTGGAAGCAGAGGAACAAAAATGGCAGAAGGAGATAAAGGAAAAGCCAGAGATTGTTGACGAAGAAAAGATTGCAGAAGTAGTGGCTATGATATCGGGTGTGCCTGTTCAGAGAATAGCTCAAGCCGAGGGACAGCGTTTGCTTGAGATGAAGAACGAGCTCAAAAACAGAGTCATAGGACAAGATGAAGCAGTTGAAAAGATAGCAAAAGCAATTCAGCGCAATCGTGTGGGGCTGAAAGACCCCAACAAGCCAATAGGCACATTTATGTTCTTGGGTCCTACAGGTGTTGGCAAAACTCACTTAGCTAAAAAGCTTGCCGAGTTCCTATTTGATTCGCAAGAGAATCTGATAAGAGTGGATATGAGTGAGTATATGGAAAAATTCAATGTCTCGCGCCTTGTTGGAGCACCTCCAGGATATGTGGGCTACGAAGAGGGCGGACAGCTGACAGAAAAAGTAAGGCGTCGCCCCTACTCCGTTGTTTTATTAGACGAGATAGAGAAAGCGCATCCTGATGTATTCAATTTACTATTGCAAATATTGGATGAAGGTCACGTCACCGATAGTTTGGGAAGGAGAATTGACTTTAAGAATACTATTCTTATCATGACTTCCAACATTGGTACTCGCCAGTTGAAAGACTTTGGTCATGGCATTGGATTTGGCACAACATCCAATATTAGTAGCACTGAATATTCACGAAGTATAATACAGAAGGCACTAAACAAAGCTTTTGCACCAGAGTTTCTAAATAGAGTGGACGATATAGTAATGTTCGACCAATTGAGCAAAGAATCTATCTACAAGATTATCGACTTAGAGCTCAAGGGCTTGTATAAGCGAATTAATGATCTTGGATACAACGTGGAGCTTACTGCAGCAGCAAAAGAGTTTATTGCAGACAAGGGATACGATGTTCAGTTTGGGGCAAGACCTCTAAAGAGAGCATTACAAAAGTATGTTGAAGACGAAATGGCAGAGATGATTCTCCGCACAGGCATCAAAGAGGGGCAAACAGTTATTGTGGACTTTGATGATGATAAAAAACAGATTGTGATGAATGTCAAAGACAGCACTGTTGTGACACAAGAAAATAATACTGAAGCGGAAGAACAGTGATAGATTAATTACTAAATATGCACCGCATGTAATATGATAGGGATTGTTTCTGCAAAGAGGCAATCCCTTCTTTATTGCATCTATAGGCATCGGTAATTATATCTTTCGATTTTGATTTGTTATCTTTGCAACAATCGTGAAGCCTATAATAGGAAACTACAATTAATTCAAACATAAAAATAAAATGTACACATTAGCAATTGTGGGGTGTGGATACCTCGCCGAAATTATTACAAATGGACTACTAAATGGTCTCTTACCAGAATATAAATTGACAGGAGCAATGTCGCGCACTGCTGCCAAAGCAAACCGAATAGTAAACAAAATAAACAACGCCAATCAAGGATATCAATGTACAGCCTATACCTCTATTGATGAGCTATTAGCTACAAAGCCTGACTATATTATTGAGACTGCATCACCATCAGGATTCAAAGAATTTGCAGTGAAAGCACTAAAGAATGGATCATCAATAGTTACTCTATCAATTGGAGCATTTGCAGACAAAGAATTTTATAGCAATGCAGCAATAGCAGCAAAGGAGGGAGGCGCACGCATACATATAGCATCTGGAGCCATTGGCGGTTTTGATATATTGCGCACTGCAACACTTATGGGAAATGCAACAGCAACATTTGAATCGGAGAAAGGACCAAGACCACTCCGCTTTACAAAACTATATTCTCCAGATATTGAGTTTGAACAAAAAAAGGTGTTTGATGGTACTGCTGCAGAGGCAATAGCGATATTGCCACACCAAGTAAACGTGGCAGTAGCAGCATCTATCGCATCTATAGGAGCTGACAAATTGGGTGTGACT
The DNA here is from genome assembly GCA_964575445.1 of uncultured Proteiniphilum sp. Taxonomy (GTDB): domain Bacteria; phylum Bacteroidota; class Bacteroidia; order Bacteroidales; family Dysgonomonadaceae; genus Petrimonas. Next base: position 27,096 of record CAZNRT010000016.1, on the reverse strand, counting down.
ATTACTTCAACTCCTGATTATATTGGGGATAGGTATCATATCAGAATTAAAAATGATCAAGTGAAAGCTCTTGTAGATATATATAGCAGCACGCCCGAAATTGCGGGATGGAGCGTGATAGAGACTCTGCAAAATATTGTGTCGCCAATAGTGTTTTAGATTTGGAGGTATGATTATAATGAAAACAGAGTGCTAATGAAAATCAGCACTCTATTTTTATTTATTATCTATTGTTTGCCATATACTCCACTATATTAGCTAATACCTTTTCGCTAAGCCTATCAAATGCCTGACGAGTTCTTCCAGTGGATACATCCATAAGCCTTACATTGGGATGGTCAACAAACTTTTTGTTGCCCAATGCCCCGAGAGTATCACAGTAGCATCTACTGTCACCATCAAGCCATTTAGCAAATGGAGCTTCGTCCCACGCTGGTGAAAGACCAGTATTGAAAAGTATCTTATGACTGCCAAAGCTCTCAAATTCCTCCTCGTGAAGCAATATAGTATTCTTGTTTAAACAACAAAACACTGCTTCGCTCTTCTCGAGCACCTCTTTTAGTGGTACATACTTATATCCTTTTTGGCGAGCCCACTCTTTTTCGCTACGTGCAAAATAGTATATCTCAGCACCAAAGAAATTAAGAGCATCAGCAATCATTCCACCCGATTTGCCAAGCCCCACGATACCACATTTCATTCCAGTAATCTCTTCTGCTATTCCATTCCATGGCATCTCAGGATTGCCAGCCTTATCTGTACCAAAACCGTGAAGACAGCGCACAAGCTCGCTTATGGCATATTCCACCACACCTTCATCACCATAATCACGAATGCCCGTAACGGTGATACCTCGAGCATTGGCATACAAAATATCAACATTAGCACTTTCGGGAGAATATAGCGAATTGCACATCCCGATATACTTAATGTTAGGACATTGCTCCATAACATTTTTACCAAGATTTGAAGTGTAGCTCAACAATACTGCATCGGCATCACCAATACGCTTTATCATCTCATCATTATTTTCGGGAATGTTGTCACACATTACTACCTCTTTTGCAAAGTCGTGAAGCTTTGCTTCTGCCGAAGGTATTAGGCTTACTGGCTCAATAGCGACTAATTTTTCAAACATAGTTTTTTTATTTGCAAAGATAGTCTAATATAGAGAGAGTATGAAAAGTCACAACACATCATCATTTGACGTCATACTTTAGGATGATAGCTTTTATACTTAGGATATGTCACAAACACAAATAGAACAAGAGCCATTATTTGTATCAAAGCAGAAATATAAAAGGTATTGGCATAGCCGACAAGGTCAAACAACAAACCAAACAACAACATCCCAATGCCCACCCCTGAGTCAAAGAATGTCAAATAAGTAGAATTAACTGCCCCCCTCTTTTCGGCTGTCACATTGGCATTTGCCATTGCTTGAAATGTGGGAGATATAATTCCAAAGCCAACGCCAAGAATTAAAGCAGAAACATGAAAGCCTAACGAAGTGGCAAAAAAACCTAACGCCATTAATCCAGTTATTACCATTACAATTCCTGTAATAATTACTTTTAGTGGTCCAATTTTATCGAAAACCCTACCGCTTATAACTCTTGAAGCCAGAATGCCGATTGAAAGTATGATAAAGAATGTGCCACTATTTTCCACACCAACGTTTCTGCCATATAGTGCTGCGAAAGTGACTATGCCACCATAAGGTATTTGAGTAAGCAAAACGTTTTGGCCTACTGACAGCGTTCGCTTGCTAATCAATCCCTTCAAGCTAAATCTCTTTTTGATAGTTGAGGTATTGGGCATTTTGATAAACAAAACCAAAATGAAACCGGCTGCACAGAAAGCAGTTGCCACATAAAACAGAGCATTATAGCCAAACCTCAAAGAGAGTAAAATAGCTATCGCAGGACCAATTGCCATAGCAACAGTCATTGAAAGACCAAAAATACCTATGCCCTCCCCACGTCTTTTTTCGGATATCAAATCCACAGCAATAGTGTTGCTCGAAGTGCTAACTGCACCCCATGCAAGCCCATGATAAAATCGCAACAATAGTAAAAACAAGAAAGACATCGCAATTGGATATCCCAGAAAAGCTATTAAAAAAAGAACAAATGATATTATATATATAATATATCTATTGAATGAATCTAACAGTAGTCCAGTAAAAGGTCTCGAAATAATAGCGGCAACCGAAAAGGCAAACATTACCATCCCCACCTCATTGCTTTTGGAATGAAATACATCAACCATAAATAGAGACATGATGGGCGTGATGAAATAAAATGCTACCGCCATTAGCAAATTAGAGATTGTAAGCTTCAAAAAGTTGGGGGTTAACAGTTTATCATTAGTCATTTTTAACGGCTTTAAATGGGTGATTACAAACAATAAAACGACAGAAGCGTTTTAATGACTGTAAAAATAGATAAATAGAATGACAACACCAAAGATGAAAGTAGAAGTGTGGACAGATATCATGTGTCCATATTGCTATATAGGCAAAGTGCACTACGAGCGTGCGATAAAACAATTTGAACATGCTGATGAAGTAGAATTAGTAATAAAATCATTTCAGCTGAGCACCGACCTTCCAGACAAGGGTAACGGATATCCAATAACTGAATATTTGGTAAACAAAGCCGGCTACCCAAAGGAGAGTATCAATCAGATGTTTGACAACATTGATAAGCTGGCAGAAAGTGCAGGCATCAAATGCGATTTGCGCAATTCGGTTGCTGCAAATACACTCGACGCCCACCGCCTTATTAAGCTTGCCGCAACCGAAGGATTAGAATCAGAAGTTACAACACTAATTTCGAAAGCATATTTTGAGCAGGCAAAAGATTATAGCGATATAGAACTGCTCGTTGCTATTGGCACACAAGTTGGACTGGAAGAAGAGAATATAAGAGAGATGTTGGCAAGCGACCGATTAAAAAAAGAAGTAGCAGAAAACATCAAAGAGGCTCACAAACTTAATATTGACACAGTGCCAACATTTCTTTTTGAACGGAAATATGCTATTGTTGGCTCAGAACCTGTATCCACTTTCTTGGAAACCCTAAATAAAGCATACAACAGTTGGAAGTCAGACAGCAACATAGATAAGGGTATAAATATTACAAAAGGCAAATCGTGCCCAATTGATGGGGTATGCGAAATATAAAATTCAATACCTACTATGACACAGCAATTCGAGGTAGTTTGCAATATTCATTGTAACTTTGTAATATAGAAAACAATCAATATACGTAAATGGAATTTTTAAGAATTGATCCAACCGATACAGTAAGATGGAATAAGGTATGGGATTTGTACGAATCAAGTTTTCCTACTGCCGAAAAGCGCAAGCAAGAGGATCATAAAAGAGCATTCGAGAACACCTTGTTCTTTCCAATGTCAGCATGGGAAAATGAGGAACTCATTGGCGTTTTGTTTTACTGGGAATGGGAAAACTATAGATACCTGGAATATCTGGCGGTAAACACAGAGCTGAGAGGTAAAAGCTATGGCTCACAACTATTACGCCACCTGAGCGACAACGGGCATACAATTATTTTGGAAATAGATCCACTTATCAATGAAATATCTGTAAGAAGGCTACAGTTTTACGAACGTGCGGGCTACACACTTACACCATATAGATATATGCATTTACCTTATCGATTAGAAACAGAAATCCAAGAACTACTAATATTGAGCTTTCCCAAAATGATTAGTAAAGAGCAACACACTGACTTTCTCCATTTTATGGATAATATAGTCATGGACTATTGTGAAGGCAAAGGCAAAAGACAATAAATTATGAACTAAGCAGACTAAGGATTGAGTATAGTTCTTAATAGGCTTAATGCCTGATTGAGAATTATCTCTTCCCGTTTAGAATCCGCATTCATGGGATAAACAATAGCTTTCACAGTATTATCATCTAATATTTTGACATAACCACACACTCCCCAAGCCAACACTCTACTATCTGTTCTAAATTTCACTACTCTACTATCTCTGTCAGAGTAGGAAACAATAAAACCTTTATCAATCTTTTGAAAGACATCATTGAAATGATTCAAGGAGCGAGACTTAAAAGGCAACAGCATCTCCAACTGTCCCTCAAAAGTAGGTGGATCGGAACTCTCGAGCTCCATGTAGTTCAATTTTCTATAAAAAAGCATTGTCAGAAAAGCAGGAGGCACGATACCCGCAATAGTGAAAACCAATACCAATTGCCACAATTCAATCTCAATTCCCCAAAATAGAGCCAAGATAGAAATAACGGCAAGATAAAATATTAGAAAAATTGATGTCCAAGTCAAAAATAGTTTGGTTGTGAATTTCATTTCATCAAAGTATTTTAATTATTGAAAAGCTTTAGTGTACTTCAGGAATTATGAGTTCCATTGTTATATCTACATCCTCAAAACCCATCTCTTTTAATATCGATTTTATTGCAAGTTCGGCATGCTGATTAGCATCTTTTAGAATGCCCTGCTTTATAGCATCCTGCCTCATCGTCTCTTTTTCTTTAACAAGAGCCTGGTTATAATCTGTTATCTTTATAGGGTTGAAGGCATTATCACTCTCATTATATACAGTGATACTTTTCTCATCTATTACAATATCAAATATTCGAGCACGTGGAATGGATACATGCACTCTATTTTCTACTACATTTACTACGATTCTATCAAAATCTACACCCGCCTTGAGATACCCATTGTACTTGATAAGGAAAAACTTCTCGGTTAGAGGAATGCTAAGCTTGAATATCTTCATAGCATCTTTGTATCCTATCACACCTGTGTAACTATACTTAACTGTGGATAATTCTTGAATGTGTGATATCTTTGAGAAAACAGTAGATGAATCATAATTGGGTCTCTCCTCCTTGCTACTCTTGTTTACGATTAATAAAACAGCAAGCACAGCGGTAGTAATTATGAAGAAAAGAGTAGATATATTTGACTTTGTAAATATCATTGAGGTTAATAGTTTTTCTGTTCATTCTTATATTGTACAAAAATAATAATTAAGTGATAAAGCCAAAGGATATTATCAAGGGATTTTGAATCCAATCGAATAAAACATCAGAACTGATAAATAAAGATTAATTTATTTCTAATTTTGCAACACATATTGTAGCACTTGCTAATGCCACACATATCAAGATAGCCCCAATTTGTCACATATAGACTGCCAATATATAATAAATATCCAAACAATTGAAATAACTGCTAATTTTTATCTATTTTTGCAATACTACATATATGGATTCGAATATCGACATACAAACTTTTAATGCGTTATATAACGAAAGCTATTCTAACTTTCTGAGATTCGCAATAGGATATGTGAGAGACCAACATATAGCCGAAGACTTTGTGTCTGAATCCTTCACCACATATTGGGAGAAGAGAAAAGAGCTCGATGAAGATAGCAACCCCAAAGCGTACATATTAACCATTATAAGAAACAAATGCTTAAATCACATACAGCACATCCAAATAAAACAACGAGTTAATAATGAGCTTACTGAACACGCAGACTGGGCTCTAACTATAAGTATCAACACTTTGGAAGCATGCAACCCCGAGCATCTATTTTCTAAAGAGATTCAAGAGATAATAAAGACCACTCTTGAAAAACTACCTCATAAAACACAACATGCTTTTAATCTTAGTCGAAATCTAAATCTCACAAATAAAGAGGTAGCCCAAAAAATGAACCTAAGCACAAAATCGGTAGAGTACCATATCTCAAAAGCATTAGCACAATTGCGGATATCTCTCAAAGATTTCGTATATCTAATCCCTTTCTTGTATTTTTTATGTTAAAATTGAATTTCTTTTTAGGGTAATATGTTAGTGAATTGTTATTACTATAGAAGGCAGTAATAAAACTAATATGCAAAAAGAAATACTATATCGATTTTTTGAAGGAAAAACAACTACTGACGAAGAAAATCAGATTCGTGAGTGGATGGAACAATCTAAGAATAATGAAAATATTTTTATGCAAGCGAGATTTGCATATGACGCATCGCTCTTCTCAAGCACCAATAACTATGAACATAAAAACAAATATATCTTTCAGCATTCGCTTTGGAAAATAAGTACTGTAGCAGCAGTAGCTCTATTGTTAATTGTAAGTGGATTATACTTTATCAAAATTAATGATAATGAAAACCAATTCAACACCATTATAGTGCCTCCTGGACAAAGAATAAATCTAATTCTTGCAGACCAAACCAACGTATGGCTAAACTCGAACACTAAACTTGAGTACCCAACTCAATTTTCAAAAAAGAATAGAACCGTGCATCTCGATGGGGAAGCATATTTTGATGTTGCATCAAACAAGAAGAGCCCATTTATTGTAAAAACCTCATCAGGTGATGTACAAGTAACAGGCACAAGATTCAACCTTGAGGCATATTCAAAAATGAAAACTTTTGAAACCAGCTTATTCGAAGGTGGCGTAGATATTTATAAAGACAACAAGAAACTTGTTGCCTTAAAACCAAATGAAAAGAGCAATCTAAAAGAAGGAAAACTTGTAGTATCAGCTATTACAGATACTGACGAGTATTTGTGGCGAAGTGGATTAATTGCTTTCAACGACAAGAAATTAGCAGACATACTGCTATCATTAGAAAAGTATTTTGACATTGATATTAAAATCAATTCTAACAACCTACCTCGACACACATACTCTGGCAAGTTCAGACAAGCCGATGGCGTGGATTATGCATTAAGAGTTCTTCAAAGAAGCATTAAATTCAATTATGAAAGAGACGATGTTACAAATACAATTTATATTAAATAAAATATTTCGCCTATGATAAAACTATTAAAATCTAATTGAAATCTAATTGAAAACAAAATCGGTAAGTGCTGCAACACCCACCGATTAAAACGTTTTCGCTAAAACAAGACAACTTAAAATCAATGTATTAACTAAAAACAATTACAAATGTATGAAGAAAAACAACGCTTTGGGTAATAATTTAACCGATTATATGCCCAGTAAACATTTTTTATTGATTATGAGGACAACTCTTATTCTTTTATTCGCAATTGTCTTCTGTTCGATGGCTGAAACTGGTAATTCTCAAAATGCCAGAGTCACCATTAACAAAAGAAACATAGCTCTCAAAGAGATTCTAAGTGAGATTGAAAACCAAACAGATTATTTATTTCTCTACAACAATGAAGTAAACACTTTACAAAATGTATCAATTAAGGCTAAACAACAATCCGTAGCAAATGTACTCATTTCACTTTTAAAAAATAGAGATATAAACTACTCTATGGAAGGAAATCACATCATTCTTTCTGCTATTGAGAAATCGTTAGAGTCAGTTAATTCATCTTCAAAGGTTACCAGAATTCAACAACAGAAAAAAAATATAACTGGGAGAGTAGTTGATGATCGTGGAGAACCGATTATAGGTGCAAATATTATTGAAAAAGGATCTTCAAATGGTACAATAACCGATTATGATGGAAACTTTGTACTTGACATTGCTAATAATGCATCAATCCGAATTTCATATATTGGATATCATGAACAAGAAGTTGCAACCGCTGGAAAAAACTCATTTAATATTATTTTGCTTGAAGATACTCAAGCATTAGAAGAATTGGTTGTTATTGGATATGGATCAACAAGAAAAGAGGACTTATCTATGGCTGTATCAACGGTCAAACTTGATGAGTCAATGAAAAGTAGACCATCCGACTTCAGCACCTTACTTCAAGGAAAACTTCCTGGTGTAACCATTCAGTCTGCTGGAGGAGATCCATTAAAAGCTAGCACGATATCTATTCGTGGTAGAGGTTCAAGAGGTTCAGATGACGACCCAAGCAGTGGCGATGGAATTTTATTTGTTGTTGATGGAGTTCCAAATGCACCTTTCAGCATGTCAGATGTAGAAACAGTAACTGTTCTAAAAGATGCAGCTTCTGCTGCAATTTATGGCGCAACGGTTGGATCTGGTGGAGTAATAGTAATTACAACAAAGCGTGGTCAATCTGGTAAAGCTAAAGTTAGCGTCAACACTTACCATGGAATTAGCGTTGTAGGAAGTTTGCCAGGTACTCTGACCTCAGAGCAATATAACCAAGTATGGGCAAAAGCCATTGCAGATAAATCTCCTGGTAGTACCGCTACTTTACCTACTGTAGCAGATCCATCAAGGTTCTCGTATGGAAATGTTACTCGAACCAATTGGATGGATGAAATATTCAGAAGCGCTTATCAACAACACTATGATATAAACATTACAGGTGGAACAGACGTCCTTAAAGCAATTACCTCAGTATCATACGATAAAAATGAGGGTACCCTTTTAAACACTTATAAGGAATCACTGAATGCTAAAATGGATGTAGAGTTTCAGTTAAACAAATGGCTAAAACTCTCGGAAAGAGCTTCATTCCAATATTCTAATGGACAAGGGAATATTAATAATCAAAGTCACGAAGGTGTAATTATTAATGCAATTTTTTATCCTAGATCGGCCACTATATATGAATACGATAGAAGTGGGAACATTTTATACGACACATTTGGCAGAAAAAGGTATGGAGGTACAATCCCACAATACTTTGCTGAGGAGGGTATTTCTGGATATGGCGAGATTAGAAATCCAGTGGCCACACTAAATCGCTTAAGGCAACACAGACCATCATCAACAATCTTTTCTACAACAGGATTAGAGCTAAAGCCAATCTCAGGATTAACCGTTAAAAGTGACTTTACGGCAAGTTTAAGTTCAAGCAGATACGAATACTTTAATCCGAAAATCCCAGAGATTGGTCTTCCAAGAAATGAGAATGAAAGATATGTATCTTCTACATGGGGGAATACCTGGTTGTGGGAAACTACTGCATCATATAATACTGAAATCGCAGACAAACACAGCATAAGCACATTAGCAGGTTATACAATGTTTAGAGAGAATAATCGCTTTACTGCAACATCTGTGTATGAATTTAGTAGAGAGGATGAGCACTCTACAATTTTCCCAAGTGGGTCTAATTGGAGTAAAACAAGACCGCAAGAAATCATTTGGGATGAATCAACTATTTCTGCTTTTGCCAGAGTTGGATATTCATATGATGATAGATATTTTTTTACCGCAAGTATTAGAAGAGATGCTACTTCTAAGTTATATAGGGACAATAATTCAGGAGTTTTTCCTGCTCTATCTGGATCTTGGAAGATCTCATCTGAGCCATTCTTCTCAAATTTGAAAGATGATTGGGATATTAGCTTATTAAAGGTTAGAGGTAGTTGGGGACAAATTGGCAATATAAAGCTTGTACCTCGTTACTCGTATGACGCCCCATTATCATTCCCTGACTGGCCATTTATTTTGGGTGAAAATACAAACAATGAAGTGTATGGAGTTTATCAAAGTACTTTATCTAACAGAAGTTTAAAATGGGAAACTACTGAACAAACAGGTATAGGTATTGATCTCACAATACTTAAAAGATCACTCGATATATCCGTTGATTACTTTAATAAAACCACTAAGGATCTAATCGAACAATTGCCTCCTCCATCGGTAGCTGGCATTGAAAAACCTCCATATAGCAACGTTGGTCGTGTAATTAATAAAGGTTGGGAATTTTCATTAGCATACAATAAAACGATAAATAAGGCTAATATTAATATCTGGGGGAATCTCAGTACAGTTAGAAATGAAGTTAAGGATTTAGGACCTCGAGATATTATGCCACATAGCAATAGGCTGAATGCATTACAACCTTTACAATCAGCTGTTGGACAACCATGGTATTCATATTTCTTAATAAAAAGTGATGGTATTTTCCAAACACAGCAAGAAATTGATAATCATGTGAACTCAAAAGGAATAAAAATACAACCAGATGCTGTTCCTGGTGATATAAAGTTTATTGACTATGACGATAGTGGCACAATTAATGATGCCGACCGTCAATATTTGGGAAGCTATCTGCCAAAAATTACTTATTCATTTGGAAGCAACCTTAATTACAAGGGATTTGATCTTAGTGTTATGTTCCAAGGCGTTGGAGATGTTTATGTTTATAATGGATTTAAACAAATGGGACTAACTGGAAGAAATGTTGGTAATAACATGTTAAGTCAAGTTTTAGATTCTTGGAATTATAACAAAAATTCTGGTCTCCCAAGATTATCTATAGCTGGTGATGCTAATGACAACTTTGGTACTGCATCTGACTTTTTACTTGAAAATGCGAGCTACTTACGCTTTAAAAATATTACGTTAGGCTATACCCTTCCCAAAAAGACTATGAACGCATTGGGCATAAGAGACAGTTCAATTAGATTATACGTTAGTGGAGAGAATATAGCTACTTTCACATCTTATAGTGGTATCGATCCAGAAGTTGGAAACTTCGGATTGGACTCTGGTAATTACCCAGTTCCACGTACATTTAGCGTGGGTCTAAATTTTAATTTCTAATCAACTAAAGTAATTATTACAAATATGAATATTAATATAAAAACACTCGTTTTAATTATTTCAATAATTAGCTTTATTGGCTGTAGTGATTTCTTAGAGCATGATGCATATGGTGCAGGATCATCTGATAACTTCTGGAAAAGTGAAGCAGACGTTACTGAGGCTATCAATGCATTCGGAAATACTTTTGCGGCTAGGGAAGGCACAGCTGGGCGTGGTATAATGTGGTTGGAAAACTGCAGCGACAATCTTGTTACAGGTAGAACAAATGCTAATGCGGATAATGCCAAAAATTTTAAAATGGCAGCTGGTAGTGGTCTTGATGTAAAAGATACTTGGCCAAGAATGTATCAGCTTATAACAATGACTAATAATATTTTCTTGAATGTTCCTAAAATGAATATTTCAGAAGCTTTCAAAAATAATGCTTTAGGTCAAGCTCATTTTTATAGAGGATTTGCCTACTTATGGATAAGCCCATATTATGGAGATAACAATATAAATGGTGGTCTCCCTATTATGACAGAAAATACTCCTGTTAATGACCTAGATCAGCCAAGACCGAGCTCAGTTTTAGCAAACTATGACTTAATTATTAATGATATGCGTAAGGCTGGAGAAATGCTACCTTATTTTTCTCAATTAAGCAAAAATGATTATGGTCGTCCTCACAAGGCTGCTGCTTGGGCATTTGGTGCTAGAGCTGCCTTATATGCAGCTCAGTACGACAGTAAATATTACGATATTGTTCTTGAATTTACTGATAAAATAATGAATTTAACTGGAGCCGATAAGAGAAGTTTATTTGATGATGGCTCATCTAATCCTTTTGCAAAACTATTTAGAAAAGAGAATAATTTCTCTTCTGAATATCTTTTCTCAATATTAGGGAATCCTACCGAAGGTCCAAAGTTTCATGGCATGTCTTTTCAAAATGGAGGTTTTGGACTATATAATACATGGGGATACTTTCAGCCTACTTTAGAGTTGTATCAAGCATTTGAAAATGGGGATACACGTAAAAAAGCAACAATTCTCTATCCTGGTGAAGAAATTACCTATATCGGAAAGAAAATCATTTGGGCAGTTAATCCAGCAGAAATTTCGAGCACATCAGGATTAACATTCCGAAAGTTCATGTCTATTTTTGAAGAAGCGGACTGTGTTGGTAAGGACGTTAGTCCTAACGGAAATAACCAAAGTAATCGATTAGGTCAAACATTGATTAGATATGCAGATGTTTTACTTATGAGAGCAGAAGCACTAATTTGGAAGAATGGCGAAGGTGACAATCAAGCAAAGGCATTACTAAATCAAATTAGAAAACGTGCTAGATTGCCTGAAAACTCTACTGCAACAAAGTCGGAGTTAAAAAATCAGAGACGTTGTGAATTAGCTTTTGAGTTTATGCCAAGTCGTCATTTAGACCTTGTTAGATGGGGTGATGCGCAATCAGAATATGCAAAACCATTACATGGAGTAAAAACAATTCTTAAAAAGGATGCTCAAGGAAATAATTTAGAAGAAATTGACAGGATTGAAGTTCAAGAAATTTGGCCAAAACGCACATTTAATCCTCAGGTTCATCATGTATTTCCAATTCCATTAAATGAGGTAACTAAAAGTAAGAACTTAAAGCAGAACAAAGGTTATTAAGCTTAAAATTATATACATAAGATAAGCATACTGCTTATCTTATGTATATAAAAATAAAACTACTTGCACTATCTTATGATACTTTTATATTTATTGTCGAATTATTAAACGTTCAAGAATAAAAATATAGACATGTCTTGGATAAGGACACAGAATTATATATTACGTAGGAAAACTCTTTATTAACATTTATAATATCTCTAAACAATGAACCTACGATATTTTACAATTATATTTCTCACAATTGTAAACTTCCTGTCAGTTAACGCACAACAAGATCTTAAAAGCAATGATATATTTCTTATTGCTCACAGAGGGGGTGTTGTAGATTCTATAACGCCAGAAAACAGCAAAAGATCCATCATCAAAGCAGCAGAACTGGGTTATTGGATGATCGAGGTTGATCTGCGGAGAAGTAAAGATAATATTTTGATAACCAATCATGATAATAACTTTGTTAGATATTACAACATAGATAAGAAAGTAGAAGACATGACTTGGAAAGAAATTTCAGAATTAAAATCTAATAGCGGAACAGATGTTCAGAAATTTGAAGATGTTTTGAAGTTATGCCATGAACTTGGATTAAACATTATGATCGACAACAAACTTAAAGGGTTTGATCCAATAATTTGTAACCAAATAATTGAGTTGCTTAATAAATATAATTTAAGAGAAAGTGCATTAATGATCGGCACAACAGCATCTACTGAGTTTTTCACTGGCAAGATAAAACTCAGCTGTACAAGAAAGCAAATTGAGGACAATATGAAAAGAGCAGATTACTCATCAAACAATTATTATTTTTTTGGAAACCCTACAAAAGAAGATGCGAGTTGGGCTAATCAAAATAATATCATGATCGTAGGTGTAATTAATAGCTGGGCTATTCCATCAGAAAGAGAAGAACAGACAGTCAAAGAAATCATACAACAACTTAACACTTTGAATGTCCGATATATTCAACTCGACTCTAAATATTCAACTTTTTTACAGTACTAATAAAAGGACTAATAAAATATCAGTCAAAAAACATCAACATGTGCTCAAAACAATCTAATTAAATAGAAATATATAGCAATGAAAAAAAAATATTTTATTATAGCATTAGGTATAATTCTTATTTTTGGAGGGTGTTCAGAAGATCCAAAATCACCTATAGACTATGTTGATCCAATGATCGGAACGGGATTTCATGGGCACACATATCCTGGTGCAAGCGCTCCATTTGGAGCGGTTCAACTGAGTCCTGATACTAGAATAGGAGATTGGGATGCTTGTTCAGGTTATCACTATAGTGATTCATCAATTATTGGCTTTTCGCATACACATCTAAGCGGAACAGGTGTCGCCGACTTAGGAGACATATTGTTTCATCCAACCACAAAACCCTTTATTCCACAAGAAGAGGGATATATTTTTGACTTCTTGCCTTTTTCTCATAAAGAAGAAAAAGCATCACCAGGGTATTATTCGGTTAATCTAAAAAATGACAACATATTTGTTGAACTAACTGCAAATAAATATACTGGATTCCATAGATATACATTTAAGAAAGGAGATCCTATCAATATAATTATTGATATGGCTCATACTCTGACAGACGAGCTTGTTGATTCAGTATTAATAAGACAAACAGGTAAAAACGAAATATCAGGAATGAGAAGAACACAAGGCTGGACACCGAATCAATACATATTCTTTGTTGCTCAATTTTCAAAAGATTTTACGAGTGTGAATCATATTAATAATGGCAAGATTATAACTAACAATAACCCTTCGAACAATAACCAACAGTTTTATATCAGTTTTGGTGAAGCAGATGGCGAAGCATTAGTAGCAAAGGTTGGTCTTTCTGTGGTAAGTGAAGAAAATGCTCGATTAAACCTAGACAATTATAGTGTAGGATTCGATTTTGATGCTACACATGAAGGCATTAAAAAAGAATGGGAAGATGTTTTATCCACATTTAGCGTAGAAGGAGGAAAAGAAAAAGACAAAATTAATTTCTACACATCAGTATATCACGCAAGTCTGATGCCCAATATTATGAATGATAGTAATGGAGAATACAGAAGGCACAACATGTCAATCAAAAAAGTGCAAGAAAATAAGGATTACTATTCATCTTTTTCTTTATGGGATACATTTCGAGCATGGAATCCTCTACAAACAATAATAAACACTTCATTGGTCAATAACATGATTAATTCATTCTTAGAAATGTATGAAGACACTGGAGAGCTGCCTATCTGGCCACTATCTGCAGGAGAAACGGGCACCATGATTGGATACCACACAGCCTCTGTTATTGCCGATGCGTATATGAAAGGAATAAGAGAATATGACATAGAAAAGGCATTTGAAGCCTTGAAGGTATCTTCAAACATAAATAATAAAGGATCGAATTTCTATACAGAGTATGGTTATATCCCATCAAACATAAAGAGAGAGTCAGTATCATGTGCTTTAGAGTATGCATATGACGATTGGTGTATTGCTCAAATTGCCAGAGGTTTAGGAAAAATGAACGACTACGAGCACTATATGGAAAGGTCAAAAAACTACATCAATATTTTTGATGGAAACACTTCATTTTTTAGAGGTAAGAGAGCCGATGGGAATTGGGAAGAATCATTTGATCCATTCGAGCCTGGTCGTGCATATACAGAGGCTACCGCATGGCAGTATAGATTCTTTGTCCCACATGATGTTAATGGTTTAATACAATTAATGGGAGGAAATGAAAAATTTACTGAACATCTTAATGACTTATTTACTGTGAAGTCAGATATTCATGGTGACATGGTAGATATAACAGGTTTGATTGGACAATATGCGCACGGAAATGAGCCTAGCCATCATATGGCTTATCTTTACAGTTATATAGGCCAACCATGGAAAACTCAACAAATGACACGAAGAATACTAAACGAAATGTACTCACCTACGCCTGAAGGAATCAGTGGTAACGAGGATTGTGGTCAAATATCTGCTTGGTATATTTTGAGCAGCTTAGGATTTTACGCTGTTTGTCCTGGAACAAATGAATTTATCTTAACTACCCCACTCTTCCCTACTGCGTCAATAAAATTAGCAAATGGGAAAACCTTTTCTATTAAGGCAAATAACCCAGATAAATATATATATATTGACAAAGTATTGTTAAACGGAGAAGAAGTTGTCAACAATTACATAACGTATGATCAAATTATGGCTGGTGGTACGCTTGAGTATATATTGAGCAATAAACCAAATAAAACGCGCGGAATTAGGCAGAATAATTATCCTTATTCATTATCAAAAGATAATATTGTTTCTATTCCATACACAAGTAGAGATTTGGGATTATTTGAAGAGCAAGTTGAAATCGATTTACACTCTACCACTAAAAATGCTACCATATATTACACTACAGATAATGAAGATCCCACAAAATATTCAATTGAATATACAGAGCCTTTTATTTTAAATAAAAACAAGACTATCAAAGCTATAGCTTATAGAGATGGATATAAAGCAAGTAACATTTTCAAAATTAATGCTACAAAAGCAGAGTATGAACCAAGCAAAAAGATAAGTGCGATAAAGAATGGAGTCAACTACAAATATTTTGAAGGAAAATTTACTTCCGTATATGATATTGAAAAGCAAAAGGAAATATTTCATGGAACTCTTGAAGACATAACTATAGCTGTTGCAAAACAGGATGACTACTTTGGTTTTATATTCGAAGGAATAATAGATATTCCTGAAACAGGAGTTTATGAGTTCATGACAATATCTGACGATGGAAGTGTATTATACATAAATAATACTAAAGTCGTAGATAATGATGGCTCTCATGCACCAGTAAGAGCAACTGGCAAAATAGCATTAGAAAAAGGATTTCATTTCTATAAGCTTTTATATTTTGAAGATTATGAAGGAGAAGAATTAGATTGGGGATGGAAAACACCATCAGGCAAATCCTTTAATAGAATTCCAAAAGATAATTTATACATTAAATAAAAAAGACATATTATGAATAAAGTATTTTTAGTTATTTTTTTTTCAATGACCGCTCTATTGAGTTGTAAAAATGAAACATCAAAACAAAATGAAGTCAAATTGAATGTCATGTCTTTTAATATAAGATATGACAATCCTGAAGATGGTGAAAACAATTGGCAATACCGTAAAGATGTCGCTGCAGAAATAGTGCATAAATATGATATAGATTTACTAGGTACTCAAGAAGTATTAGTAAACCAATTAATAGACTTGGAAGAACGTCTTAGTGATTATTCTTCAATTGGAGTTGGTAGAGAAGATGGAATACACCAAGGTGAACACAGCTCTATATTTTATAAAAAAGAAAAATTCGAAAAAATAGACTCTGGAGATTTCTGGCTAAGTGATACCCCAGATATCGTTTCTGTTGGATGGGATGCAGTACTAGAAAGGATTGCATCTTGGGTAAAATTAAAAGACAAAAATACTGGAATTGAATTTCTTTTTATGAATGTGCATTTAGATCATGTTGGCAAAGAAGCACGGAATAATAGCATAGATTTACTATTAGAAAAAACCAAAGAATATGGAGACAACTTACCTGTAATTCTAACGGGTGACTTTAATGCTAGGCCAACCTCAGAAATAATTCAAAAGATGGTTAATTCAGAAAATGAATATTATTTAAAAGATTCACGATCAATTGCTACAGTTGTTGAAGGAGCAGAAGGAACATTCCATGATTTTAAAGAAGAACCCAATCATCCAGAAGGACGAATAGATTATATTTTTGTCAACAACAAAATTGAAGTAAGTAAATATTTGTCTATAGACAAAAAGTTAAATGGAATATTTTTATCAGATCATGTACCTATTTTCGCAGAAATCATTATTAAGTAATTATTCTAAACATCCAAAATTATAAAATCAATGAGAAATTATTACAAATATATTTTTATTGTTCTGTTGAATTTACTTTTAGCAACAAGTATAAATTCACAGACAAGGGTCTTAATTCATTCTCACAATGATTATAGGCAAAGTGTACCTTTCTATCAAGCATATTCACAAGGAGTTTATTCAATCGAAGCAGATATTTTCAGCATCGAAAATAATAAATTATTAGTGGGTCATGACTTAGAAGATTTAGAAGAGGAAAAAAGTTTTGAAGAGTTTTATTTAAATCCAATCATAAAGCTTTTCCAAGAAAATGGGAATAAGCCTTGGAGAAATTCAGAAGATGAACTACAGCTAATGATAGAATTAAAATCACCTACCGAACCGGCTATTTCAAATGTTGTAAACTTATTGAATAAATATCCCACAGTTTTTGACAAAGAAGTAAATCCTTACGCAGTTAGCATAGTAATTACAGGGAATATTCCTCATCCCAACACTTTTAATAATTACCCAAAATATATTTCATTTGATGGTAGAATTAATATCGATTATTCACAAGAACAATTAGAGAGAGTGGCTTTAATTAGTCATCCTTTTCACGAATGTTCAAGTTGGAATGGAAAAGGAACATTAACCAAAGAAGAGAAATCAAGAATTAATAGCATTATTGACAAAGCTCATTCATTAGGAAAACCAGTACGTTTTTGGGGAGCTCCCGAAGGACTTACTGCATGGAATACGTTCCATAATATGGGAGTTGACATAATAAATACTGATAGAATTGAGAAATGCGTGGATTTCTTTAAAAACTTTGATGATAAAAGCTATAGAATTCATCATGGAGTTGTTAACTCTAAGGGAATGATTACAACAGATAGATTAGATAAAACAACATCAGGATTTAAAGGATTTGATAGAGAAAAAATACAGTTAGTAGATAATATCGACATTTATAATCCCACATACAAAAATGATGGAACTAATAAAAAGATTAAAAATGTAATCTTTCTCATAGGAGATGGAATGGGTTTAGCTCAAATAAATGCCGCTGAAACAGTAAATAAAGGCTTAACCCTATTAAACTTAAGGCACATAGGGTTACAAAAAAATAGTCCTAAAGATGCTTACACTACTGATTCAGCGGCTGGAGGTAGTGCCTTAGCAACAGGCAAACCAACAAACAACAGACATATTAGTATGACTGACGATGGAAAAGAAAATCCATCATTGGCTGATATAGCATATGAAAATGATATGGCTTGTGGAGTGATCACATTAGGTAATTTAGCTGACGCTACTCCTGCTGCATTCTATGGTCATTCTAAAGATAGAGACAATTCCGATGAGCTAACTAATTATTTATTAGATGGTAAGCTAACACTATTGGCAGGTGGGGGCATGGACGTATTTACTGGTAGGGTTGATAGTGATGAATTTATTAGCAACCTAAAAAAAGAATACGCTCTTATAGATGATTATGAAGAAATACCGAATATCGAAAAAAAGATTATTTGCGCTGATGGACGTATGGATTTAGCAGCAACTCAAGGCACAATTGATCTTTTGGCCAAAACTACCAAGTATGGTATTGATAAGCTAAATAAAGCCAACAAAGATGGATTCTTTTTGATGGTCGAAGGTGCTAAAATTGATTATGCAGGTCATGCAAACTCATTAGGTGGTGCTGTAGTAGAGATGTTAAGTTTCGATTTGGCAATAGCAGAAGCATTAAAATTTGCCGATGAAAATGGTGAAACTTTAGTTGTTGTAACTGCTGATCATGAAACAGGTGGATTAACCTTAATTGATGGTGATAGATCTACTGGTTTAATTACAGCATACTTTGTAACTGATGATCATACACCAATAATGCTGCCTGTCTTTGCATATGGTCCCCATTCTCAAAATTTCAATGGAGTTTACAACAATACTGAAATTTTCAGCAAAATATTGAATGCCCTTAATATTCCTAATTGATTTAATATTAATCAATTATAAAATATCATTCGATATTACTTTTAAGATTAGGATATAAATTTATTAATACTAATGCACTATGATTAAAAAAATTCAGATAATAATTATATTATTATTTACTGGCTTCTCATTGATATCACAAAATAATTTGACAAAAAATGATTCTGTGGAAGTTGCAAGAAAATATATTCTCCCTTACAAAAACACCTATGTTAAGGAAGCTCTTGTTGCTGAAAATGAGTTTAGAATTGACAAACCAGATTACATCATACCAAAGAGCTTCGAAGAAGCCAAAACTATTCTACCGAACCCTATTTGGAAAGGTCATGATAAAGAAATAGAAATGTATTGGAGAGCATGGGAGATAGCGATTGGCAATATTAGACAACCGTTAGAGGGCTCTGGATTTACTGCACCGTATTTAGATACTGCATACAACGGAAATATTTTCATGTGGGATAGTGCATTTATGATGATGTTTGCACGATATGGTTTTAGATTTTTCCCATTTCAAAGAACCTTAGATAATTTTTATGCCAAACAACATCCCGATGGATTTATTTGCAGAGAAATTATGAGAGATGGAGCTGATTGTTTTGAGAGATATGATCCGGTAAGTACTGGCCCTAACTTACTACCATGGGCAGAAATATTGTATTATAAGCAGTATGGAGACTCTGATAGGCTTCATAAAATATTCCCCGTATTATGTGCATACTACAAATGGCTTAAATTAAATCGAACCTGGCCAGATGGGACCTACTGGTCGAGTGGTTGGGGAACAGGAATGGATAACATGCCAAGAGTGAAACCCGAATATAGCATGATCTTTAGCAATGGTCATATGGTTTGGCTTGACACAAATTTACAACAGATATTTACTGCTGCTATACTTTTAGAAATGGGATTATATCTTGAAAGATGGCAAGAAATTGAAGATTTTGAAGATGAGATAAGATATTTGACAAAATATGTGCAAGAAAATTTATGGGATGAGAAGACTGGCTTTTTATACGACAAATATAGTGATGGAACCCTATCAAGTACGAAAGGAATAATTGCTTATTGGGCACTATTAACTGATGTATTGACCGAAGAGCAAACTCAAAGCTTAGTGAGCGAGCTTGATAATCCTAAAACTTTCAATCGAACACATCGTGTACCATCACTAACTGCTGACAATGCCAAATATAATCCTAAAGGGAGATATTGGCAAGGTGGAGTATGGCCAGGCGCAAACTACATGGTTATAAATGGATTATACAACAAAGGATATAAAGACAAAGCAACTGAAATAGCACTTAACCACTATAATAATGTTTTTGAAGTTTATAAAAATACTGGCACTTTTTGGGAGTATTATGCTCCCGAAGAAGTAGAACCTGGATTTATGGCAAGAGATGAATTTGTAGGGTGGGCTGGATTACCACCAATAGCAGTATTTATTGAGTATATATTAGGAGTTCAATCCAATTATTCAAAAAAAACGATTGTATGGGATATAAAACATAAAGAAGAACATGGAATAGAGAGATACCCATTCGGACCTGATGGAGTTATTACATTGATTTCAAAAGACAGACGCTCCGTTAATGATGAACCTAAGATTCTTGTTGAAACAAATGTTTCATTCGAATTGAATATTATTTATGGCAAAAAGGAAAAGAAAATAAATATAACACCAGGCAAACATGAATACTAAAAGTTCAAAACAAAATATATCAAGAAGGAGTTTTCTAAAGAAAAGCGGATTAATAGCTGCTGCTACCACAGTTTTCTATCCTCTTGATGTCTTTTCGTCACCAAATGATGAATATATTACTAATTATATCTCTAAGAGACCACAAGTTAAAGATAGAAACTTTGTATCAACTGCTGTTGAAGATACAATCAAAAAGGTTAAAGCAATAATCAAAGATGATAAGTTAAGATGGATGTTTGAAAATTGTTTTCCCAATACATTAGATACCACGGTAAAGTATTCGTTCGATCAAGGACGTCATGATACATTCGTCATTACTGGTGATATTGAAGCAATGTGGTTACGCGATTCTTCGGCACAAGTATGGCCATATCTACCTTTAATGAAAAGAGATAAAAAACTTCAAGGAATGATTGCTGGGTTAATTAATAGACAAACTGATTGTATTCTAACTGATCCATATGCAAATGCATTCAATGCAAGTCCTATAGGAAGTTATTGGGAAACTGATAATACTCAAGAGATGTCAAAGATGTTGCATGAACGAAAATGGGAGATAGACTCACTTTGCTACCCTATTAGGCTTGCATATCAATATTGGAAATTAACAGATGACTCTTCTGTTTTTGACAAAAAGTGGCATGAAGCAATGGAATTAGTATTAAAAACTTTTAGAGAGCAACAGCGCAAGAATGGACTTGGTCCATATAGTTTTACACGCGATTGTGATCGACCCACAGATTCACAGATCAACAATGGCTGGGGTGCTCCCGTAAAACCAGTAGGACTTATTGTTTCTTCATTCCGACCTTCAGACGATGCTACCCAGTATGGATTTCTTATACCCTCAAACATGTTTGCGGTTGTATCATTAAGACAATTAGCCGAAATACAAACAAAAGTATTAAATAACAGCTCCTTTGCAAGTGATTGCATTGACCTATCAAATGAAGTTGATAATGCTATTAAGAAATATGGCATTGTAAATCATCCTGTATGCGGAAAAGTTTTTGCTTTCGAAGCCGATGGTTTTGGCAATGCACTATGTATGGACGATGCTAATATACCTAGCCTTTTAGCTGCACCATATTTAAACTATTGCTCAGATGACGATCCTATATATAAAAATACGAGGAAACTAATCTGGAGCGATAATAATCCTTACTTTTTTAAAGGTACTGCTGGAGAAGGTATTGGCGGACCCCATATAGGTTTAAAATATGTATGGCCAATGAGCATAATTATGAAAGCCCTCACTTCAAATGATTATAATGAAATTAAGGAATGCCTAATACAACTCAAAAGAACAGATGCTGATACAGGATTTATGCACGAATCTTTTCATTGCGACAATGCCTCAGACTTCACACGTTCTTGGTTTGCCTGGGTAAACACACTATTCGGCGAATTAATTTTGAAAATTAAAGATACCTTTCCGTCATTACTAAAAGAAAAGCTATGATGAATAAAGTTATATATCTACTTATTTCTGTAGTTTTTTTATGTTCTTGTGATAACATAAAAGAAGATTCTTCGAGCAATTACAATATAATTCCTCGCCCAAATGAAATCAAACATATCAGTGGTGTCTTCACTTTACAAGGAAATACTAACATATCATTTATAGAAAATGAAGCATCTAATTTTATTTTTAATTATTTATTGGATGCATTAAAAAATACTTCTATTACACTAAATGCAGTTGGTGAAAACGAAGATGCACCGATAAAATTCATTTTCGACGATTCGATGGATGAGGAAGCGTATATATTAGACATTTCATCAAATAGCATTATTATAAAGTCTAATAATAAAGGGGCTGGATTATTTTATGGAGTTCAATCACTGATTCAGTTATTTCCTAATGATATATATAATACAGGTAATAATAAATTATCAGTTTTAAAAGTTTCAAATGTTTATATCAATGATTCACCTCGATTCAAATATAGAGGGGCTATGATGGATGTAGCAAGAAATTTTCTATCAAAAGAAACGGTATTTAAATTTATTGACTTGATGGCTTTGTATAAGCTTAATCATCTGCACATGCATTTGACAAATGATCAAGGCTGGAGAATTGAAATAAAGAGATATCCTAAACTAACGGAGATAGGATCATACCGTAAACAAACTCAAATTGGACATTCCGACTATTATTGGCCTCGCAGATATGATAACATAGAACATGGAGGCTTTTACACCCAAGATGAAATCAGAGAGATAATAAAATATGCTTCAGACCGTTTCATCACTATAGTACCAGAAATAGAAATGCCTGGTCATGCTTCCGCAGCTTTAGCGTCATACCCCGAACTATCTGGTGGTTTAGAAGAAGAATATGTAGTTCGTGATTATTTTGATATATTTGATGAAGTGTTTTGTCCAAAGGAAACCACATTTACTTTTTTAGAAAATGTTCTAAGCGAAGTCATTGACCTATTCCCAAGCCATTACATACATATTGGAGGTGATGAATGTCCTAAAAAGTCATGGAAGCGTTGTCCGCATTGTCAAGCTTTAATAAAAAAAGAAGGTCTTAAAAATGAAGAACAACTCCAAAGTTGGTTTATTCACAGAATAGAAAAATTTGTAAATAGCAAAGGACGAAATATTATAGGTTGGGACGAAATATTAGAAGGAGGTTTAGCACCTAACGCCACAGTAATGTCTTGGCGTGGTGAGAGTGGTGGAATTTCTGCTGCGAAACAAAAACATCGGGTTATCATGTCGCCAGGCTACAGATGTTACTTCGACTTCTACCAAGAAGATCCAGAATTTGCTTCATTAGCCATGGGAGGTTTTTTACCATTAGATAGTGTGTATGATTACGACCCCCTTCCCTCTGAACTCACACAAGAGGAACAGAAATATATTATCGGAGTTCAGGCGAATATATGGGGCGAATATATTCAAACACAAGATTATTTTGAATATATGACCTTTCCAAGGCTACTGGCAATTTCTGAAGTTCAATGGACACTGCCCAGGCTCAAGAATTTTAAAGATTTCACCTATAGATTATACAACGAATTTGATAGATTAGATTCTTATAATGTAAATTATTCGAGAAACTTTTTCAATGTTAACTATAATGGAAAATGGAATCACAATGCAAATCAATATGAAGTCACATTATCAACATTTACTCCGCATGGCGATATACGATATTCCATTAATGATTCTGTAGTCACCCATTCCTCACCTTTATACACTACGCCTCTTCTGTTAGATGAGGATGCTACTATATATGCAAAAGTATTTATGGATGATCAGCTAATAGGAGAAACTACCAACAAATTCTTTGCGGTGAACTTCGCAACTGGTTGTGAATACATTAATGATCCAATACCCGAGTCTGTTAACTTCAATAATGATTACGGTTTAACAGATGGTTATCGTGCATATCCCACCACGATGCATAAATGGATTAGCTATAGACGTGATACCGTTGTAATTGATATTGACTTAAAGCAAGAACGCAACATTAGTGAAGTTAGCCTTGGCGCATTATGGCGACCATGGAATTACACATGGCCACCTCGTGCAGTCAAAGTTAGCTCTTTATCAAATAATACGTATTCAGAAATCACCAATGAAGAGTTCACGTATGATTTCTCGTCAACAGAAGCTGTGAGATTTCATGTATCACTATCATTTTCAAAAGTTCCAACGAGATTTGTGCGTATAGAACTAATTAGCTGGGGACCTTGTCCCGAAGGCTATTATAGAGCTGGAGAACAAAGCAGATTAGCTATCGACGAAATAGAAATTAAATAAACACTTAATACACCAATCAATGAAAAAGATAAAATCAATTTTAATCATTATCGCATGCTTCTATTATGTAGGAGCATTTGCGCAGAGTCAACTGTCTTTTGAAAATGGATTTTTCAAAATAGCGCAGTTCACCGACCTACATTGGGATGACAAGTCGCCCAAATGTGAATCAACTATTCAAACAATTAAAAAAGTCTTAGAAATCGAAAAGCCACATTTAGCAGTATTAACAGGAGATGTGGTTACAGCTCCTCCAGCAAAAGATGGATGGTTGAGGATTGCAAAAATATTTGAAGAGCATCAAACTCCTTGGGCAGCAGTATTAGGCAATCACGATGCCGAAACCGATCTATCGCGAGAAGGCATATTTGATGTTATCGAAGGACTTCCATATTTCGTGGGAGAAAAAGGTGAAAATCTAACTGGTGCTGGCAACTATATATTATCGATTAATGGAAAAGATGATAATCCTGCTTCATTATTATACTTTTTTGATTCTCACAACAAGCCTGAGCAAAACAAGTATGGACATTATGATTGGATTCATTTCGATCAAATAGCGTGGTACAGACAAAACAGCGAATCTCTGACAAGAGCTAACAATAAGCCTCTCCCTGCGCTCGCTTTTTTCCACATCCCTATTCTCGAATACAAAAACATCGAAGACAAACCAACAACAGTTGGCAATAAAATGGAAGGAGTAGCATCTCCCGATATTAACTCTGGACTATTTGCTTCTTTTATAGAAATGAAAGATGTTATGGGTGTTTTTGTTGGACATGATCATGACTGCGACTATATAGGCGTCGATCAAGATATTGCATTAGCATTTGGTCGCACAACAGGTGCAGATGCATATGGTAGGTTTGAGCGTGGCGCAAGAATAATAAAAATGTATGAAAATAAATTTCAATTTGATAGCTGGATACGCACACCTAACAAAGAAGAATTTATGTATTACTTTCCTTCAGGAATTTCTTCAATAGATGAAGAAACGCTAACATATAAGCCTGCTATGTCTAACATCAACAAAGGAGGAAATGGCATCAACTACACATATTATGAAGGAGGAAAGCTCAAAAAAATAACAGATATAAAAACTAATACGAAAAAAATTAAAGAAGGCGTGGTAGATAATTTCACATTAGCACCAGCATTAGTTCCCGACTCTTTTGCATTTGTATTTGAAGGACTAATTGATATTCCCGAAAAAGCTATATACAACTTCTATACATTCTCCGATGATGGATCAGTTCTTTATATAGATGATGAAGTTGTGGTTAACAATGATGGGTCGCATTCATTAATAAGAGAAAATGGCAGAATAGCTTTAGACAAAGGACTCCATAAAATAAAGGTCGCGTATTTTGAAAATTACATGGGTGAGTTCTTAGAAGTGGGTTGGTCCAGTCGTGCCATACGCGAAGAGGCAATTCCAGAGTTTGTGTTATTCACAGGTAAGTAATATTAAATTATATAGCTAATTTACATAATTATTTTAATAATAAAAAATATATGAGCAACGTAATTGGAATAGACATAGGAGGTACATCCATAGTTGGAGGCAGAGTTGAAAAGGGAGTTATCATTCATCAAATAACGGTCGACACTCAAGCCAATATAGGAGGAGAGTTTACTTTATTGGCTCTAAGGAAGTTAATTAAAGAACTTATTACTCCCGAAACCAAAGCTATCGGCATTGGAGTCCCAAGTGTTGTAGATAGAGTTAAAGGAATCATTTATAATGTACAAAACATTAAAGATTGGGACGAAGTTCATATTAAAAAAATTATTCAAGAAGAATTCAACCTCCCAGTTTTTGTTGATAACGATGCAAACTGTTTCTCTTTAGGCGAAAAGATATATGGCGAAGGCCACAAATACGAAAATTTTGTAGGAATTACCTTAGGCACTGGCGTTGGAGGTGGAATTATTCAAAATAATCACCTCATGAAAGATGCGAACTGTGGTTCTGGAGAATTTGGAGAGATACCATATTTAGAATCCATAATCGAGAATTATTGTGGTAGTCGATTCTTCCCTAGTTTTACCAACATGTCTGGCAAGGAAGTTGCAGAGAAAGCAAATAATGGGAACACAGAAGCAATTGAAATATTCAATCATTATGGGATACACATCGCTTCATTGGTCAAAATTATTATGTTGACAGTTGACCCTCAAGCAATAATATTTGGAGGTTCAATTTCTCAATCATTCAACTTATTTGAGAAATCATTGTACGAAAACCTGAAAGATTTTCCATACCCTAATTCAGTCAAGAATCTACAGATTCTCACATCAAATCTTAAAGATATTGGAGTTTTGGGTGCAGCATCATTATGTATTGATTCTGACAAAATGTGATTAATTTTTGCTATCAGGAAAGTTAAATCATTCAACAACCACAAACAAATGACAAAACTTATCAGATTATCAATCATTATTTTGGTACTGGCGGCAACTGCAAGCTGCACCCACACAAAAAAAATTCAAGTCGAAAAAGAGTACCCAATGTTTTGGACGTGGCTCGACTATCAGTAAGCATCCAGCCATCCCCGTCTTGTATAAACAAAAAAGCAGGCTATAAGTA
>CAZNRT010000015.1:0-32700 GCA_964575445.1 uncultured Proteiniphilum sp. | reverse complement strand
CAGGTCCAGGTAGATATTCACTCGATAAGAAGCTAATTCCAAAATTAGTATAATTATAATTATTAGCATTCTACACAGAAAATTGAAAAGGTTAATCCCCTCTTCTATAAGTTTGAAAACTTATAGAAGAGGGGATTAACCTTTATATTATAGTGATATTGCCGTACTAAACTTACAAGCTTGACAAAAAATTTGCATAAAAAAAGGGTAAGCTTACTATATCGCGCCGCTACAACCAAATACCCTTGCTTCGATCAAGACCTGGGGGATTCTTCGGGAGCTGGCCGTATAGGACTTACCCAACTGCAAAGGTACAACATTTTTTTTAAGTGCAAAATATTAAATCAATTATTTTATTGATATATGATTGTATTATTACATTACGGTATAATCGTTCTTACTATTAGTACACTTTGCAAACAAAGCGTAGCAAATAAATATTTATTATTCGTTTTCTGTTGAAGCATAAAAAACTATCTTTGTAGATAATAAATTAATTTAAAGCTATGAATATTGTTGATAGATTTTTTAAGTATGTTAAGATTGACACTCAATCTGACGAGAATAACACAGAAACACCCAGTACAAAAAAACAATTTGATCTCGCTCAAGAAGTTGAAAAGGAAATGATTGAAATGGGCTTGAGTGATATATCTCTTGATGAAAACTGCTATCTGATGGCGACTTTGCCAGCAAACACAGATAAGGATGTTCCGACCATAGGCTTTGTTGCACACTTTGATACGAGCCCCGATATGAGTGGGAATAAAGTTAATCCAAGAATTGTAGAAAATTATGATGGCAAGGACATTGTTCTAAACAAAGAGCTAAATATTATAACTTCACCAAAGGACTTTCCTGAATTGTTGAAGTTTGTAGGTGATGATATAATTGTTACCGATGGAACTACGCTGTTGGGTGCTGACGACAAAGCAGGCATAGCTGAAATAATGGATGCGATGCAATATTTAATCAACAATCCTCATATAAAACATGGAAAAATAAGAATTGGATTCACTCCAGATGAAGAAATAGGACGAGGCGCCGACAAGTTTGATGTTGAGAAATTTGGTGCTGAGTGGGCATATACAATGGATGGAAGCGAAATTGGAGAATTAGAGTATGAGAACTTTAACGCTGCTGCAGCCAAAGTATCAATACAGGGTAGAAATGTACATCCTGGATATGCTAAAAACAAAATGATTAATGCACTTCACGTTGCAAATGAATTAGTGCAGATGTTGCCCGTAAATGAACGTCCAGAACACACCGAAAAATACGAAGGATTTTTTCATCTTATAGGTATATATGGAACTGTGGATGAAGCTATGGTTTCTTACATCATACGCGACCATGATCGAGATATTTTCGAAAATAGAAAAAAGGAAATGGAACAAGCTGTTGCATTTCTAAATAGAAGATACAATAATGGACTAACATTAGAAATGCGTGATCAGTACTACAATATGCGCGAAAAAGTTGAACCATTAATGCATATTGTAGATGTTGCCCACAAAGCAATGTTAGAATTAGATATTACACCAATAGTAAAACCTATTAGAGGGGGCACTGATGGAGCTCGTTTATCTTTTATGGGACTACCATGTCCTAATATTTTTGCTGGTGGCATGAACTTCCATGGCAGGTATGAGTTTATTCCTGTAAAGGCTTTGGAGAAAGCCTCACAAGTAGTAGTAAAAATAGCTGAATTAGTTGCGCAATAATGATTTAGGATAGTTGTACAATAAATATAAATTTAAAAATGAAAAAAACACCTTTTACTGAAACTCATATATCATTGGGTGCAAAAATGCACGAGTTTGCAGGATACAACATGCCAATAGAATACACTGGCATCACAGATGAACACCAAGCTGTGGTCAACTCTGTTGGAGTATTTGATGTTTCGCATATGGGCGAATTTTGGGTCAAAGGACCCAACGCAGCATCATTTATTCAGAAAATAACAAGCAACGATGTAACGAAACTTGAACCTGGAAAGATTCAATATACCTGTTTTGTAAACCAAAATGGAGGTATTATTGATGACTTTTTGCTATATCAATACGATGCGGAAAAGTATATGATGGTCGTAAATGCATCAAATATGCAAAAAGACTGGGATTGGTGTCAGAAAAATAATACTGAAGGAGCAATTCTTGAAGACGCTTCCGACCATACAGCATTATTAGCAATACAGGGTCCAAAAGCTACTGACACGCTACAGAAGCTAACTGATATAAACTTGTCTGACATCCCCTATTATACCTTTGTAGAAGGAAAGATAGCAGGAGTTGACAATGTAATTATTTCAAACACTGGATATACTGGAGCTGGAGGATTTGAACTATATTTTTATCCTGAGCATGGACAAAAACTATGGGATGCAATTTTTGAATCTGGTGCTGAATTTGGCATTAAGCCAGCAGGATTAGGAGCACGCGATACTCTACGTTTGGAAATGGGATTCTGTCTTTATGGAAACGAACTTAATGATGAAACTACCCCACTTGAATCAGGATTGGGCTGGATTACAAAATTTTCGGAAGGAAACAACTTTACCGCAAGGGATATTTTAGAGAAACAAAAGGCAGAAGGAGTAAAACGCAAGCTTTTTGGATTCACCTTGGTTGACAAAGGCATCCCAAGAACAGGATATGAGATAGCAAATGCAGAAGGCGAAGTAATCGGAATTGTAACATCTGGCACAATGTCTCCAATATTGAAGTCAGGGATAGGAATGGGATATGCAGTTCCAGAATATACAAAGGTAGGCAGCGAAGTGTTTATCAAAGTTAGAAATAAAAGCCTAAGAGCTATAGTAACGAAGCTACCATTTAGAAAATAACCATATACTATATTGGTATATTTTATTAAAATCGAGCAGAGGGTGATTCACAATGTGATTTCACCCTCTTTATATTTGATCACACCAATTGAAAAACAATTTGGGATATAAATAGAATCTCAAAACCTCAATTCATATGGCTCTATAACGAAACGAGAGGGCAGTAAATTTTAGCCTACCCTTTTAGAAAGTAAAACATATTCATATAGTTATTGGATCGAAAGATGAGACAACTAAACAAAGCATCTTGTGTTCAAATACTATTCAAACAGTGTTTGAACGGTATTTGAATAGTAAGCAAGTGTAAGTGTTTATTCGATTATTAAACCTAAAAAATAAATATTCTACCCCATTGTAATTTTACAAAGGCACTCCAAACTCCAAACACGTCCTTGTAAAATTACAAGCACTCAGAATTAGTTAAAACTGCAAGAAATGAATAGTTTTAATACTATTTTTTTATGGATACAGTGATTTTGCGATATCTTTTTGCTATTACAAAAAAATAATATTGTGTGTTGCTAAATAATTAAAATAATCTTTACAAACTAAGTGATAGAAAAACATTATTGAGAATGGCAAACACAAAACGTTATAGAGTCCATTTTTTCTACTCAACACGTGCATATACTTGTGTGCTCACAGCTTAAATAAGATAAAAAGCACTTTTTGTTTGTCAAAATTTGTATTTTTGTGCTTTCAAAAGATTTTGTGATAACACCATTCAAAATCAAAGTCATCAAATATGAATAAAACAAAAATAGCCACAAATATTTTTCTCGTTATAGGTCTCGTAATTCTTGGATTCATGGTTCATAAAATCGGTATCGATATAATATGGACCAATATAAAACTAACCAAATGGTGGTTTTTAGCAATTGTAGGAACATGGGGATTAGTTTACCTAGTAAATACATTTTCATTTCACACCATTATTCAAGATGGCAGTGAAGAGGCAAGAACTGTTAGTTTTATAAAAACCTTTCGTCTCGTCATAAGCGGATATGCAATTAATCAGATCACGCCCTTGGGCCTGCTAGGTGGCGAGCCGTATAGAATAATGAAGCTTAGAGAAAACCTGGGAGTTCAGAAAGCAACCTCATCGGTACTACTTTATATGATGATGCACATTGTATCGCACTTTATTTTTTGGATGATTTCCATCCCCCTTCTTCTACTTATAGTGCCCAATATATCATCAACAATAAGAATAATACTTGTAATCGTAGCAATTGCCTCACTATTACTACTATACTGGTCATTCACAGTATATTCAAAAGGATTTATAGTAAAAGCCCTTACTATCGCATCTAAAATACCGTTTATAGGTAAACGAGTTAAAATATACTATCATCAGCACAGCGAAAAGATTGAGCAAATGGATTTTCTGATTGCTGACTTATATAAAAACAGAAAAAAGGATTTTATAAAATCTCTATCAATAGAGCTCTTATCGAGATACGTACAGTGTATTGAAATAATTTTTATGATGTATGCGATAGGGTTTCCAGTATCTTTTTCAGAAAGCGTACTAATAGAGTCGGTGCAATCCCTTGTGGGTAATCTATTTTTCTTTATGCCAATGCAATTAGGAGCACGCGAAGGAGGCTTCGTTATAGTTTTTGGTCTTCTATCGCTTGCCGCTGCACATGGAGTATATGTTAGCTTATGCATGCGAATCAGAGAACTTGTGTGGTCAATAATAGGATTAGGCCTAATTAAAATTGAGCCAGGAAACAATAAATAATAATTGCTAACCCTGCATTTATAAACCCAAGAAGGAGCACTCTTTATATTAGAGAATGGAAATTATAATATCAAAATGATAGAAGTATTTTTACTATAATGATTAGGAATAGATATTTTAGTTTTTTGTTTCGATTATGGAGTATTAGTTTTCTCTTCAAACATGTTTTATATGCCTAAAAATCCTAATTTAGCTATTCAAACATGTTTTATGCCTTGTAAATCATCACTTTACCTTTTAGCGAACACTTTATGTTACTGAATTTATTGATCTGTATCTTTAATAAATTTATATGCCGATAAGCTCAATAGATAATTCAAAAAAATAATAGAGCAATATCCCAATATATATTCAATGTACCTTCTTTTGAGAAGGAAATGCTAAACACAAAATATTATACAATCCTTATCACACAAAATCACAATATTTTTGTGTAAGTTTGTATCTGCAAAATATTGAATATAAATGAAATCAAAATATCTTTTAGGGCTAACCCTAACCGAAATTCAGGAAGCAGTAGCAGAATTAAACCTTCCAAAATTCACTGCTAAACAAATTGCAGACTGGATATATGTAAAGCGAGTGAAGTCTATAGACGACATGACAAATATTTCACTCAACAATCGCGAACTGCTTAAGCAACACTACGAAGTGGGTCGCACCGAGCCAATGGATATTAAAACATCAACAGATGGAACTCAAAAAATGCTTTTTAGTGTTAGAAATGGAAAGTTTATCGAGTCGGTAAACATACCCGAAGCAGATCGTCTTACCATATGCGTATCTTCACAGATAGGTTGCAAAATGGATTGTAGTTTTTGCCTCACTGGTAAAATGGGCTTTTTGGGTAGTTTAACACCAAACGAGATAATAAACCAAGTATATTCTGTTCCCAATTCCGAAAGCTTGACAAACCTTGTATTTATGGGCATGGGAGAGCCCCTAAACAATTTCGATAGTGTAATGAAAACCATCGAAATACTAACAGCCGACTATGGTCTTGGTTGGAGCCCTAAACGAATCACTCTTTCTACCATTGGCATAATCCCATCTCTAAAAAGATTTCTTGACGAAAGCCAGTGCCACCTTGCGCTTAGCCTTCATAGTCCTTTTCCAGAGCAGCGCCTTGAGTTGATGCCTATCGAGAAGGTTTATAATGCACTTGATATTATTGAGCTTCTCAAGGAGTATGATTGGAGTCGCCAGCGCCGTCTATCATTCGAGTATATAATGTTTGATGGACTTAATGACTCATTAGTATTCGCCAGAGAAATGACAAAGATTTTATCCGAATTAGATTGTCGCGTTAATCTAATTAGATTTCATAAAATACCTGGTAGCGATTTAGCACCCTCAACAGAAGAAAATATGGTTAGATTTCGTGACTTTCTAACATCTAAAGGAATCACATGTACTATCCGTGCATCACGTGGCGAAGATATATTTGCAGCGTGCGGAATGTTATCAACTACCAAATCCAAAGCAACTGAGGAACAAAATTAATAATTTATCATAAATAGATGACAGTAATTTTACAAACCACAGATTATTAATTATCTTGCTCATAGTTAAACTAAAAACAACAATGTTATGAAAGTATTAAATTTTATCTTAATTGCAATATTAGCATTATCCACACTAACATCATGTAATGGAAATACATTTTTAAGTGCCTCATCTGCTTCAAATGAAGTATTAGTAATTATGGACAAAGATAGCTGGAATGACAAAGCTGGAAGAGCAATATATGATGTTTTGAACTCACCGGCAAAAGGATTACCACAAACAGAGCCTAATTTCAAAATACTACACATTATACCTGAGAATTTCACAAGCACTTTTAAAATGGCTCGCAATATTGTGATACCCGAAATATCCAACATATATAGCGAACCCAAGCTCTCTTCAGATATTGACAAATATGCATATGGACAAATATTACTTACAATCAAGGCACCCGACACTACTTCTTTTGTGGAATTTGTGAAAGCCAATACAAGTAGTATAACCGATTATATAATTGAGAAGGAATTGGAGCGCACAGCCAAATGGTTGATCAAAGACTCTGGAACACCTCAATCAAGAGTCAAACAACTATTTGGGATAAATATTTATTACCCCAAAGGCTTGTCCAATATTCAAGAATATCCTGACTTTTATTGGGCTACAAACAATGCACCACGGGCACGAAAAGACATTGTTATATACCAATTCCCATATACTTCTGAGAGCATCTTCGAGAAAGACTCTCTTATTGAAATGCGCAATAAAATATTAAGCAAACATATAGAAGGCTCATTTGAGTCATATATGACAACAGCTACACATGCCTACAATCCTGACTACAAGAGAATAGAAATTGATGGTCTATTCCGTGCCGAGATACGTGGATTGTGGGAGATGACAAAAGATATGATGGGAGGACCTTTTGTGATGCAAGCTTTTGTAAACGAAGAAACGAATATGGTGGTAGTTGCCGAAACTTTTATTTTTGCTCCCGAAAAAAATAAACGTAACTTAATGAGAACTATGGAAGCATCGCTATATACGATAAGCATTCCTGTGGATAACAAATAATAAACGATGCGCTTAAAGGTGGTGCAATACATTTCCATTTAAATAGCAGGCATTAATAAATATAATTTCTCTGCATAGTTCTTTTATTACAACTATTGCAACAAATCAAACCTATAATGTGTTAGTAAATCAAGTGAATAATAATATTCATAACAAAAGAATTAAAATATAGAATGTCAAATCAGATAAAAATAGGAATCACTCACGGAGACATAAACGGCGTGGGGTACGAATTAATACTAAAAGCATTTTCAGACGAGAGATTATTAGAACTCTTTATACCCATAATTTATGGCTCTTCAAAATCTGCTTCTTATCATCGCAAAGCATTAGAAAGTACCCCCGTTCATTTCAACATTATCAATGATGTATCAGAAATAGAGCCAGGAAAAGTAAATCTTATTAATTGCATCAAAGATGAAATAAGAATAAGCTTGGGCAAGCCGACAGAAGAGGCTGGACAAGCCGCATATGTTGCACTTGATTTAGCAACCAAAGACTTAGCTGAAAACAAAATAGATGCATTAGTCACACTTCCCATCAGAAAAGATACAATTCAGAGTGAAGAGTTTAACTTTCCTGGTCACACTGAGTATTTAGAATCAAAATTTAAGGGAGATGATAATGCCTTAATGATATTAGCAAGTGAGCAATTGCGAGTAGCCCTTGTGACTACGCATACTCCAATATCTAAAGTATCCGAGATGATAACGAAAGATCTAATCTTAGAAAAGATTAAAACTCTTGATCTTTCGCTCAAGCGAGATTTTAGAGTTGAATTACCTCGAATTGCAATTTTAGGATTAAATCCACACGCTGGAGAGAATGGGCTATTAGGAAGTGAAGAGAATGATATTATATCACCCGCAGTTAGAGAAGCTCAAGATGCCGGTTTTCTCTGTGCTGGACCATATCCTGCTGATGGTTTTTTTGGCAATGGCACATATCGTAGATTTGATGCAATATTAGCAATGTATCATGATCAAGGCTTAATACCATTCAAAACATTATCTATGGGAGAAGGGGTTAACTTTACTGCTGGATTGCCAATTGTTCGCACATCGCCCGATCATGGCACAGCATATGATATAGCAGGCAAAGGAGTTGCATCAGAAAACTCATTCCGTGAGGCTTTGTATATGGCTAAAGATATATTTAATAATAGGCTTGCATACGATGAAGCCAGAAAGAATCCACTAAAAAAGCTATACTATGATCGTGGTAAAGAGGACTTCACTTTAGATCTTACAAAAGAAGAGTAGGTTAATTAGTACAATTCAATATAAAAGCAAAAGGCAAAGAGTTTTCAAATAAAACATCTTTGCCTTTTGTGCTTTTATTACAATATCGTCGTGTAATCTACCTTATCTTATCAAAACCTTCACCATATACACCAATTACAGAAGTCTGACTAACGAATGCTTTAGGGTCAATTCCTTTCACAATTCTAAATATTGACACAGACTCAGTGCGCTTAGCCATAACCACAAGCACTTTTTGCGACTGTTTAGAATACCATCCAATACCATCCAAAACAGTACATCCGCGATGCAGCTGACTATTTATCTCAGTAGCTATCTGCTCATATTGTTGTGAGAATATAAAAAATTGCACTGATTGTCTAACACCATTTATCACATAATCAACCGATGTTGTCATAATAGCAATTATTATAAATCCAAAAATAATAGTCTCTATACTTTGGAAAATTGCATAAGAGGTCCCGACTATCATCAAATCAATAAGCAACATTGTCCTTCCAGGTGTGACATTTCTATATTTATTAATAATCATAATTACTATATCCGTGCCACCCGTACTACCATTTACTGAGAAGACCAATCCAACTCCTGCCCCACACAACAATGCGCCCAACATCCCTGCTATCAAGGGTTCGCTCTGCATTATAGTTTGAAGTTGAAGGGCTTCAAATATTCCTAAGAATGTAGATAAAGACAATACACCCACTATTGTTTTGACCAAAAATTGTGGACCCAATATTCGCCACGCAATCAATATTAAAAGAGCATTAATAACCAAAACCGTGACAGATACAGGTAATGAGAAAGCGTAATTAAGCAATATTCCTATACCTGCTAAACCGCCAGTAACAAACTTATGAGGCATTATAAATTGCGTAATGCCTAACGAATACATAAAGGTGCCAAGAAAGATCATAAGATAATCTTTCCAATAAAATTTCTTCAATAAATAATTTGGGGTATTCGGAGTCATACTAAATTACGATATTAACAATTTTATTTGGAACAACTATAACCTTTTTAGGTGTTTTACCCTCCATCCATCTTTGTGAATTTGGATGTTCGAGAACCACTCTCTCTATTTCTTCTTTTGATGCATCTGCAGCAAAATCAATAGCATACCTCGCTTTACCATTAAATGAAATTGCATAAGAAAAAGAATCTTCTTTTAGGTACTCCTCATTTAGCTCAGCCCACTCTGCATTACACACAGAGTTTTCATTGCCCAACACATGCCATAATTCCTCTGCGATATGTGGAGCAAAAGGAGACAAGCACACTACAAGCTCATTCAATATGGATTTGTTATTGCACTTTAATGAAGTCAACTCATTCACACAAATCATAAATGCAGATATTGAAGTATTGAATGAAAAATGTTCTATATCGTATGACACCTTTTTAATTAGCTTGTGTAATGCCTTAAGCTCATCCCTATTAGGCTCTCCTTCTGACAAAACAAGTTCATTGTTTTTGTAAAACAATCCCCAAGTCTTTTTCAAGAATCGATGCACACCATCAATGCCATTGGTATCCCAAGGTTTGGATTGCTCTAATGGACCTAAGAACATTTCATAGAGTCGCAAAGTATCAGCTCCATAATTCTCCACAATCACATCAGGATTTACGACATTAAACATAGATTTTGACATCTTTTCTACTGCCCAACCACAAACATATTTTCCATCCTCAAACACAAACTCAGCTGTCTTGTATTCGGGGTTCCAGTTACGAAATGCCTCAATGTCTAATATATCATTATGGACAATATTAACATCAACGTGTATTGGCGTCACATCATATTTATCTTTCAGATTTAAGGACACAAAAGTGTTGGTATCTTTGATACGATATACAAAATTACTACGTCCTTGAATCATTCCTTGATTAACAAGCTTTTTAAATGGCTCGGCTTCACATGAAACGCCTAAATCAAAAAGAAATTTATTCCAAAAGCGACTATATATAAGGTGACCCGTAGCATGCTCTGTCCCACCAATATATAAATCAACATTTCTCCAATAGCTGTTAGCTTCCTCCGAAACGAGTGACTCATCATTAAGAGGATCCATATATCTCAGATAATAAGCTGATGATCCAGCAAAGCCTGGCATAGTGCTAAGCTCAAGAGGATATGACTCACCACCCTCAATTGGAGTATAAGTCCAATCTTTGGCACGTCCCAAAGGTGGCTCTCCTGTTTCTGTAGGCAAAAACTTATCAATCTCGGGGAGTTCAAGAGGCAAATCTTTTTCATCAATAGTATATGGCATACCATCCTTATAGTATATTGGGAAAGGTTCACCCCAGTATCTCTGTCTTGAGAATGTAGCATCTCTCAATCTATAATTTACTTTACGGTATCCAAGTTTTCGTTCTTCCACCTCATCAATTCCCTTGCGTATTGCCACCTCAACTGCCATACCATTCATAAAGTCAGAATTGATCATGATACCCTCTTTGGCATCAAAACTCTCTTCAGAAACATCACACCCTTCAATAAGAGGTATGATGGGCAAACCAAAATGTTTAGCAAATGCATAGTCACGGCTATCATGTGCGGGCACCGCCATTATTGCCCCCGTTCCATATCCAGCTAACACA
Source organism: uncultured Proteiniphilum sp. (assembly GCA_964575445.1). GTDB lineage: Bacteria > Bacteroidota > Bacteroidia > Bacteroidales > Dysgonomonadaceae > Petrimonas. The sequence continues at coordinate 21,662 of CAZNRT010000015.1, read as the reverse complement.
TAATCTGAAATCCATATAGGTATTTCCTCGCCAGTGAAAGGGTGAGTTGCATACGAGCCCGAAAAAACACCAGTTACAGATCTATCCGCAATTCGCTCACGTTCTGTTCTCTTTTTGGTTCTTTCTATATACTGGTCAACTGACGGGCGTTGCTCGTCAATAGTCAAACTATCAACTAATTCACTTTCTGGTGCTAACACCATAAATGTAACACCAAAAATTGTATCCGCACGGGTAGTAAACACATCAAATGTAACATCATTGCCAGCTGTAAATCTGATTTCAGCACCTTCCGAACGACCAATCCAGTTTTTCTGAGTTTCTTTGAGAGATTCAGTCCAGTCCATTGTATCTAATCCCTCAAGCAATCGTTGAGCATAAGCAGAAACACGTAGCAACCATTGACGCATTTTCTTTTGCTCCACAGGATAACCACCCCTTACGGATACTCCATCACTTACCTCATCATTAGCCAAGACTGTTCCAAGTTGCGAGCACCAGTTTACCATTGTATCTCCCAGATATGCAATGCGATAATTCATTAGCACCTCCTGTTGCTCTTTCACAGTCATTTTATTCCAAGTGGAGGCATCAAAATCTAATGTTTCACTACATGATGCATCAATACCAAGCGTTCCTTGTTTCTCAAAGTTTTCTACAAGCTCATTGATAGGCATAGCCTTTTGTGAAACATTGCAGTAATATGAGTGAAACATCTTGATAAATGCCCATTGAGTCCATTTGTAATATTTAGGGTCACAAGTTTGAACCTCACGATCCCAATCATAAGAAAAACCTATTTTATCTAATTGTTCTCGATATCTTGCAATGTTTTGACTTGTTGTTACGGCTGGATGCTGCCCTGTCTGAATTGCATACTGCTCGGCGGGCAATCCGTAAGCATCATATCCCATTGGGTGCAACACATTGTAACCTTGAAGTCTCTTGAATCTCGAAAAAATATCAGATGCTATATATCCAAGCGGATGCCCCACATGTAGCCCAGCCCCAGAAGGATAAGGGAACATATCCAACACATAATATTTTGGTTTAATTTTGTCTTCAATTACTTTATATGTTTTATGGTCAACCCAATAATTTTGCCATTTCTTCTCAATATCGCCGAAATTATATTCCATTTTATCATTATTTTTAAATTATTGCAAAGATAATAATTAATTATTAGTTGCAAATGACTAATCAACTCCTATTTGTCTATGTGGCAAGACTATATTAAACAAACGATATGGCACAAAAAAACCTCACTAAATAATACCATTATATTAGTGAGGATCAATTTATGTTACCTCCTTATTTTCAATCTTTATACATCTGCTCAATCACATCTGCATATCTTTCAAGAATTACTTTTCGCCTTAGTTTCAGGGTATTTGTCAGCTCACCTGCCTCCATAGAGAAAGGGCGTGGCAATAGCACAATCTTTTTGATTTTCTCGTAGTTATTAAATTGCGCTTGCTTGAGCTCTATTCGACCAAATATATGGTCATGTATTGTGCTATTTGATATCAACATTTCATTAGAATCAAATTCTATTCCATGCTTATTAGCATATTCACGAAGCTTCTCAAAGTTTGGAACAATTAAAGCACTCACAAACTTTCTCTCATCCCCAATTACAGCTACCTGATCAATATACTTATCTTCGGTCATCCTTGTTTCAATCATCTGAGGCGCAATATATTTGCCATTCGATGTTTTATACAAATCCTTTATTCGATCTGTCAATATTATATCGCCACCCTTGGTGATACTACCAGCGTCGCCAGTCTTAAAGAAACCATCCTCTGTGAAAGCTTCAGATGTAGCCTGTGGTTTATTGTAATAACCCTTCATAACCGTCTTACCTTTGATCAGAATTTCATTATTATCTCCTATTTTCACGTCCACACCTGGCAAAACTGTCCCCACAGTACCAATAGTAAAACCAGTCTTGGTAAAACAACTCACTGTAGCGGTAGTTTCCGAAAGTCCATATCCATAGATTATGTGCACATCTATTGACTGCATAAACTCATTTATTTTGTCAGATAGAGGAGCTCCTGCAACTGGAAAAAAGTTTCCACGATCAATACCCACAACTCTCTTTATCAGATTGAAAACCGTAAGCTTATAAAGCCAAAACTTAATTGAGTTGCCAATTGGTGGTTTTTTGCCAGCATTTTTATACTCTAAATTATATCGCCTTCCTGTAGCCACGCTATCATTAAAAAGCCATTTGAGCAAGCCACTCGAAGTTTCGATTTTCTCTTGGATACCGTCATACACTTTCTCCCAAAATCGAGGCACATTACTCATCACCGTTGGTCTAATTTGCTTAATAGTCTCCTGAATTTTGGTAGGGTCTTGATTGATTGCAACAGTAATCCCTTCTGCTAAACATAAATATGTCCATGCCTTTTCAAAAATATGAGTCAAAGGAAGAAAACACATAGAAAGATCTTTCTCTGAAAGCTGACTCAACCTCTCTACATTAAGTTTTAGAGCCTCAACAAAATTATCATGGCTAAGCATTACCCCTTTTGGCTCGCCAGTAGTACCCGAAGTATAGATAATTGTGGCTAAGTCAGTACCTTTAAGCTGAAGCAAACGAGCATTCACTAAGGCTAAGGACTCAGAGTTGTCTCCAGTGGTAATAAAATCGTCGAAATATAGAGTAGTATTATCCTCGGGCTTGAGCACTACATTCTTATCGAAAACAATAATTCTCTTTAGCACCTTACTATCTATTTGAACTTTATAAGCATTGTTGTATTGGAATTGTTCGCCCACAAACAACACTTTGATTGAAGCATCATTTACAATATATTCTACCTGCGATGGTGAAGATGTAGCATACATAGGCACCATGACTGCTCGGTTGGCATAAGCAGCAAAATCAGCAATCAAATACTTTGCCATATTTTGAGAGTAAATACCTATATTGTCTTTAGGCATAATCTTCATCTCGGCCATAGCTTGTGCAGCTCTCATCACTGCGACCGAAAATTCATTCCATGACAAATTTGCCCATCTCTTGTCCGATGTTTGAAACTTCAAAGCGGTCTTGTTTTTATACTTCTTCGCTTGATTATGAATTAAATCTCCTAAATGAATAAATCTCATGAGTTGTATGATTTTGTAATTCAAAGTTAAGCTAAATATCAGAAAATAAGACAAAAAGGATAATATATTTTCATTCTAAAAGAGATTAAATATAATCCAAATCCACATTATTGACTTAACAATCTATAAACTTGGGTCTTAATTAACTACACTTAACGTGCAAAAATATACTGCAATACAACAATAATATTATTTTTGCTTCAGAATATGGAAAAGATTTTCAAAATATACATTCTCTTCAGCCTTGTTTTCGTGGCAGAAACAATTGCACAAGAATACTATGCAGATAATTCAAAATCTGCATCACAGAGAAATTCTATGTACTTGATGCCAAATGTGTATCCAGCAGTCATCATTGATGGAGATACAGTAGCTTGCATGGGTTTGCGAGATTTCGTGAAATACTCAACCCTTAGATTTGCGAGCAACCGCCAACAAGAGGAATATACAAGACTCATTAGAGACGTAAAGAAAACATTGCCCTTCGCTAAGGAGATAGCGATGATTATAACCGAAACATACGAATACATGGAATCAATGCCCGACGAAAAGTCGAGGCAAAAGCATCTTAATAAGATGGAGAAATATCTTTACGACTCATACAAACCCAAAATGAGTAAGCTGACCCGATCACAAGGGCAATTACTTATTAAGTTGGTAGATAGAGAAACCAATTCTTCGTCATACCATATAGTTGATGCATTTATGGGAACAGGAAAGGCTATCACTTACAACTTCTTTGCAAGCATCTTTGGCAACAGCCTTAAGAAAAGATACAACCCATTTGGCGATGATCGACTTACAGAGAGAGCATGCGTCTTAGTGGAGCAAGGCGTCATTTAATCATCTCTATCCATAGCTAACAAACCCGAAACTAAAAGGACAGCAAGTTCCAACAAACCAAATATTAACACCTCCTATTTGAATCACTTTCTTTTAATTAGTAACTTTGCACTCAATTTTACTATTTAATTCATGCAACTAAATTTTTTAAAAGAATTCACGCCAAGCCTTTTTTTATCGCTAAAAGACTATAACAAAGAGAAGTTCATTGCCGACTTGATGTCTGGTATTATAGTTGGAATCGTAGCACTCCCATTGGCTATCGCTTTTGGTATCTCATCTGGAGTAACACCCGAAAAAGGTATAGTAACTGCAATTATTGCAGGATTCATTATATCATTCCTTGGAGGCAGCAAGGTACAAATTGGTGGACCCACAGGAGCATTCATCGTCATAGTTTATGGCATTGTTGAGCAATATGGAGTCACAGGATTAGCAATAGCCACAGTATTGGCAGGAATAATGTTAGTCTTAATGGGTGTACTTAAGCTCGGTAGCGTCATAAAATTTATGCCCTATCCCATCATTGTGGGATTTACGAGTGGCATTGCACTAACCATCTTCTCCACTCAAATAAAAGATTTATTTGGTTTGAGTATTGAAACCGTTCCCTCAGACTTTTTTGCAAAATGGACTGCATATTTTAAGAATTTTAGTTCATTTAATCTTTGGGCTTTTGCTATAGGAATTATTAGTGTAATTATTATTTTTGCAACTCCCAAAGTTTCAAAAAAAATACCAGGCTCTCTTGTTGCAATAGTTGTTATGACTATTGCAGTTTACTTCTTGAAGCAATACATGGGAATACAAGGGATTGAAACAATTGGAGAACGTTTTATTATCAACAGTCAATTGCCACAAGTCACACCTATTAAGTTTAATATTGAGAGCATCAGGATTCTATTCCCTTCAGCATTTACGATTGCAATGTTAGGAGCAATAGAATCACTTTTATCCGCCACGGTTGCCGATGGAATAATAGGCACCAAACATAATTCTAATATGGAGCTTGTGGCTCAAGGAGTTGCCAACATTATCACTCCATTTTTTGGTGGAATTCCTGCAACAGGAGCAATCGCACGCACTGCCACTAATATAAATAATGGAGGACGGACCCCCATTTCGGGAATAATTCATAGTTGTGTATTATTGTTAATATTATTATTCTTAGGCGATCTCACAAAACATATTCCTATGGCTTGCCTCGCTGGTGTTTTAGTTGTAGTGTCTTACAATATGAGCGAGTGGCGCTCGTTCAAGATGTTGGCAAAGCAATCAAGAGGAACATTAGCAATATTACTAACTACATTCATTCTTACTGTAGTTTTCGATTTGACAATAGCTATTGAGGTGGGCTTAATTCTGGCAGTATTCATATTTATCAATCGAATATCTAAAAGCACACAGGTATCAGTAATTACAGACAAGTTAGATATATCTAAAGAAATTGAGTCACACTCTGGCAACTTGGAAGATGAGATCTTGCATCTACCAAAAGACGTAGAAGTTTACGAAATTGATGGCCCATTCTTTTTTGGTGTTGCTAACAAGTTTGATGATATAATGAGAGAAATAGGATCTAAGTCAAACTTTAGAATAATAAGAATGAGAAAAGTCCCATTTATTGATGCAACTGGACTCAACAATTTAACCAACTTGTGTATGAAATCTCAAAAGGAGAATATTCAAATCATACTTTCAGGCGTAAATCAACAAGTAAAAGAGAAAATCACGAAAACAAACATACCTACTATTATAGGGGAAGAAAATATTTGTGCAAACATTCACCTTGCAGTAGAAAGAGCAACCGAGCTTAGCCAAGAGTTAGTAAACAATCAAAACAAATAGCAATGAGCAACAAAGTTTTTCAATTATCAGACTGGCTTCCTACCACAAAAAAAGAAATGGAGCTTCGCGGATGGGACTATGTAGATGTTATTTTGTTTTCAGGAGATGCATATATTGATCACCCATCGTTTGGCACTGCCGTCATTGGCAGATTGCTTGAAAGCGAAGGACTGAGAGTTGCAATTGTGCCTCAACCTAATTGGCGAGACGATTTGCGCGATTTCAAGAAGCTTGGCACCCCAAGAATGTTCTTTGCTGTAACTGCAGGTGTGATGGATTCAATGATTAATCATTATACTGCCAACAAGCGCCTTCGCTCAAATGACGCATACACACCTGATGGTAGATCAGATATGCGACCCGACAGAGCAATAAGCGTTTACTCAAATATTATAAGAAAGCTATATCCCGATTCGCCAATCGTTATTGGGGGAGTAGAGGCATCCCTACGTCGAGTGACACACTATGATTATTGGAGTGATTCACTCCACAAAACAATCTTGGCAGACACTCAAGCAGACTTATTATTATATGGTATGGGCGAGCAACCACTCCGACAGCTTATAGCAGAGATAAGAAAAGGGAGAAAGATTGGAGAAATACATGATATACCACAGACAGCGTTTCTCGTTGATAATAGCAATGCGGTTCCGCACAATATTTTTGATGAAGAGGCTGTTTTGTTTTCGCATGAAGAGTGCATGAACGATAAGCTAAAGCAAGCTAAGAACTTCAGAATTGTAGAAGAACAATCAAACCGAATGTCAGCAGCTCGTATTCTTCAGAATGTAGATAATAAAACTCTTGTAATCAATCCAGCATTCAAGCCAATGAGCGAAAGCGAGATTGATGCCTCCTTTGATATGCCATATACTCGTCTGCCTCACCCCAAATACAAGGACAAACATATTCCAGCTTACGAGATGATAAAATTCTCAGTTAATCTTCATCGTGGATGCTTTGGTGGCTGCTCGTTTTGCACAATATCTGCTCATCAAGGCAAGTTTATTGCTTCTCGATCTAAGAGATCTATAATAGATGAAGTTGAGAAAATATCACAAATGCCCGACTTCAAAGGATATATTAACGACTTGGGCGGACCATCGGCAAATATGTATAGAATGCAAGGCATCAATCTTGACATTTGCGAAAAGTGCAAAAGACCTTCATGTATCTTCCCAAAAGTGTGTAATAATCTAAATACAAACCATAGTGCCCTTTTGGATATATACCGATCAGTAGATGCCATGCCTAAGATAAAAAAGTCATTTATCGGAAGTGGCGTTAGATACGATATGCTCTTGCACCGAAGCAAAGATGAAGCCACTAACAAAGCTGCAGACGAATACACAAAAGAACTTATCACAAAACATGTGTCGGGCAGACTAAAAGTTGCACCCGAACACACATCCGATGGCACATTGAGCACAATGCGAAAGCCAACATTCAATCAGTTTCATCAATTCAAAAGAATATTTGATGATTTGAACAAAAAACACAACCTCAACCAACAACTCATTCCATACTTCATTTCCTCACATCCAGGTTGCACTACTGAGGATATGGCAGAACTTGCAGCAATAACCAAGAATCTGAACTTCAGGTTGGAGCAAATACAAGATTTCACGCCCTCTCCAATGACATTAGCAACAGAGATATACTATACAGGATATCACCCCTACACTCTCGAAAAAATGTTTACTGCAAAAACAGAATCTCAAAAACGCAGTCAGCACCAGTTCTTCTTTTGGTATCAAAAAGAAAATAAAGCAAAGATTATTGCAGAGCTAAAGCGACTAAAAAGGGATGACTTGATACAAAAGCTTTACCCATCACGATAATTATTGTTAAATAATAAAGGATTTAATATTTCAATGCAACGTTTTCTCTGTTTCTACATCTTTTCTATATACAACCAAAGAAAATAAAAAAGCAGAAAATGAGAGCACAAAGCATTGGAATAATTATCGTCTCGTTATTGGCGTTAATATCTTGTAATACGAAAGACGAATTTTCATTAGGAAAATTCCGTATAGAAATAGCAACCGTAATAACAGAGGGCTCGGGTAGCTATTCCCTTTTATTGGATAATGGTAAGAGCTTGTGGCCAGCAGCCTCAGACGTTAGATACATGCCAAAGAATAACCAAAGAGTGTTTGTAAACTATACCCTATTATCTAATGAATATAACGGATATGACCATCTTGTAAAAATAAATGACATCTGGAACATTCTCACAAAAAATATAATTGACCTTACCACTGAAAATGCAGACAGCATTGGCAATGACCCTATCGGAGTGAACGGCATGTGGATAGGCAATCACTTCCTCAACATAGATTTCATGTTCAACTTTGGTGGAATAAAACCACACGCTATCAACTTAGTGCACAATACTACTACTACCAATACAGACGAAGAAATCATTGAGCTTGAGTTCAGACACAATTCATATGAAAGCACAAGCAAACGATTAATCGAAGGCTTGGTTAGCTTCAACTTAAAACCTTTGCAAAGAGAAGATGCCGACTCTGTTATCATCTCTGTAAAGGTGAAAGAATGGGATAAAGAAAAAACACACAAAGTAGTATATAAATATAACAATCTTGATATAAAAAACTCATTCGCTGAAACACCCGTGTTGGTGATTGCATCGGATGAATACTATTAAAATAAAACCACTATTTTATTAGTTCTATTTCTTATATGACTTTTTGATTTTGTGAGGCTGGCGAAGTACTGTGAAGTGTTTTGCCAGTCGTTTTTTTATAACACATAATTGATCAAATCGAACCAATAAATAAAAGCACAACAACTCATTTCCGTATGCTATATAACATGTTTTGATATTTGTTTTTCAAATAGTATCACATTACTTTTGCCAATCAAATCAGGACAGTACAGAACAGTATAGATATAATAAAATGGAATTGAAGTTTAATAACCAAGAAACTAAAGTACAACAGCTCACCGACTATATCGAAGCCGCTATCTCTCACCAATCTCTCAAGGTTGGAGACAAACTTCCATCTATAAATGCTCTCAGCAACAAACACAATGTATCTCGCGACACAGTTTTCAAAGCCTTATACAAACTAAAAGAAAAAGGACTCATTGACTCTATTCATGGTAAAAACTATTTTGTAGCCAACCAGTCACCCAATATACTGCTCCTCTTAGATAGATTCTCACCATTCAAAGAGGCATTATATTATAGCTTGATAAATAAACTTCCTGATAATTATAAAACTGACTTGTGGTTTCATCAATACAACAAAAAACTATTTGATACAATAATAGATGCATCAAAAGGTAGATATAGTAAGTACATTGTAATGAACTACGACAATGAAATCTTATCTGACAAACTTGCCGCTCTCCCTAAAGATAATGTGATGCTAATTGATTTTGGAAAGTTTGACAAGAATGGATATTCATATGTATGTCAAGATTTCGACGAATACTTCTACAATGCTTTATTAAGCATAAAAGAAGACCTATTGAAATACAATAAATTAGTTTTTGTACTTAGCACAAAGCACCAGCACCCACAAAGTAGTAGAGAATATTTTATTAAATTTTGTACAGACCACCATATTGAGTACGAAATTGCGAATGATGCGTCAAGTAACATAAGAAGAAATTGCTGCTATATTGTAATCAAACAGACAGATGTAGTCGAGCTCATCAAGCAAAGTAATGAGGAAAAGATGGTGATGGGCACAGATTTTGGACTAATAGCCTACAATGAGAATCCTTTTTATGAAATAATAGGCACAGGAGTATCCAGCATGGGTATCAACTGGAAGGAGATGGGAGCAAAGGCTGCCGACTTTATTCTAACTGGCAACAACATACAGACATATCTAAATACAATAGTAAATAAAAGAGAATCATTTTAAGCACAATCAATAAAGACATCTGAAATTATATTATACCTAAAACAAATAAAAATGAACAAATATCCTAAAATCGGTATTCGTCCCACAATTGATGGACGACAAGGAGGCGTGAGAGAAAGCCTTGAAGAAAAAACAATGGCTTTGGCAAATGCAGTTGCAGCACTTATTAGCAACAATCTTAAAAATGGCGACGGCAGCCCAGTAGAATGTGTGATTGCCGACAGCACAATAGGGAGAGTGGCTGAATCAGCAGCATGCGCAGCAAAATTTGAGCGTGAGGGCGTTGGTAGCACTATCACCGTTACTTCTTGCTGGTGCTATGGCTCTGAAACAATGGATATGAATCCACACTATCCAAAAGCAGTTTGGGGATTTAACGGCACTGAGCGTCCAGGAGCAGTATATCTGGCAGCAGTATTGGCAGGACATGCCCAAAAAGGACTTCCAGCATTTGGCATCTATGGACATGATGTTCAAGAACTAAGCGATAATACAATTCCTGCTGATGTGGCAGAAAAAATACTCCGTTTTGCACGTGCAGCACAAGCTGTGGCAACTCTTCGTGGCAAATCATATCTATCAATAGGAAGCGTATCAATGGGTATTGCAGGATCAATCGTAAGTCCCGACTTCTTCCAAGAATATTTGGGAATGCGCACCGAAGCGGTTGATATGATCGAAATATTAAGACGAATCAACGAAGAAGTTTACGACAAAGAAGAGTTTGAAAAAGCAATGGCTTGGACCGAAAAGTATTGCAAATCAAACGAAGGCACTGACTTCAACATTGAAGAGAAAACTAAATCAAGAGAAGAAAAAGATGCCGACTGGGAATTTGTAGTAAAAATGACCATCATAATGCGTGACTTGATGACTGGCAACCCCAAATTAAAAGAGATGGGATTTGCGGAAGAAGCATTAGGACACAATGCAATAATTTCAGGATTTCAAGGTCAAAGACAATGGACTGATTATATGCCCAATGGAGATTTCTCTGAAGCAATACTAAACAGTTCTTTCGATTGGAATGGAATACGTGAAGCATATACAGTAGCCACAGAAAATGACGCACTCAATGGTGTGTCAATGATATTTGGACACTTAATGACTAATACTGCTCAGCTTTTCTCTGACGTACGCACATACTGGAGCCCCGAAGCAGTGAAAAGAGTAACAGGTAAAGAACTTACTGGATTGGCAGAGAATGGAATCATTCACCTCATCAACTCTGGCTCTACTACTCTTGATGGCACAGGACAACAACGCAACAAAGATGGCGAACCTGCACTAAAACCATTCTGGGAAATTACAGAGGAGGAAGTAGAAAAATGTTTGGGTGCCACAACATGGTATCCTGCCAACCGTGATTACTTCCGTGGGGGTGGCTATTCATCCAATTTCCTTTCGGAAGGAGGAATGCCTATTACAATGTGTAGAATAAATCTTGTGAAAGGTCTTGGACCAGTATTGCAAATAGCTGAAGGATGGACAGTGGAAATTGACTCTGAAGTACACACACTTCTTGACCAACGCACCGACAAGACATGGCCTACCACTTGGTTTGTGCCACGCCTTGATGAAAACAAAATTCCATTCAAAGATGTATATTCCGTAATGAACCATTGGGGAGCAAACCACGGAGCAATAAGCTACGGACACATCGGACAAGACTTAATTACGATAGCATCAATGTTGCGCATACCAGTAAATATGCACAATGTTGAAGATAAAGACATCTTCCGTCCAGCTGCTTGGAATGCATTCGGCATGGACAAAGAAGGAGCCGACTATCGCGCTTGTCACACTTTTGGTCCTTTATATAAATAGTCAGAACTGACTGTTTGAGAAATAGAAAATGTAGAGACTTCAACACTAAGTCTCTACATTTCATAATTATACCATCCACAAGCTTACGCTTACTAATCCCTACAAATACAATGAGACCAAAAATTGTAGAAAAAAAATACATCTTCCCCTTTATCCTAATCACAAGCCTTTTTGCGCTATGGGGATTTGCCAACGACATTACCAACCCCATGGTAGCTGCATTTCAGACTATTATGGAATTGTCAGCCCAAAAAGCATCATTCGTGCAATTAGCTTTTTATGGAGGATATGGCACAATGGCGATACCAGCAGCACTATTCATACGCAAGTATAGTTACAAAAAGGGAATACTATTGGGCCTTGCATTAAATGCAATTGGTGCATTCTTATTTATACCTGCGGCACAATTCGAAGAGTTTACATTCTTCCTTTTATCACTTTACATACTGACATTTGGTTTAGCATTTCTTGAAACCACTGCAAACCCATATATCATCTCAATGGGAGATGAAGCCACCTCAACACAACGACTAAACTTAGCACAATCATTCAATCCATTAGGCTCGCTATTAGGGATGTTTGTCGCATCCAACTATGTATTGACATCTCTCAAATCTGAAGCCAGAGATATTGATGGTAATTTGGTTTTTTCTACACTTAGTGAAGTAGAAAAAGCTGGAATCAGAACCTTTGACTTGGCTATAATTCGTAATCCCTATGTATTAATTGGTGCAGTTGTATTATTGGTATTTATAATAATAGCTGTTACCAAAATGCCAATAACTCAATCAACAAGCAGAAAAGATTCGGGTGCAATACATTCAGCAAAACGATTGTTCAAGAATCACAATTATAGAGAAGGAGTGGTGGCTCAGTTTTTCTATGTTGCTGCACAAATAATGTGTTGGACATTTATTATCCAATATGCCGAAAATATTGGCATACCTAAAGCTGTCGGACAGAGATACAATATATTAGCAATGGCACTATTTTTGTCAAGCAGATTTATTGCTACCTTCTTGATGAGATATCTCAAACCATCGCTAATGCTGACCCTATTTGCTATTGGAGCAATAATCACCACGTCTGGCGTAGTATTTATAGGTGGTATGACAGGGTTATATTGCCTTGTTGCAACATCTATTTTCATGTCACTCATGTTCCCCACCATCTATGGAATAGCACTGAAGGGATTGAGAGACGACTCCACATTAGGAGCTGCAGGATTGGTAATGGCAATTGTGGGTGGAGCACTGATGCCTCCACTTCAAGGCACTATCATTGACTTAGGCACTGTGGGATGGTTGCCAGCCGTCAACGCTTCATTCATTCTACCATTTATTTGTTTTGTTGCAATCCTTATCTATGGTATAAGAACAATGAGAAGAGGATTGATTGGGGCTTAGGAAAGAGATCAAAAAACACTTCACATATACATATTTTACTGTGAAATTAATAGAGTCTTTATCAAAGACTCTATTTTTTTAAAAAAATATTTAACGGTGTATAATTTACATTTTAAGTTTTTTATCATTGTCATATTCAAGAATAAACATATCTTTGCATCGATTGATTAATATAATTTATTAATAGGATATCTATATATAATTTTCCCATCTACCATATATCTATTTCACAATAATATAAACCATCTAAAATATAATAAAATCTATAATTAAGTAACATGATTATTAATTCTAAAAAAGAGAGGAAATGAAGAATAGAAATTCATTAAATGCATTTAGAGGGCTATTATTCACAATTATGTGGATAGTAACTCTAACAGTTTCTGCTCAAAGTATTACAGTAACCGGTAATGTTAAAGACGATAGCGGTATGGAAGTAATCGGAGCAACAATTATCGTTTCGGGAGATGCCAGCAAAGGAACAGTAACAGACATTGACGGCAATTATGTTTTAAATAACATATCTTCTAATGCAACGCTAACATTTAGCTATGTTGGTCTAAAATCACAAAATGTATCTGTAAACGGCAGAACAAAAATCAATGTTGTTTTAAAAACTGATGCCGAATTATTAGATGAAATTGTGGTAGTTGGATATGGTACCAATACAAAAAGAACAATGATTTCATCAGTTTCACAAGTGAATAGTGATGAGATTCAGAATGTTCCTGTTGGTAATATTACGCAAAGCTTAGCTGGGAAGACACCTGGTCTTATCGTACAGTCAAGTGGAGGTGGTGTAAATAATAAGGCCAGAGTATCTATTCGTGGTGGAGGCACACCATTAGTTGTAATTGATGGTATTATACGTGAATATAGTGATTTCACTGCATTAAACCCTACTGATATAGCAACTTTCAGTATTCTCAAGGACGCATCAGCAACAGCGGTGTACGGTTCAAGAGCATCAAATGGTATTATTCAGATAACAACACATAGAGGTAAAAACGCAGCACCAGTTGCTGAATACAACTATTCTCAAGTTTGGGGTCAACCAACAATACTTCCAAAGAAATTAGATTCCTATGGAAGAGCATTCTATAGAAATGTTGCTCTAAAGAATGATGGACTTCCATTAGAATTTACAGACAATGACTTGAAGTTATACCAAGATGGAAGTGACCCATTCGGACACCCTAATACTGATTGGCAAAAGCTAACTCTACGCAATTGGGCACCACAAACTAAACACAATGTGAAAGTTATTGGAGGAAATGAAATCTCAAATTATTATATTTCATTAGGTCAGCTTCACCAAGGCTCTCTTTATAAAAGTGGAAGAAATTATTTGGATAGAACAAACTTCAGACTAAGTCAAAGCACAGACATTGAACCTGTAGGACTAAACATCACAGCTCAAGCTGACGGTTATTTCCAAAGTGAAGATGAACCTTACACCTCTGAAGCTGTAGGATATGGAACCATATTCGCTACAATTATTAATAAATCTCCACGTGAAATTGGAATAAACAAAAATGGAGAGTTTTACGATCAGGCAAATAATACTATGTGGGAGACATCAAAAGATGCAGGCTACATAAGAAAAAAAGAAAAGGTATTTAATGGTCAATTAAATCTAACTTGGGACGTGCCTGGTGTAGAGGGATTGAGACTAAAAGGAAATGGAAGTTATAGATATTTCATCAAGGAAAACAAGTCATGGAGAAACGACCCAGCACGTTATACTTGGGAAGGTACGACTCCAATACACCCAGGCAAACCGTCACTTAGTCAATCTGCTGAAAAGGGAAATTCTTATACAGTTCAATTCTTTGGCGATTACAATAAACAATTTGGACTTCATAGTTTGAGCCTCTTGGGAGGATATGAGGCTACATACAATTTTTCTGATTATATGTGGTTAAGTAGAGAAAGTTATAACTTCCCTATAGATCAAATAAATGTTGGACCCGCTACCACCATGCAAAATAGCGGATGGGAAGCAGAAAGTGGACGTGCTGGCTGGATTGGACAGATTAAATATAATTACGACAACAAATACATTGCAGAAGCAGGTATGAGATATGATGGTTCTGACAACTTCCCTAAAGACAAGAGATGGGGTACATTCTACTCTGGTTCTTTAGGATGGTCAATAGGAGATGAAGCATTCATGGAAAGCTTGCGTGAAAAGGATGTTTTCAATATGCTTAAGATACGTGCATCGTATGGACAAGTAGGACTTGACAACTGGGGTCAGCAAGGAGATGCTTTCTATTTAAA
The DNA here is from genome assembly GCA_964575445.1 of uncultured Proteiniphilum sp. Lineage (GTDB taxonomy): Bacteria > Bacteroidota > Bacteroidia > Bacteroidales > Dysgonomonadaceae > Petrimonas. The sequence continues at coordinate 6,430 of CAZNRT010000015.1, read as the reverse complement.
TAGATTTGCTTACCTTCCATCTTACAACTTCAACTCTCAGTCATACGTTATAAACGGCATTATGCAACCTGGATTCTCTGAAGGAGCAATACCTTCACCTGATATCTCATGGTTTTCTACACAACAAACTGATGTGGGCTTTGACTTTTCATCATTAAACAGCAGACTTTATGGATCAGCTGATTATTTCTTTTATAAAACTACGGGCTTCTTATATGCTCCAGACCCTCTTGATGTTGGTTATGTTGATCCACTTGGAATCTCATTACCCAAAATGAGAACAGATGGAGAACAACGTCGAGAAGGATTTGAGTTCCAATTAGGATGGAGAGATAGAATAGATCAATTTACGTATGATCTTACTTTTAACTTTACGATGTTTGATGAATTATGGGCAAAAAATCCAGTAGAATCTTTGGAGGACAAAAAGAACCCCTATAAGCGTACTACTCAACAAACTGGCTATAATAGCATTGCGTATAAGTCATTGGGGTATTATATTGATCAAAATGATGTTCTAACCTCACCTCGCAGACTTAACTCAACAAATATTACTGCTGGAGATATAAAATATTATGACTTTAACGGAGACGGTGTAATAGATGGAGCTGACCAAATAAGAGTTGGAAAAAACCAATTCCCAAGAGGAAACTGGGGCTTCAACATCAATATGGGTTATAAAGGATTCTCTTTACGAACTTTATTTCAGGGCACAACGCCACATGACCGATACTTGGGTGAAACACTCCGCATGAACTATTCACAGACAGGGACATCTCCAGTATATGAATTCCAAAAAGATTATTGGACTCCTGATAACACTAATGCACGATTCCCAAGATTAATATCAACTGGTGGAACTAATTCAAATCACAACGCTGTATCAAGTGACTTCTGGTTAATTAATGCAACTTACTTCAGATTGAAGAACCTTGATTTTTCATACAACTTTAAACACAAGATGCTGAAAAATGTAAATTGGATTTCAAAATTAGATGTTGGCATTTCTGGAAACAACGTATTCACAGTTTCAAAATTCTTTAAATATGGAATGGACCCTGAAACAGCAGACAATAATAACCACGGATATCCAAATGAAAGATCATTTGCAATTAACGTAAACATAGGATTTTAAAAAAACAGATTATTATGAATAAATATATCAAACTATATATATTTTCCATTTTCGTCGCATTTTCGTTTATTGCTTGCGATACAATGGACACAAAGCCGTTCACATCATTTGACGATGATATGGTATGGGGAAATAAAGCAACAGCAGATGGCTTTGTTTTAAACACATACAATAGTACAGTTGCGCTATTCTCTAAACAATACGCCACTTTGGAATCATATACTCCAAATGGAATACACAGCGATTTGTCAAATTTGGATGGATTTCCAACAGAAACCACTATTGATAGATTTACGAACATGGGGTTTGGTTATTTCGGAAACCTTCGTGCATGTAATCAAATTATCGAGAAAACAGCAGCTTCTGAAGGCATCAACGAATCTCAAAAGAAAGAGCTAATAGCAGAAGGACACTTCCTTCGTGGATTGGTTTATTTTAAACATGCATTATGGACTGGTAGATTTGTTCCAGTACAAAAAGTACTTGCATCAGATGATAAGGAAGCTTTTGCAACGCCACTGACTTCCAGTGTTGGAGAGAGCTACGAGTACATATTAAATGATTTTAATGAGGCTATAAAGGGTTTGCCCGAAACATCACTTCCAGGCAGAGTCAACAAATATGCTGCATTAGCATTTAAAAGTCGCGCATGCTTACAAGCATACGCATATACTAAAGAAGAAAAGTACCTGAATGAGGCAATAAGTTCAGCTGAAGCTGTTGTTAGTTCTGGTAAATATTCTTTGGACTCAGATTATGAAGGATTATTTATTAATAGAGGTTCTAAGTCAAATGAAATTATCTTAGCGCAGTACTATTCAGATCTTAACACATACGTGTACAACTTTAATGAAATGATTAATGCTGTACCTAACATCAACAATGATGAGATTAAAGCAAGTAAGGCTTCGCCTCTTCTCAAAGATGCTAACGGTAGAACATTTGAAGGATGGGCAAGTTTTTTCCCAACACAAGATTTGGTTGATCAATATTTGGTGATTGACAAACTCGACAATAAAGCTAAAGCTTGGTATGAAACCTCACAATATTTAAATAGCGTTGAAGAGAAATCAACGTCAACATTAAAAGTGGGAGACTTTGCAAATGTAATTCACAAGGTTCCAGAAGAGTCTGACTTAGGCTCGAACGCAAAAGGAAATAAAATTATTCGCTATGGAGTTGTTAAAGACAATTCAAAGATCAATGAAATCATGTATAACAATAGAGACAAACGTTTCTATGGAACCATTGTTTACGACTCTTGCCAATGGTTAGGTGAGACTGTCACAACTTGCTGTTATGGCAATCTATGGGCTGCTGTTAGAGATAAAGGACAGTCTGACTCTTGGTACACAACTGCATCAAATTATTATTGGAGAAAAGCGGTTTTAGATAACGTTCAACCACGTCTATTCTACAACAACAAAATCAACCATCATATGGTATTAGCTCGTCTGGGTGAGATGCATATGAATCTGGCAGAAGCTTATCTTCTAAAAGGAGATGTGGCAAAGGCTGTGAAGGCTATAAACGAAACCAGAGTTAAACATGGTGCTCTTCCACCATCTACTGCTACAACTGAAGCAGAAGCATGGAAGGACTATATTCGTGAAAGAAGAGTAGAAATGGGGTATGAAGGTGACATATACTGGAGTTATCTACGTTGGGGCAAATATGGCGGTCATGCTAATCATGGAAAGGCACCGAATGATGTTATCGTTGATCTTGACAAGCCTGTACATAAAATTCAGATTACTAAAGACAGAAAAGAGTTTTTTGTTGGACAAATCACAAGAAATAACGCATGGAATCGCAATTTTACTGTTAAGCGTTATTTAATGCCAATTCCTCAAGGACAGATTGATAAGCGTTCTGCAAGTGGTATAAAGGACACACAAAATCCTGGTTGGTAATCATTATAATATAACACAAAAAATAATAGATTAAAAATGAAAAAATATACATTTATATTATTAACACTAAGCCTTATGGTCTTCACTTCATGCCTTAGACATGGTTTAGAAGAATTGCCAGTTTTCGAAGATAAAGATATTGCTTCTGTTCAAAGAGTAGAATATCGATTCATTGGCGATAGAGTATCTGGGGCATCTGGTCAACCAATCGTTGAAACTGTAACGCTCAACCAATCACCAGCAGCGGTTATAAATAAAGAACAAGGTACTGTGAAGATTAGTCTTGTTGTGCCTAATGTAAACAACACTTTTACTCAAAAGCACAGGGATGAATGCTCTACTAAAAATATAGTTGTAGCTGTTGGTATCTCTACTGCCGCTCGTATCCAACCAATTGAAGGTTCACCTAAATTAGGAGTACCTGGAGACTGGTCAAAGCCAAATAAATACGAGGTTATTGCAGCTGACGGAAGTAAAAAAACATGGACTTTGGAGATTATAATATTCGAAAAGAATTAACCCCCATATTATAAAAATATTTTAACTTGTAAAAGGGGCAGTCATAAGAGTTAGACTGCCTCTTTTATTCTATCATCTACTATTAAATTAAATAATTAAACCTCTCATAAACAATATCTAACTTTGTATTAATACAACAAAAAACATTCCAATTACTCACCCAATAATATTTTATCAAAATGTTTAAAAACATAATTTACACCTTGATATTATCAGCAGTAGTCATTAGCTGCACCCAAAACGCTTCAACTGTTTCTTTCGACAAATATGGAGCAAAACCAGATAGCAAAGAAAATTCATCGCCAATGCTGATGAAGATGATCGAAGAACTTAGTGCTAACAAAAATAAGGCGGCTATAACTATTACTTTCCCAAAAGGGCGGTATGACTTCTATGAAGATGGAGCTTTTGAACGTGAATATTACATTTCTAATCACGACCAAACTAATCCCAAAAAAGTGGGCTTTGCTCTTGAGGATTTGGAGAACGTAACTATTGATGGACAGGGCTCTGAATTTATATTCCATGGCAGGATGGTTCCTTTTGCATTGCTAAATGGGAAGAACATAAAGATCAAGAATATATCTATTGATTTTGAGCTTCCCGCCCTTCGCCAGTTGGAAATAACAGCAATCGATACTGAAAATGGAAATATTACTGCAAGTATTTATCCCGAAGGAAACTATAGAATAGATGAAGGCAGGCTGATAGTTGTGGGAGAGGGATATGAACTACAACCAATATCTTCTATGGGATTCAACAGCGACAGAACTCTTACTTACAAAAGAGGAGATATAGCTTTTAATCCACAAAAGGTTTCAGAAATTGAACCCAACAAACTGCTTCTTGAGGGGTGGCATCAATCAGAATTTACAACTGTTGGGGAGCGATACGCACTTCGCTCATATTATAGACCAACACCTGGAATATTTATTAGCGAGTGCAAAGACACATATATAGAGAATGTGACAGTACATTATGCAGAAGGCATGGCATTACTTGCACAAATGAGTGAAAACATAACATTAGATGGATTTTCGGTTAGCCTCAGAGGCGACAATGACCCAAGATACTTCACTGCTCAGGCAGATGCCACACACTTTTCGGCTTGCAAGGGAGTGATAGTTTCAAAAAATGGGTTGTATGAAGGAATGGCTGACGACGCAATCAATGTGCATGGAACATATTTGAGAGTTACAAAACGTATCAACGACAAAACGCTTCAAGCAAAATATATGCACCCTCAAGCATGGGGCTTTAAGTGGGCAGATGTGGGAGACGAAGTTCAATTTGTGGAGTCAACCAAGATGGAACTTGTAGGCGACCATGTAAATAAAGTTGCCTCAATAAAAGCTATTGACAAGCCCACAGAATTTGGCGCAAAGGAATTTGAGATTTCGTTTGAAGATCTACTCCCAGCAGAGATATCCGAAGAGGGCAAGTATGGCATAGAAAATCTGACATGGACACCAGAAGTGATATTTGCAAACAATATGATTAGAAACAATCGTGCGCGAGGTGCACTTTTTAGCACCCCCAAACGTGTGCTTTGTGAAGACAATATTTTTGATCATACTCATGGCACTGCTATTTTATTGTGTGGCGACTGCAATGGCTGGTACGAAACGGGTGCATGCAAGGATGTGATTATTCGCAACAACAAGTTTATCAATTCGCTCACTGCATACTATCAATTTACTAACGCAATAATATCTATCTACCCCGAAATTCCAAATCTTGAAGAGCAGGAAAAGTTTTTTCACTCGGGAATCGTAATTGAGGGAAATACTTTCGAAACATTTGATCGTCCCCTACTCTATGCAAAATCTACTAATGGACTTGTATTCAAGAATAATACAATAATTCACAACAATGATTTTGAGCCTTTCCACTGGAACGAATATCCTTTCCTATTTGAGAAAGTTGACAATATCATAATAGAAAACAACAACTTTGATAATGGATTTGATGTGGAGAAAGATACGATGGTGAAATTATCTGGGGATAATGTAGTAGTAGTGAAATAAAAAAACATAACTACATGATTTTATTATTAAAAAAAGTGTTTATATTTGCCAAACCAAATTTTAAAATCAATTATTTATGAAAGTACAAAAAACACTATTTGCATTATTGTTGTGCACTTTTTTGTTCACAATGAACGGCTATTCGCAAGAAAGAACAAACGTGGTGAAGGCAAACCCCTTTGCTTTAGCATTCGGTAGTTTTAACGCCACTTACGAGAAGGTTTTAAACTCTAAGAGTTCGGTGTTGTTTTCTGGTAGTTATGCCTACAAATTATTAGGCACAGATGTAAGTGCTGGAGGTTTGGGTGTGGGATATAGATACTATTTTACTCATGCTAAGAAAGAGATTCCATCTGGATTTTGGGTAACTCCACAAGCGTCATTCGAGGCAGGCTCGCTTACCGACAATGGTGTTAAGCATAGCATAACAGCATTTGCCATAGGTGCTCAGGTTGGTTACCAATGGGCTTGGTCAAGCGGTTTTACACTCGATTTGGGTATAGGACCAAATTATGCAGTAATGAACTCGGGCGACTATGTATTAGAAACCAGCAGTGGAATAATACCAGCTGCTACATTAGCTATAGGCTTCGCATTCTAAATGTGCGACAGTAAATAAGATTTTTTTATAATACAAAAAGGGAGCATCTATGATTGATGCTCCTTTTTTTATTGATTCTACACTCGTTTCTTTATAGTGATTTATTTTATATTACTCTCCGCAGGTGTGGACAGTCGTCAAAAAGTTTTGAAGTACTCTCCGCATGTGCGGACGATCGTCAAAAAGTTTTTAATCATCCGACGCAAGTGTCGTGAGTCGTCAAAAAGTTTTTAAT
>CAZNRT010000014.1:13795-34335 GCA_964575445.1 uncultured Proteiniphilum sp. | reverse complement strand
AAATAAGAATAATCAGAAAAAATTGTATCTTTGTGCACAAATTGCGTGAGTTATGAAAATACAGATTATTAATGGTCCCAATTTAAATTTGTTGGGGATGAGAGAACCAGATATATATGGCGATAGCTCATTCAATAAATATTTAGAAGATCTGTGCAATTTGCATCCTCAAATAGAGTTTTCTTACTTCCAAACAAATATCGAAGGTGAGATAATCAATAAAATCCACGAAACAGGCTTTAGTTACGATGGGATAATTCTAAATGCTGGCGGATATACTCATACTTCAGTTGCAATAAGAGACGCAATAAAGGCAGTCTCCACCCCAGTGGTTGAGGTGCATATATCTAATGTGCATTCGCGCGAAGAGTTTCGTCACCATTCAATGATTTCGGCAGTATGTGTAGGGGTTATTGCTGGATTTGGATTGAACTCATATCAATTAGGTGTTCAGGCAATTATCTTATCAAACAAATAAGCCCTATAACTATTTATTCAACTCAAAACATAAAAATATATTATAACTTATGATGCTCAAACATACAAAAATTGTAGCTACTGTTTCAGACTTAAGATGTGAAGTGTCTTTCATTAAATCTCTATTTGATGAGGGGATGAACGTTGTTCGCATGAACTCTGCCCATCTTGATGAGGATGGATTTAAGAATATTATTAATAACACACGTGCAGTATCTGACAGAATTGGTATTTTGGTGGATACAAAAGGTCCAGAGATCAGAACTACTGTTGCTAAAGAACCCATAGTATTGGCTATGGGCGAAAAGATAAAAGTTAGCGGCGACATTACTGGGTTTTCATCTCATGAGACTATATATGTTTCTTATCCACACATCGTTAGGGATATGAATATAGGTGATAATCTACTTATTGATGATGGTGAAATTGATCTCAAGGTTATAGAAAAGAATGGTGAATACCTTGTTTGCTCTGTTGAAAATGATGGAGTAGTAGGGAGCCGTAAGAGTGTAAACGTACCAGGTGTTAGAATTAATCTTCCATCTATTACAGAGCGTGACAAATCGTTTATTGCATTGGCACATAAGTATAATGTTGACTTTATAGCTCACTCATTTGTTAGAAATAAAGAAGATATACAGGCAGTTCAAGAGGTTTTAGACGAATTGGGGAGCTCAATTAAGATAATTGCAAAAATTGAGAATCAAGAAGGCGTAGATAATGCAGATGAGATATTGAGACATGCTTATGGTATAATGGTGGCTCGTGGTGACTTGGGTATAGAGGTGGCACAAGAGAAAATACCAGCAATACAGCGTGACCTTATTCGTAAATCTATCCTATATAATAAGCCTGTGATTGTAGCAACACAAATGTTGCACTCAATGATTGAAAATCCTCGTCCTACTCGTGCCGAGATTACAGATATAGCTAACGCTATTTATTATAGAACAGATGCCATAATGTTAAGTGGTGAAACCGCATACGGGAAATATCCAGTTGAGGCAGTAAGAACTATGACAAAGGTTGCAGCTGAAACTGAGAAAACCAAATTGGCGGAAAATGATATCCGAATTCCTTATGCAAATGATGATAATGAGGTAACCTCTTTCTTGGCTAAGCAAGCTGTGAAGACTGCGGGAAGGCTTAATACTCAAGCCATCTTTACCGATAGCCATACAGGTCGTACTGCTCGAGTGCTTGCAGCATTTCGCGGAAGAAAGCCCGTGTTTGCAATGACTACCTCTGGTCGCTTAGCGCGTGAGTTGGCTCTTTCATATGGCGTGTGGGCTGAATATATGCCTGGTAAAGGAATCGAAAATACAAAAGAGAGCCGCCGTGCATATTATACTGCTGCAATCGAAAAGATGCTCGATGCAGATATGATAAATATGGATGATAGGATTGCTTACTTAGGTGGTAGTTTTGGAGAAACAGGTGGAACTACTTATCTTGATATTAGCGACGTGAAAAAGATAATGGAGGCAAAAGAAAAATATAATCTTCCCGACTATACAATGTAATTGATTATTATTATCGATAATCAAAAGGCGATTCGCTGATGGATGAAAAACCAATTGAGAAATATATTTTAAGTCATATTGACTCGGAACCTGAGGCTCTACAAAAAATAGCCCGTGATGCTCGTGTTAGGCTTCTACATGGCGATATGGTTTCGGGACATCTTCAGGGTAGATTGCTGAAGATGATGGCACAAATGATTAATCCAAAGCAAATACTTGAGCTGGGTACCTTTATAGGTTATTCAGCTCTCTGCTTTGCTGAAGCATTAGACATTGATGGAGTAGTGCACACTATAGAAATAGATGACGAGTTGGAGGATATAATTAAACTGAATCTATCTTTGTCTCCTCATGGAGAAAAAGTTAAGCTATATATTGGTGATGCACTTGAGATAATTGATGAGTTTGAGGATGATAGCTTTCAACTTGTTTTTATAGATGCTGACAAACGACAATATTGGGAACACTACGAACGAGTGCTTCCCAAAGTGTCTAAAGGTGGGTTTATATTTGCTGATAATACTTTGTGGTATGGCAAGGTGGTGGATCCAGTAAAGAGCAATGATTGGCAAACTAAGGCAATTTTAGATTTTAATAAACGACTTTCGACAGACTCACGTGTGGAGAAGGTGATTCTTCCAATAAGGGATGGTATAACTTTGATAAGAAAAAAATAGAACACAATGGAAACAAATAGACAGCTTAAAATAAATAGACTTATACAAAAGGAACTAAGTGAAATCTTTTTACTTGAAACTCAAAAGATGCGTGGGGTGCTGATTTCGGTAACCAATGTGCGAGTTACGCCTGACTTAAGTATTGCATATGTTTACTTGAGTGTATTTCCTTCTGATAAAGGGGTGGAGCTTATTGAGAATATAAAAGGTAATGTGAAGTCAGTGAGATATGAGTTGGGAAAGAGAGTTGGTAAGCAACTAAGAATTATTCCTGATTTGCAATTTTATGTTGATGACTCGCTTGACTATATTGAGAATATAGACAACCTACTTAAAAAATAACAAACCTTGAACCTATCCTTCTATATAGCAAAGCGATATCTTTTTTCCAAAAAATCGCATAATGCTATTAATGTCATTTCTATTATATCGGTGTGCGGTATTGCTATTGCAACTATGGCAATGGTGTGCGTGCTCTCTGTTTTTAATGGTTTTGGGGGTATTGTTGAGGGTATGTTCAGCTCTTTTGACCCAGACTTGAAGATTACTGCGAAAACTGGGAAGGTCTTTAGTTATAATAATGATGTTTTTGATGGGGCTTTGTCTAATCCATCGATTCAAATGATTTCAGAATCATTGGAAGAGAACGCTCTCTTTAAATTTGAAGATAATCAAATACCCGTTTTAGTAAAAGGTGTATCAGATGAGTTTCGATTAATGACAGATATGGATAAGTTGGTCATTGATGGCAAATTTAAACTATCTGAAGATGTTGTGGATTATACTGTTATTGGAGCAGGTTTAGCTATGTCTTTGGGTGTGAGAGCTGGTTATATAAATCCCATAGAGATATATGCCCCAAAACGAAATGTAAATGTAAATCTGTCTAATCCAGCAGCTGCATTTACCCACATGAATGTGATGATTGGTGGGATATTTAGCCTAAATCAGCCAGAAATAGATGAGCATATGGCTTTGATTCCTATAGCTTTAGCTCGAGAGATATTTAACTATGAAACTGAGGTTAGTTCATTAGATATAAAATTATCATCTAATGCATCAGTGAAGAAAGTTAAAGCCGATATCAAAGCATTGATTGGGGATGATTTCTTTGTAAAAGATCGATACGAGCAGCAGATACACTCTTATCGAATGTTGCAAATTGAAAAGTGGGTAACCTTTCTAATTCTTGCTTTCATTCTCTTAATAGCAGTGTTTAATGTTGTTGGATCATTGTCTATGTTGATAGTAGAAAAGAATGAGGACATCAAAAGCTTAAAAAATATGGGGGCAAGTAACAAACTTGTTTCAAACATCTTTTTATTTGAGGGCTGGTTGATCACTTTCTTTGGTATAATATCTGGAATATCAGTTGGTTTGGCATTGTGCCTATTGCAGCAATATTTTGGTTTCCTAAAGCTTAGCAATGTTCCTGGTGCATATGTTGTAGATGCGTATCCTATTATAGTGCGTTTTTGGGATATTGTAGTTGTATTTGTAGTTGTAAGTATCATTTCAATGCTTACAGTATTTTTCCCTATCAATAACTTAAAGAAAAAACTTAATAAAATATGAAGATAGCAGTTGTGGGCACTGGTTATGTGGGCTTAGTATCTGGTGCTTGTTTTGCCGAAATGGGTGTTGATGTTACCTGTGTAGATATTGATGAGCCCAAAATAGAGGGGCTAAAGCAAGGAGTTATTCCCATATACGAGCCTGGACTTAAAGATATAGTTTTTCGAAATTATCAAGCGCAAAGACTGCATTTCACAACCGATCTGCCATCTATTCTGAATGATATGGATGTTGTATTCATTGCAGTCGGCACCCCGTCAGATGATGAGGGTGATGCTGATCTTAGTTATGTATGGAATGTAACTAATACTATTGCTGATAATATTTCAACGCCTTTGCTAATTGTAACCAAAAGCACTGTCCCAGTTGGCACTACTCATACCATTAAAGAAAAGATAGAAATGAAATTGAAACAACGAGGTCTTGAGGATATACAATTTGAGATAGCTTCAAACCCCGAGTTTCTTAAAGAGGGTGCTGCTATTGAGGATTTTATGAGTCCTGACAGAGTGGTTGTTGGTGTAGAAAGTAATAGGGCGCAAGAATTAATGACAAGGTTGTATCGTCCCTTTCTGTTAAACAATTTCAGGGTGATATTTATGGATATCCTATCCTCTGAAATGACAAAATATGCTTCTAATGCTATGCTTGCCACTCGTATTAGTTTTATGAATGATATTGCCAACTTGTGTGAGCTCACTGGTGCCGATGTCAATATGGTTCGTCGGGGGATTGGTAGCGATACTCGTATTGGTAAAAACTTTTTGTATCCTGGCTGTGGCTATGGTGGGAGTTGCTTCCCCAAAGATGTAAAAGCTATCATAAAAGTAGCTGAAAAGGTGGGATATGAAATGAATGTTTTGAAGGCTGTTGAGAAGGTAAATGATAATCAAAAGAAGGTACTGTTTCAGAAGTTTGATGCTTTTTTTGATGGGCGCATTGCAGACAAAACTGTTGCAATATGGGGACTATCCTTCAAGCCTGGTACCGATGATGTGCGCGATGCACCTTCATTAGACTTAATAAGAAGTCTGGTGGATGCAGGTACTAATATTCGTGTTTATGATCCTGCAGCTATGGATGAGGCACGCAAGGAGTTAGGCGATAAGGTTTATTATGCCATAGATATCTATGATGCAGCAAACAATTGTGATGCTTTGATTGTTCCTACCGAATGGAAAGAGTTTCGACTTCCTAACTGGGAGATTTTGAAAAAGATAATGCGAACCCATCTCGTAATTGATGGGCGTAATATATACAACAGAGAAGAACTTACAAATTTTGGATTTACATATCAGGGCATAGGACAGTAATAAACGTTGCTGTGCACTGATTGAATTACATTCTATAAATTAATATCCCCAGTTTGGATTTTGAATTATCATATTAGTTGCCTTCTGCAAAGAGGCAACTCTTTTAATTATTGGATTTGATGTCGCAAATTGATTCAAATACGATATATCATTAAAATAACGATTAATTATTTGAAATGGATTTAATAAAAGCACTTAACTGGCGATATGCCACTAAGAGAATGACAGGTGAACAAATACCTGCAGAATATTTGGAACAAATACTTGAGGCGATACGCCTTGCCCCCACTTCATATGGGTTGCAACCATTTGGTGTGACAGTGGTAGAAGACAAGAAATTATTAAATGAGATTTACGTCAAGGCGTGCCCACAAGTAGTAGTACAACAAAGCTCGCAGTTACTCATTTTTAGAATAAGGAAGAAGATTGAAGAAGATATGATTGATGGCTATGTTGAGGAAATGGTCAGCTCCAGGAACGCCACAGAAGAGGATGTGGTGAAGTTTCGTCAGAAAATACAATGGGTGCAAGACAATCCAGCAATCAATAAGCCAAGCTGGTCAATGCGCCAAGCGTATATCGCCTTAGGATATGCTACATTTGCAGCTGCAAAGTTAGGAGTAGATGCAACTCCAATTGAGGGGTTCAATTCTTCTGCTCTTGATAAGATACTCGGCTTAGATGCCGATAGGGAAGAGTCTGTTGTGTTGTTAGCACTTGGCTATCGCGATGAGGAAGAGGATAAAACCGTGGAGCTTGCAAAAATCAGAAGACCGTCTGAAAAGATGTTCCATAGAATATAGTAACATATTTTTTTTATTATTATCATCATAATAAAATAGGGCTCACAAAACTAAATATAGTTTTGGAGCCCTATTTTTGTGGTCTTTTGGTTTCTGTTATTTTGAAGCGTCAATAGAAACCTTGCGAAATTCTTTTAGTAATTTCTCTAATACTAACGAAGCTTTGCGAGCACGACCACCGGCTGCTTTGTTGTTTGCTTCAACTTGAAGTTGAGAGTTTTTCTCGAACTCAGTGATTTGTTCTTTAATTTGGGCTAATAATTCTTGCATAACTTTAAATTTTTTTTTAATCACAACAAAGATAGTAGTTTCATTTATACCGCGAAAGTTATGCTATCATTTTTTTCTTGAAATGTGGTGTTTTTCCTCATTTTGTCTGTCTTATTCATGTTTTACCTTGATGTTTTACATAATGATGCCTCTATTATATTTTCGTCGCTACTTTATATTTATTTGCAAGTTATTATAAAATAGTCTATTTTTACAATATCTATGACACATCAAATTTCTATATCATCAGTATATAATGAGTACAGCGATTCTCTTTATGCTTATGCAAGGCATATGGGATTTGATGACGACACCGTTATGGATGCAATTCATGATGTTTTTTACAAGCTATGCATTAGTCAAGATTCTCTCGAAAAGTTCACCAATCTTAAGTTCTATCTCTTCAGATCACTTAAAAATAGATTAATAGATATTCATCGCACAAATCGAGAATTTGCAGGAACAGTATCTCAGAATACATATGTTTATGAAAATATGGAATTTCATTTTAATGTCACAGTTGAAGATGAGATGATCGAAAACGAAGAAAGGGTCCAAATAAAACAAAAAGTAGATGAGGTGCTCTCATATTTAACCGACCGCCAGCGAGAAATCATTTACTTGCGATATATACACGAGTATAGCTATGAAGAGATTGCCGAACTTATGAACATTTCAGTAGAGTCGTGCCGCAACTCTATAAGCAAATCGCTTACTAAACTAAAAAATACATCACTATCTCTTCCTTATATTTTGTACATTATTAGCGGATTATCCTATTAATGTGAAATAAATTTGAACAACTTTCAATTTTTGTTTAAAAATGAGGTGATGTTTTTATCTCTTGTTCGTCTTTATAGCAAATGAGCAATTTGTGCTAACAAATTAATCTGATTTATAAAGATAGAATGACAAATAACAACAAAAAAGATTCATTTATTAAGTTTCTAAAAGATGAAAGGTTTATAGAATGGAAATTGCTTCCTACGGATGAAACCTCTCTTTATTGGGAAACCTATCTCAAATGCAATCCCGATGAGGAGGAAATATTTAGATTAGCTGAAAAGCATTTTGATAATATAAACTTATCATCGTACGAGTTGTCTGACAACAAAAAGCTATATGCAATAAAGCTTCTTGAAAAGTCTGTAGAGATTCACAAACAAAAACGTAGAATTAAGATTATCTCTTTTATTGCAGCAGCATGCTTTGCAGCTTTTGCATTTCTACTTGTTTATAATAAAGTCAACTCAACAGCACCTAACGGAAGCTACATCGTAGGTAGCGAGTTGTATTCAGAGGATATACAGCTTATAGTAGGCAATCAGACGCGATCTTTTCAAGAGAATATTGAAATAGAGATCAACAAGGAGGGCATAGCTCAAGTGAAAACAACATCCAATGCTGATGAAGATATTGAAATAGAACGCTCTTCTATCAACAAATTGATAGTGCCATATGGAAAGCAATCCTCAATTACACTATCTGATGGTAGCAAAGTGTGGTTGAACTCGGGCTCAGTCTTGGAGTTCCCATCACAGTTTATTGGAAATAAGAGAGAAATATTCTTATACTCAGGCGAACTATTTGTTGAGGTCACTTCCGATAGTCAAAAGCCTTTCTTTGTGAACACTTCCCAGATGAGTGTAAAGGTATATGGAACTAAATTCAATGTTTCGGCTTATTCTGATATGCCTCAATCCATTGTGTTGGTAGAGGGGAGTGTCGGCTTAAAGTCCAAAAGCCATAAAGAACTTATTCTGAAACCCAATCAGCAAGCAAAGCTAAGCAGCGATGACCGATTCTCTATTAAAGAGGTAGATATTAATGAGTTTGTAAGCTGGAAGAGTGGGTATCTAATATTCAATGAAACGCCCATGACTGAAGTTCTGCGACAAATCGAGAGATATTACAACTTATCATTTAATTACGACAAGGATATTACTTTGAAAGGCTTGACTTGTGATGGAAGAATAATCTTGTCAGATGATTTGGATAATGTAATGACGACAATTGCCCTAATTACCTCCACTGAATATAAGAAGATTGACAATAAAATATATTTTAGTAACAAACCTAAATAAAATTGTTTGTGCCTATGGAAAAGAATTAAATAATATGTAATGCTTTAATTAAAGAACCGAACGATATTCGCACTATCGTTCGGCTCAAATCGAAATTAATTACACGTATAATAAATAATTAAAATCATACAAATATATGAATAAACATCCTATTGGGGGCACCAAACCCCTCAATAATCACAAGCAATTATTGAAAATTATGAGAATATCCCTATTCTTACTTTTCTTTAGTGTGTTGGTATCCCAGTCCGCCAATACCTTCTCGCAAGAGACCAAGCTATCAATCAACCTCAAATCATCAACTATCAAAGATGTTTGCAAAGAGATTGAAAAGAATAGTAGCTATAGCTTCGTCTTCTCTGGCAACGCCAATAAACTGGCTACCAAACAGGTGGATATAAATGCAAACGCGCAAGACATCGAGCAAATATTGGATAACCTGCTTGCAGGCACTAAGCTGGCTTATAGAATATTGGAGAAGCAGGTGGTGGTGTATGAGAGGGGGACCGAAATTGCGGAATTAATGGGCTTAGGATATTCTAGATATAAATTAGATTCTTTTCAACAAAAAAAATATGTTTTATCTGGAACAGTAGTAGATAAAAATAGAGACCCACTTATTGGTGTAAACATTGTAATAAAAGGGCATACTGGTTCAGGTTGTATCACTGATAAAGATGGATCCTTTACTATAGAATCTACTGTAAGTGAAGAGCTGTTAGTGTTCTCTTATATTGGATTCGAAACAAAACAACAAATCGTAAGAGAAGGTGTTAAGCAAAATATTGTTTTAAATGAAAGTGTGAGCGAAATTGAAGAGGTTGTGGTTACTGGATATCAAGTAGTTGATAGGAGAGAATCAGCAAGTTCAGTATATACTGTCAGAGCAAAGGATATAATGCTTGGTTCTTCAAAATCAATTGATCAGATGTTGAGTGGTGTAGTTCCTGGTATGGCTGTATTAACTAGTTCTGGAGAACCAAGTGCAAATCCCAAAATTAGAATTAGAGGAAATGCGACTATCAACGGTAATAAAGCACCAGTATGGGTTGTTGATGGTGTTATTCTTGAAGACCCAGTACCTTTCAATGCAGCTGATCTAAATAGTGAAGATGCGGTATATTTAATTGGGAATGCTATTTCAGGAATAAATCCCCAAGATATAGAAACAATTACTGTTTTAAAAGATGCCTCGGCGACCGCTATTTATGGAGTAAAAGCAGCAAATGGAGTAATCGTAGTAACGACAAAGAAAGGAGTTTCAGGCAAAGCCGTTATTACATACAATGGGAATACGTCGATTAATAAAAGACCTTCTTACAGTGATTTTGATAGAATGAGTGCAAAAGAGAGGATGCAGCTCTCAAGAGAAATAGTAGAATTGGGATATAGATATCCAAGGGTTCCATCTGGTGATACTTATGAGGGTGTATTACAACAACTTTATAAAAAAGACATTACTTATAGTGAGTTTGAATCGAGAGTTAAATTAATGGGAGAGAGAAATACTGATTGGTACAAAGAGCTCTTTAGAAATTCTGTTTCTAACAATCACAATTTAAGCATAAGTGGTGGTGGAGTAAATTCAAGCTATTATTTATCGATAGGTTATAATAACAATCTTGGCGCTACTTCTAATTCAAGCTCTTCAAGATTTACATCATTGGCAAAAGTAAACGTTAATATCAGTGACAATATAAAGTTTCAGGCTAAAATAAACTATAGCTCTACTGACAATAGTGGATTTCATGAAACAGTTAATCCTCATTCATATGCGTATAAAACATCTCGTACCTTGGCTCCATATGATAAAGATGGAAATTATTCGATGTATGTAGCTGATCAGTTGTATGGATTGAATTATAATTTTCTACAGGAGATGTCTTATACAGGGAAAACTGGGAAAATTAATGATTTTAATGGTCTTTTTAATTTGGATGTTAGATTGGCAAAAGGGCTCAGTTATCAGGGAGTCTTTTCACTACAAAATAATGACTCTAAAACGAGGAGATGGGCTGAAGAGCAGTCTTATTACATTTCCCGAATTAGAGGGTATAATTATCATCAATTTGACGAAACTAATAAAAAATTTCAGGATTCAAGACTCCCCTATGGCGGCATACTTAATCATTCAATAATTGGCCTAGAATCTTATACATTAAGAAACACATTGAACTATAAAGAAATGTTTGATTATAAACACGACTTTCAGATAATGGCGGGAGTAGAGACCCGATCAGCTAGGTATAAGGGTTTAGACGTAACAGGGTATGGTTGGATACCAGAGTTTGGTGAAAAGTTCATGCCTATATATACTGACAATTTTGTTAATAGCTATGTTCGAACAGGCTTTTTAAATCCTATAAATACAAACAGGATTACTCAGGTCGCATCTATGTTTGGTATTCTCACATATTCATATATGTATAAATACACTTTAAATGCTAATATTCGCTCTGATGGAGCAAACAAGTTTGGTAGTAATCCACGTTATCGTTGGCTGCCTACTTGGTCAATTGCGGGAAAATGGGATTTGTCGAGGGAGGACATTTTAAGTGAGAATAACTGGGTTAATTATTTAGCATTGCGTGCTTCCTACGGAGTCCAGGGTAATATACATGACGACTCTAGTCCCGAGCTGATTGTTCAGATACAAAATAAAGATCAGCTTAGTCAATTAGATAAATATAAAATATATCGATTACCTAATCCAAATCTAAGATGGGAGAAAACAAACTCATGTAATGTTGCGACAGATTTTACTTTATTTGATAAAAGGTTAAAGGGTAGTTTTGAGGTTTATAAAAAACATACAACCGATTTGATACATAACAAATCAGTCCCCTCATCTAATGGGCGTCAGGTGTTGACCATAAATTCAGGCTCTATGGATAATAATGGATTTGAGGGCTTCTTCAACCTTGATATTATTCGCTCAAAATCGTTTGATTGGAACACATCTTTTAATTTTGCTCGCAATATTAATCGTATCATTCTTGCAAACGAACATTCTTACTCAAAGATGGAGGAGGTGGAGATGATGTTAAGAGGAGAAACTGCGTTTGAAGGTGAAGCAATTGGAACTATGTATTCTTATCGTTTTGCAGGTTTGTCAGGAGAAAATGGATTTCCACTCTTTTACTCTAAAGATGGTAGAAAAGTTCACATTGGAGAACCTCAGCTTATGGAACTTGTAAAAAGTGGTTCGATATTTCCTAAAATAACAGGAGGATTCGATCATCAGTTTACTTTTAGAAATCGTTTGTCGTTGGGTTTTGGTTTTTACTATAATTTTGGTGGTGCAAAGAGGCTTCCAAGTGTTTATGATGATGCCAATAATCTTTTTGATCCTTTCTACAACGTATCAAGGGAGGTTAAAAATAGATGGAAGAAACCAGGAGACGAGTTGACAACGACTATTCCTGCTATTTACAATAAGGATATAATTTCGTCAATTATAAATGAAGATAAATTAGTAGCTATTAAGCAAGGATCTCTTGATTATTTGTACCCTACTCAACTTTATAACAATTCTGATATTCAGGTAGCGACTGCCAATTTTTTAAGATTGAGACATATATCTTTGTCTTATATGTTTGATAGACCAAAAATTCAAAAATATGGACTAACCAATTGTGCAATACGTTTTCAGGCTACCAACTTACACGTTTTTGCAAGTAAAAAGTGGCGAGGATTAGATCCAGAGACACCCAATTCTTCAATTCCAATTCTTCCCGTGTATAGTTTAGGATTAAATCTTTCATTTTAAATAAATTATTATGAAATCTATAAATAAATATTTACTAATTGTTATTTCTTTTATTATGATCTGGGGATGTAGCGATTTTTTAAAAGAATCATCAGATGATTTGATGATTCCAAAAAGACTTGATGAATTTATTCCTCTCTTATATGGGGAGGGTTATCCTTCCAAATTTGATCGTAATGCTGATTGGATTAAGTTAATGACGGATGACGTGGAGATGGGATATCTTGATAATGAAAATGAAGATACTCCAATGGTATTTGATATGCTAACAGGTCAAGAGGGAATGTACGCTTATAGATGGGACTACAATATTGAGCAATCGGTAAGAGATAACTTTTGGAATGGTCTCTATGAGAATATCTTGGGTTGCAATACGATTATTGAAGCACTCCCTGACATGATATACAATCAGGGTGATGAAGGTAAACTCCTTTATTTAGCAAGTCAAGCATATGCGCTAAGAGCATATCATTATTTTTGTCTGATAAATACTTATTCACTGCCATACTCTGAAGCAAACAAAACAAAACTAGGTGTAATAATAAGAACTAGTCCCAAGGTTGAAGAAAAGCCAAACCCACGTTCAACTGTTGAAGCGGTTTGGAATCTTATTAATAGTGATATTTCTAAATCAATTGAGTATATGGAGAAGGGTATACCATCTTCAAATTTACATTTGCTTTCTCCCGCATCTGTGTGGTTATTGGCTTCTCGGATAGCATTATTCCAAGAGAAATGGGATGATGTGATAATCTATGGGACAAATTTTTTGAAAGAAAATGATTATATTTTTGATTTAAATTCTGTTTCCAAAGACAATATGGGGAAAGACTCATCTACAAGTTTCTACATAATGAATCCAAGAGAGAACAAAGAAATTGTTTTTACTTTTGGTTCGGAAAATAGATACTATAGTTATTTGTCTTCCCCTCCAAGCTTATTTGGTTTGGGATTTAGAGTATCCACTAGACCTGAAAACTCATTGATGAACCAGTATGAAGAAAATGATTTGCGCAAGGAGGCATACTTTATGAAAGATTATATACAAGCTGGCACATGGGGTGATCCAGATAAACATATTTATTCTTTGAGCTATCCTATCAAATATAAGGTTGGTGGAGGCAATTATCACGAAAACTGGAGAACTGTAGAAGTCTATCTTAACTTGGCTGAAGCATATGCTCGAAAAAATAATGACGTAAATATTAATGCGATCAAGTTGTTGAATACGTTGAGAAGTAAAAGAATAGAAAAAAACTCTTACGTAGCACTTAATGCATCAGACTTCATTAATGAAAAGGATTTTATAGGGTTTATTTGGAAAGAAAGAAGACGAGAACTTGCTTTTGAAGAGATTATGCGTTTCTGGGATCTTCGTCGTACAGGAATGCCAGAAATAGAACATCGCTGGTATGTAGATAAGGAGAATTACGAGTCTTACACTCTACAGCAAGGAGGGAATAACTATACGATTCAAATTCCATCTTCTGAAACTAAATATAATGACCTGATTGTACCAAATACAAGGGATGTAATCAAAGCTGAATAATAATAAAAAAAATTACATTTATGAAAAATAAATCTATAATATTACTTTTGTTGTTACTTTATCTAATAGCATGCTCGAAAGATAATGATATTGATTCTTTAGATAATATTATTGCTCCTGAGTATAATTTGCCAAAAGGTGATCCTGGCTCGGTAGATGCTAAAATATATGATATATTTAACAAGTATGAAACTTTTGTATTATATTCATTCGAAAGAACTGATTTTCGTAGATTGTGGACTTCAGAATGGCATAAATGGTATGCCCCAGCAAATACAAGTGATGATTTGAAATATGTTTCCAAGTTTGTTGATTTTCTTGAAAAAGATATATTTGGAAGCTATGAACCAGAGTTTATAAAAAATAATTTTCCATATAAGGTCTTCTTAGTAGATACTCTTTGTGATGCTGGCACCTATACTGCATCAAAAGTGTCTAAGGTGCTCTCGAATGGAAATAATGCAATTGCAATATCAAATGTGGGATTAAAATCAGATAGTTGGAAAGAACAAGATTGGAATCTGTTGAAAGCAGATATAAACAATGCTTTCACTCTTTTCTACTATTCTGCTTTAGATGAAAAACCAATACAATTTATGTCTTTAGGATTCAAGGGTTTGTCAATGCCTATCCTTAAGGATCCTTTAGGTGAACTTTCTAACTATGATTATAGCTGTTATAGTGCTGGCTATATCAGAGGTCTGCTCAAAACCACTTATTTGATTCCTAAGGAGCCTGAGGATTTTGCAGATTATATTAGTTTTTTAACTACTAAAAGTGGTTCTTTTTTGAATAGAGTATTCGAAAGATTCCCAATACTGAAAGCACGTGCCATAGTGCTATACATTTTTTTAAAGAATAAGATGAATATGGATTTGGTAGCTACCCAGAACATCAATCACCCCGAAGATATGGTTACCTCCGATCTTTTTAAAAATAATTAAATACACATTAAAATAACTGATATGAAAGAAATAACAAAATTATCTATTACATTATTTTTCACAGTAACAATATTTTTATTACATGCGCAAGACAATTCGGATGGTATAAGGTTTATCACTGATCAGAGTTTTGAGACTTTATTAGAAAAAGCTAAAGCAGAGGATAAAATATTATTTATAGACTGTTACGCCGATTGGTGTGGTCCTTGTAAAAAATTATCAAATGATGTTTTTCCTCAAAAAGAAGTAGGAGATTTCTTTAATTCAAACTTTATTAATGTAAAGTACAATACAGAAGCAGGAGAAGGAAGGATTTTTTACAATAATCACAAAGAGTTTATACCAGGTTTGCCTACCATGTTTCTTATAAATGGGAATGGAGATATCGTACATTCAATTGTGGGCTTTCGCGATGCTAAGTCTCTTTTGAATGAGGTGGAATTAGCATTGAGTGGAAAGACCATCACTAATTTAGAGAAAAAATATAGAGATGGAAATAGAGATATAGAGTTTATAAAGGATTATTTTTATGCTTTAAAAAATGCATATCGTAATGATGATGCAAAGAATGTAGTAGAAGAGTTTAAGTCAGGATTACCTGTTGAGTCTCTTTTAGATTCTAACATTTGGGAAATTTCTAAAGATTATATTGTAAATCCTTTTTCACCAGACTATCAGTTTGTGATCAGTAATTTAAATAAAATACAGGTCACTTTAAAAGAGGATATTCCAGCACTCGAACGACAGCTATTTAGAGGTATTCTTAGGGCTGTTAAAGATATATTGCCAGACTACCAGAAAAAGTCTGTTTCGGTGGCTACCTTAGACAGTGTTTCAGTATTAAAAGGATTGTTGATGAAAAATGCACTTAGAGAATCAGCAGACATGTTGGGAAAGTTTAAAATAGCAGAACTTATGAGAAACGATGAACCTGAGAAAGTACTCAATTTTATTACTTTTGCTCAGGATGTGAATTTATATAGACATGAGGGGTTGTATTTGCAATCGGTGTATGAATATATCGCTAAAAATATAGAAGACCCACAATTACTTGAAAATAGTCTTGAAGCAATTACTAAGTTACAAGATAGGGAAAATAAATCTAGTTTGCCCGCAAATTTCTATACTTCTATGGTATTGATAAACAATAAATTGGGAAATATGAATGCGGCTGTAGAGGCTCAAAAAAAACACGATGAGCTTGAAGAAAAGATGAATGAAAAGCTTGGGGGACTTATAAAAATATTTAGCGGTGGAAAAGAAAAATAGAAATTTAAAGTATTTATTAATATCAATTCTTGTAACCTTTAGTTTTGCTAATTCTTTAATGGCAACTGATAATTATGTGATTGCCATAAGAGATAGTTTAAAGGGTACAGAATGGATGTCTGTCGTAAAAGAACTTCAAAGAAATCACGAATTTACTTCTTTGTTATATTATAAGGAATCTTTGTGTGAAATTCTTGATTCTCTAAGAATAATTGAGCCTAGATACCTATGCGTTGTTGACGTCCCTGAGAAAATTAATAGAGATTTTGTTGTTGAAGGAAACCGTATGGCTCGTTCTATTGACAATGATATCTATGATGATTATTTATGGGGAATAATAACTGGTTATGAGGTGGATGATGCATTACGTATTGCTCGACAAAGTAAAGAGCCATTTTTGATAAAATCTGCTTTATCGAGCACATCGGAAGTAAGTAGTGGAAGATGGTTTACAGACTTTGCGTGGTTGGACGATGGTGTTATGGGAAAATGGGGTGAGAAAAGTTCTATCCAAAACAAGACATTGGTATATGAAAATGAAAAGTTCTATAATCTATTACCTATTTTTCAAAAAAAATGGGAGGAGATAGACCCTGATTTTATAATAACCTCATCTCATGCTACTCAAAACAACTTAGAGATGCCTTTTTCAAGTGGAAATATAAAGTCAAAAGATGGACGATTATATGTAAACTTTACAAAACCAATGTATATGCCAGCTACTGATAAACCACGTGTTTATTTTCCTGTAGGTAATTGTCTCATTGGCGATATAAATAACTCTCCTCAATCAATGGCTGTAGCATGGCTTTCAGGAGGAGGTGCAACAGCAATGTTGGGTTATGTAGTCTCTACATGGTATGGCAGAAATGGATGGGGTGCATTAAAGTATTTTCTCTCGAATCCAAATAAGTTTACACTTGCTGAAGCTGCTTTTTTGAATAGACAAGATATGTTGACACAGGAATTGAGAAGAAACCCTAAGTTTCTAAGTATTGTCCCAGACTTTGCAACTTATGGTGATGCAGCACGAGATCAGATTGAGTATCAATTGGGCAAGCTTAAAGACGTCGTTCATAATAGGGATGATTTAGGTTTTATTTACGATAGAGATGTCGTAGTGTATTATGGTGATCCTGCTTGGAATGTAAAAGTGCGAAATCCTGACAAGCCGAATGGTTATGAGTTTAAAATTGAAAGAAAAGGAAAAAAACATGTAATCACTCTGAAAACTGATGGAAATTTTTCTATTCATCGTGTTAGCGGTAAGGGATTTAAGGAAGTACATGTTAAAGATATTCCTTTAGCTTTTTATTTTCCTTACTCAATTAAAGCTCCAAAGTTGATGAAAAATAAAAATGAATTAGATATAGCTTTTGCAGATAATTTTCTTTTAATTTTTAATCAAAATTTAGAGCCAAATAAAACTTATAAGATTACTCTAACTGAACAAGTGTTATGAAATGAAATTTGTTGCAATTTTAGAATTATTTATTGCTCTTAGACTTTAAGCTTATAATTTAAAAATATGTATAAAATAAAATCGCTTTATAGAATTACTTCTATATTATTGTTAGTGTCCATTGTAACATTAAACTCATGTTCTAAAGAGGTTAAATATCATATTCTTGGCACAGTAGAGGATGGTGATAGCTTGGTAATATATGTGAAAAATAAAGTAGGAAAAAAAGAATATATTATTGAAGATTCAGCAATAGTACTTAATGGAAAATTTGAACTTTCAGCTAAGTTTGAAAATGTAGATAGACGTATTTTGGTTATAGGGGGGAGTAGCTCATCTTTTTTATTGGATGAAAAGCCATTATTTGTAGAAGCTTCTAAGAAGGAAAACAAAAAAGGTGAAAAAATTAATAGTTTTAATATTTCAATTTCTGGTAATGATGAGCAACATGTATTAAAGAGAGGTGAGGAATTGATGCTGGGGAAGAGTTTAGTGGAGTTTGCGAGTTTAATAGCTTTGTCAAATATTGCCGATGATCCCATTAAACTTGATTCAATGTATAAAGCAACAACTGAGATGAAAACAAATGTTGAGAAAAATATTGAACTATTTTTGGATTCAAATATTAATAGAGTTGCAACAACATATATAATTTCTGATTTAATTGCATCAGGATATTCTTTCGAGAAGATTGAATTACACTATAACAAGCTAACTAATGAAGTTAAAAACTCTTACCCAGGGCAATTATTAACGTCTAAAGTTGAATCCTTACGTTCAACAAATGTAGGAGGATTAGCTCCAGATATAGATCTTCCAGACGTTAATGGTATTAATGTGAAGTTATCTTCACTGAGAGGCAAATATGTCTTGTTAGATTTTTGGGCATCATGGTGTGGTCCTTGTTTGAAAGAACTTCCTAATGTTAATGCGATGTATGAAAAGTACAAGAATAATGATTTTGAAGTCTATGGCGTATCGTTGGATGATTCAGTAGATTTGTGGAGAACTGCTGTTAAAGAGCATGAAATGACTTGGATTAATGTGTCATCCATCAAGGGATGGGAATGCCCATCAGCATATGCTTATAATATAACAGCTATACCTCAGGTATATTTAATTGATAAAGAAGGGCGTATTATCGAGAAGAACTTACGAGGTGAAGCACTTGTAAACAAATTGAAAGAACTAATAGAATAATTTTTAAAAAACCGAAATACTTATAAGGGTGTATCACAGTGTGATTTCACCCTTATATGTTTCATGCATTTATTTATAACGTATATCTCTTCTGTAATTAGCAAATAAAACTCCCCATATTTTAGCAATTACTTTCCCCTCCTAACACACAATTTCGTCATTCCTCAAAATGATTCCAAATTACCCCCTCAAACCAACCCAAACAAAAAAAGGATCGTGTCCTCGCACACGATCCCTAATAAAGGTAAGGCTTACTCATAGCCCTGTAAACTAATAGTTAAGCACTAACCTCAGAGTTGACATTGTTGTCAGCTTCAGATGCAATATCAGCTTTATGGCTGATTTCACTGCTGGTGGCTGAATTAGAATTGCTGTGGCTTGCTGTATCTTGGTAGATAGTTTTAGCTTTAGCATTCTTTTCAACGGTTTCATCATTTGGATTGGACTCAGATTTTTTCTTTCTGCGCATCTTTAGTGCAGTATGAAAATCTCCCAGAGTTTTCTTTAGTGCAAGATACAATTCCTTGTATTGCTCTTCACCAAACCATTCAATGCTTGTTTGCAACGTCGTAATAAAATTGCACAATG
Source organism: uncultured Proteiniphilum sp. (assembly GCA_964575445.1). GTDB lineage: Bacteria > Bacteroidota > Bacteroidia > Bacteroidales > Dysgonomonadaceae > Petrimonas. The sequence continues at coordinate 14,832 of CAZNRT010000014.1, read as the reverse complement.
CCCTATAAGCTTCTTGTTTTAATTTAGATTTCTCTTTTGATGACATGTTTTTTGCCACAAACAAAAGGTCGTTTTCTAATTTAAGAGCTTCGTATTTGCCATTAGTTTCAATTAAAGAATCAAAATCGTCTCTCAAATTGAGATAATCAATTGCTTCATTAATTTTTTCTTTACTTTCGGTATCTTCGATAATAACGTTGATATGTCTCGTTGTTCTATTGCGTGAATAGTAAGGCAAATCGGGTGCTATCCCAAAAATCCAATTATAAAGAACTCTGGCATGTTCGGACATCAAATTGTCATGAGCTTTGAGCCGTGATTTCACTATCTGGGAAATCATTGTGAGACTACGCTTGCGCTTGTTGTCTTGCTCACCAATCTGTTTTGTCAAGTCTTGATTGCGTACATACAGCCTTATTTTCTGCATGTTGGCTTGCTGTCTTTTCAATTTGTCGAACGCCATGATCAATCTGGCATCTTCACTTAATTTTTGCGTGGTTTCTGCTATTGTAGCATTAACCGAAAAAATTAGTTGTGGAAACTCGGCTATATCTAAAGCCCAAATCCAGCTTATAGGAATTTTAATCTCGCTTCTTTTTTTCATATTAAAAACTTTTTATATTAATAATTAAAATGAAATCAAGAAGTGTGCGAGGAACCACGCTTGACTCCATTGCGATACAAAACTACTAAAAATACTTTTAAGAAACAAATTGATAACTTAAATATTTACCTAATTATTACATCTCAGTGTTGCAACTTTTATTCTATATCTATTTGGCGATACTTTATGGATTGGTAAGCTGTTAGACATAAGATGATTACGTTCGTTTATTGCTCTCGATTATTTCAGGTATCCCGTCACAATTTTCTACTTACACCATGCTACAAGACATCTTGAAGGCTCTTATTTTTATAAAAATGAAGCAAGTTCTACTGGATTTTGTAATTGATGAGATTGATTATTTGAAATTTTGCGATTTAACATAAATCACTTTCGATGGTTTACGAGTCATTAAAACAATCGAAAGTACTTT